>NZ_CP013233.1:3974662-4349324 GCF_001584165.1 Collimonas arenae
GCCAGCACGGCACGATCGGCAAACTGCGGCATCAGGCGCAGCAGTACTTGTTGGTGATCAAATTCATCGAAGCCGGGATCTTGCAACTGCTGTTGCGCGCTTGTACCGCAGTTGTGCGACAGCGCTGCCAGGCAAGCCGCACTGCTTTGCTGATGACGGCGATGGCTGCCGGTGACCAGCAACGGCATGTCCTGCCCGGTCTGCGCCAGCCACTGCCCCAGCAATGTGGACTGGCGCACACCCAGTTCGGACAGCTGATCATAGTCAGCCGCACCGAAGCTGGCTTGGCCGTGGCGCACCAGATAGATGGCACTCATGTATTCAACAGCGTCGACTGCGCGATCAGATTCTTGCAGCGCTGTTCCAGATAATTGGTGACGTGGACAAAGAATGAAAACTGCGGATTCTTGGTCTGGCCGTGATGGAAGCGGTAATAGATTTGCTGCACAATCACCGCCAGTCGGAACAGGCCGTAGATTTCATAAAAATCGAAATGATCGGTGCGGTAACCGGTTTTCTCGGCATAGTAGGCCACCACTTCCTTGCGCGTCAGCATGCCCGGCAAATGGGTCGGCTGGCGTCGCATTTGCTTGAATTGCGGTTCGTCGTCGGCCTGTACCCAATAGGCCAGCGCGTTGCCAAGGTCCATCAGCGGATCGCCGAGCGTCGCCATTTCCCAGTCCAGCACGCCGATGACTTGCAGCGGATCGTCAGGATTCAACACCACGTTATCGAAACGAAAATCGTTGTGGATCAGGCAGGTGGCAACATCGCCGGCCGGCATCTTGTCGGCCAGCCAGCGCATCACTTCTTCGAAATCGACCGCGTTATCGGTGCGTGCCTTGCGATAACGCTCGCTCCAGCCGGATATCTGCCGCTGCACATAACCGTCGCCTTTACCCAGGTGCGCCAAGCCGGCAGCCTGGTAATCAACCTGGTGCAGCGCGATCATCTTGTCGATCACGTTCAGGCACAGTTGGCGCGTCTCGGCCTCGCTCAGCGCCAGGCCCTCGGGTAGCTTGTCGCGCAGGACGATGCCGCGCAGCCGCTCCATCACATAGAAATCGCTGTCCATCACCGCGCGATCCTGACAGGTCGCAAACACGCTTGGCACATAGGGATAGACCGGCTTCAGCTCGGTCATGATATTGGCTTCGCGCAGCATGTCGTGGGCCGATTTGGCCTTGGCGCCGAACGGGGGGCGGCGCAGGATCAGCTCGCGGTTGGCGTAACTCAGCAAGTAAGTCAGGTTGGAGGCGCCGCCAGGAAACTGGCTTACTGTCGGCACGCCCTCAAGGTTGTGGTCAACGCCTTTCAGGAAAGCATCGACGGCGGCGACATCCAGTTCTTCGCCGCTGCGCACAGCACCGGCTTGGTCGATCAAGGTCATACAGGCTCTCCTTGTGCAGCAAATTTAGTCGCTTGCGCTTTCAGTTCCAGCTTGGCGATCAGCGCGCGGTGTACCTCATCCGGCCCATCCGCCAAACGCAGCACGCGGGCGTAGGCAAACAAGGCGGTCAGCGGCAAGTCGTCGCAAACGCCGGCACCGCCATGAATCTGGATCGCCTGGTCGATCACCAGTTGGGCCACGCTTGGCGCCACTACTTTGATCTGCGAGATTTCGCTCATCGCCGCCTTGGCGCCGACGGTATCCATCATCCACGCTGCCTTCAAGGTCAGCAAGCGCGATTGCTCGATGGCCATGCGCGCATTGGCGATGATGTCGGCATTACCGCCGAGATCGGCCAGCGGCTTGCCGAAGGCAGTGCGTGTCAATGCGCGCTTGCACAACATTTCCAACGCCACTTCAGCGGCGCCGAGCGCGCGCATGCAGTGGTGGATGCGGCCCGGCCCGAGGCGGCCCTGGGCGATTTCAAAACCGCGTCCCGGACCGGCGATGATATTGGTCAGCGGCACGCGGACATTGGTGAAACTGACTTCGCCATGGCCATACGGTTCATCCAGCGCGCCGAATACCGGCAGCATCCTTTCGATTTTCACGCCGGGCGTCGACATCGGCACGATCACCATCGAATGGCGCGCATGCTTGGGGCCGTCGGGATAGGTCAGGCCCATGAAGATCACGAACTTGCAGTTCGGATGCCCGATACCGGTGCTCCACCATTTGCGGCCGTTGAGCAGCACTTCGTCGCCATCGATCAGCGCGGTGGCGCGCATGTTGGTGGCGTCGCTGGATGCCACCTCCGGTTCGGTCATGCAAAATGCCGAACGGTATTCGCCAGCCAGCAACGGCTTCAGCCATTGCGTCTGTTGCTCGGGCGAACCATACTTGGCCAGCACTTCCATGTTGCCGGTATCGGGAGCGTTGCAGTTGAAGACTTCCGGCGCGATGAACGAGCGGCCCATGATTTCGGCCAGCGGTGCGTAATCGGTATTGCTGAGTCCAGCGCCGAACTCCTCATCCGGCAGGAACAGATTCCACAAGCCAGCCTCCTTGGCTTTAGCCTTCAAGGCCAGCATCACCGGCGGCACATTCCATGGCAGCGGACCGCGTTTCAGCTGGCTGAAATAGTCGGCTTCGGCCGGCAAGACGTGCTCGCGCATGAACGTATTGAGCCGCTCGATATAGTTGCGCGCCTTCGGCGAATAGGCAAAATCCATGGCGTCCTCGACTGTTGAATAGTTCTGCCAAGTGTGCCGCAGTCGCTATAATTCATCAAATGAATGATTTATATAGACAATAATTAATCTCATGCATATCAGCCGCATCGATCTCAACCTGTTCGTGGTGCTCGACACCATCTACGCCGAGGGCAACATCACGCGCGCGGCGAAGGCCCTCAACCTGACCCAGCCGGCGGTCAGCCACGCGCTGGCGCGGCTGCGCGACTTGCTGGGCGATCCGTTATTCATTCGACAAGGCAGCAACATGTTGCCGACACCGATGACGCGTTCGTTGATCGGTCCGGTGCGACAGGCGTTGCAAACCTTGGAAGTCAGCGTCAAGCACGGCAACCAGTTCGATCCCGCGACCACGCGCCGCAGTTTCAACCTGGGCCTGCCGGGCGTGCTGGAGGCGCGCTTGCTGCCGCCGCTGATGCAGCTGTTGCAGGCGAAGGCGCCGCTGATTGAAATCAATTCGGTGCGGGTGGAAAGACGGCAACTGGAATCGGAACTGGCCGCCGGTACGCTGGACATCGCTGTCGATGTGCTGCTGCAGCGCCCCGGTGAAATCCGCAGCACGCCACTATCGCGCGATGCGTTGGTGGTGGTGGCGCGCCAGGATCATCCTGCATTGAAAAAAGGACTGGACCTGGAAACCTACCTGTCCCAAAACCACATCCTGGTCTCCTCGCGCCGCACCGGTCCCGGTGTCGAAGACGTAGAACTGGCCCGCATCGGCCGCCAACGCCACATCGGCTTGCGCTGCCAACACTATTTCGCAGCCTGCCAGGTAGTCAGCAATTCCGACCTGCTCACCACCATGCCCGAACACTACGCCCAAATCGCCAACATCAACCTGCCGAACCGGATTTACCCGCTACCGCTGCCGACACCGCCATTGGATGTCTACCTGTACTGGCACGACAACGCCGAACTGGATCCGGCGAATCGGTGGTTGCGTGGGGTGTTGGGGGAGTTGTTTCCGGAGCAGGGACAACTGGGGAATAATGTGACGGGTTCTGCTGCGCAATAACGGAAGATGCGCCGCTGTATTTACTCCGTGGTTCGTTAAATGGGGTCAGAGCTGCGCGGGAAGTGTAATTTTCGCAAGAAGCCGCGAAAAAAACTCTGACCCCATTTAACTGCTTAGTCGTGGCACACACTTCGACTGCATGCTCGCTGCATGCAATAACCCGACCACAATTTATGCCGATACAAAGATTTAGAAGTAGGTCAAACCCAAAGCCGCCTTGACCTCATCGGCGGTTTTTGCCGCTACTTCACGCGCCTTGGCGGTACCCTCTTTCAGTATCTGCAAGACATGCCCGCGATCCTTCGCCAGCTCCTCGCGCCGCGCCCGAATCGGCGCCAGCAAGTCCTGCAAGCAAGCCTCCAAACGCGCTTTCACCAAACTGTCGCCCAAGCCGCCGCGCACATAGTGCGCCTTCATTTCCGCCAAACCCGCCTGATCCGGATCGAATGCATCCAGGTAAAGGAATGCCACGTTGCCTTCGATATGGCCAGGATCCTCCACCCGCAGATGCAAGGGATCGGTATATACCTTTTTCACCGCCGCCCGAATCTCATCGGCCGTCGCCCCCAGATTGATCGTATTGCCAAGCGACTTGCTCATCTTCGCCTTGCCGTCGATCCCCGGCAAACGCCCGATCTCCGGCACCAGCGCCTTCGCTTCGACCAGAATATCGCGACCAGCGATGCGGTTGAAACGCCGCACGATTTCATTGGTTTGTTCGATCATCGGAATCTGGTCTTCGCCGACCGGCACAATCGCAGCCTTGAACGCCGTGATATCGGCAGCCTGGCTGGCAGGATAAGTCAGGAAGCCGGCCGGAATATCGCGCTCAAAACCGCGCAGGCGGATTTCTTCCTTGACCGTCGGATTGCGCTCCAGCCGCGCCACAGTCACCAGGTTCAGATAATAAAAAGTCAATTCCGCCAACTCAGGAATCTGCGACTGGATCAGGATCGTCGAACGGGTTGGATCGATGCCGACTGCCAGGTAATCCAGCGCCACCTCCACCACATTACGATGTACCTTGTTGGTGTCGTCCATGTTGTCGGTCAAGGCCTGGGCGTCGGCCAGCATGATGAACTGCTGGTAGTCGTTCTGGTAAGCCACGCGATTGCGCAAGCTGCCGACGAAATGGCCTAGATGCAAAGGGCCGGTCGGACGATCGCCGGTCAAAATCACGGCGGAACCCGGGGTCGTCGCTGACGAACTCGCTGGCAAACTCATTGAAACTCCTTTAGCAGTATCCTGAAAACCCCATATTGTGCCACCAGAAAACGAAAAAGCCGCCGGCAATGTGTCGCCGGCGGCTTTCAAACTGCAATTACCTGCTGCTTAATGTCAGCTGATGTCAGCTGATTTGCTCAACTTGCTCGATGCCAGCCAGAATCCAGCCGCCCTGGCCGGCACTTGGTTTGGACAGATTCCAGACCTCGGCGAACGGCGCTGCAACACTGGCGCCGTCTTCCTTGATCATGCCGCTGAAGCGGACACTCGCCAGATATTCATTATCGAGAGTTTCGATGCCGAGCAGTTCAGCATCCAGCGTGACGACGTCGGTATGGTTTTCCGAAGCGCCGCGCTCTTGCAGTTGCATGCGCAGTTCGGCAAACATTTCCGGTGTCGTGAATTCACGGATATCGTTGCTGTCGGCCTTGTCCCAGGCTGCCTGCAAACGCAGGAAGTAGGTCTTGGCGTGACGCAGGAAACCGGCCGTATCGAAATCCGCAGGCACGCCCAGGCTGCCGCACCCATTGCACCGGCGCCGACAGCGGTCGCTGCAGGCGTTGCATCAAATGCGGTGCGTTGCATCGGTTGCTCGATGCGCGAAGCGATTTCCGGCGTGAAGCTGGATGGCGCCGGAGTTGAGAAGGCCGGCTGCATGCCGTTGTTGCCAGTGTTGCCGGCTGCACCATTACCCATTTTGCGACGTACCAGCTTGTAGATGAACATCGCGGCAAATGCGAACAGCGCAATCATCAATATGTTGCTGATCATGCTGGCCATCGCGCCGCCCAAGCCCAGGCTGGACAACAGCGCGCCCAGGCCCAAGCCCAGCAATGCACCGCCCAGCAAGCCTTTCCACATGCTTGGCTTGGCCGCTGCGGCTGCTGCCGGCGCCGCTGCTGCGGCAGCCGGTTTGGCGGCATTCGTTGCCTGGTTTTGCGCCGGCGCTGCCTGGCGGTTCATGCTTTGCGACTTCTTGCCGAACGAGCCGCCACCGCCCATGCGTTTGGCTTCTACGGTTGAGATTCCGGCTGACAGCGTCATGACGACGACGATCAGCGCGACAAATAATTTCTTCATACTTTCTCCTGAGATTTGATGCCATGTCGGACATGGCTATACATGCGTACCGCTGATTTTTGAAACTGCACATGCAAGCCAAGGCGCTGACACGGCTCGGGAAAGACGCCGATCAGCGTACTGAATCAGCACGCCTGACAACGCAATGGATGCATGGATGTGCCGGTTGATTGCCGGCAGATGGGAACGCGCCGACCGCCGGATATCAAATCCGGGCCGGTGAAACGGCGCTTATGCTCTGGGGGGAGGCCCTGCCGGTGGCAGGAACGGTGGTTGGCGCGCCTTGTCGTTGCTCAGCGCGGGCGCTGCAGCGATGGTTGCGGCGGCAAATACAAAGGGGAAAGCCGGTACGGTTTCGTCGCCAAGATCGACATGCATCTCGAGATCGTCGACAAGCGTATCCTGCGAACTGCAATCGTCGGCAATGCTGCACTGTGTTGCAGACTCATGCTGCTGAGCACTAAAAGCCAGCGTCGCCACCACATCCGCCTGAGATGCGGCTGTGCCTGCAAAGACTTGCATTGGCAGCAAACAGATCAGCAGGAGTATCAGGAGTCGTTGCATCGAAGCGGCAAACCGCGTCCGTAGAAATCAAAGGGCACCGATTATACCAAACGGGGAGGATTTCAGAGCGGCCTTGCTGCCAAGAATGAAACGCCATAGACTAGTGGATAGGAGTCAGCGGCAGCGCCGGCCCTGCCCACCTACCGTACACGGAAAATTACACACACCATGCGTATTTTGCTTGCTGAAGACGACAGCGTCCTGGCCGACGGATTGACACGTTCGCTGCGTCAGTCCGGCTATGCCACCGATTGCGTCATGAACGGCATGGAGGCCGATTCCGCGCTGTCGACCCAAGATTTCGATTTGCTGATCCTCGACCTCGGCCTGCCGAAGATGAGCGGACTGGAAGTGCTGCGCCGTTTGCGCGCCAGGAATTCGCGCTTGCCGGTATTGATCCTGACCGCCGCCGATTCGCTGGAGCAACGCGTGAAAGGCCTCGATCTCGGCGCCGACGACTACATGGCCAAACCGTTTGAACTGTCCGAACTGGAAGCCCGCGTGCGGGCGCTGACCCGCCGCGGCGCCGGCGGCGGCCCGACCGTGATCAAGCACGGCCGCTGAGCTATGACCAGGTCGGACGGATCGCCTACATCAACGAGCAGATGCTCGACCTGTCGGCGCGCGAACTCGGCTTGCTGGAAGTGTTGCTGCAACGCACCGGTCGCCTGGTTTCGAAAGAGCAACTGGTCGACCATCTGTGCGAATGGGGCGAGGAAGTCAGCAACAATGCGATTGAGGTGTATGTGCATCGCCTGCGCAAGAAAATCGAAGGCGGCGGCGTGCGCATCGCCACGGTGCGCGGCCTGGGCTACTGCCTGGAAAAAATCGTCGAACCGCAGGTGACCAATGCCCTCAGCGCTGGCACTGCTCCGCCGTTCTCGCCTGACACATCTGGCCGCCGCTGACTGCTGCATCATGCGCGACGCTCAATCCATGGCTGCGCAGCCGGCTCCGTCCAGCCATCCAGTCACGCAAACAGAGGAACGGGTGCAGCGCTCGTTGTTTGGCGAGATCCTGGACTGGATGCTGGTGCCGCTGTTGCTGCTGTGGCCGATCAGCATCGCGATTACCTACGTGGTTGCCAAATCGATTGCCAACCAGCCATTCGACCAGGCGCTGGACGATAGCGTCACGGTGTTGTCGCAACAAGTCGTCACCGTCAACGGCAGGATCACGACACGCCTGAACGGCACCTCGCGCGATTTCCTGCGCGCCGACGATGTCGATAACGTGTATTACCTGATTACCGGCCCGCGCGGCGAATACATTGATGGCGACCGCGAAATGCACCTGCCTCCACTGGAGGAAGAAACCTCGCATCCTGGCGCAGTCAAATTTCTGGACAGCTCCATGCACGGCAGTGACGTACGGATCGCCTACACCTACGTCGACATGCGCAACGCCGCCAGCAGCGCGGACCAGCCGAAATTGGTGCTGGTGCAGGTCGGCGAGACGCTGGAAAAGCGGGCACGCCTGGCGAATGAAATCATCAAAGGCGTGATCCTGCCGCAATTCCTGATCCTGCCCATTGCGCTGGCGTTGATCTGGTTTGCTCTGTCGCGCGGTCTGTCGCCATTGTCCGAATTGCAGCAACGCATTCGCGCGCGTCGCCCCGACGATCTGAGCCCTATCGATTCAGGCCAGGTACCGGAAGAAATTTCGCCGCTAGTGCGCTCGCTTAACGATATGCTTTCGCGCCTGTCGCTGTCGATCCAAACCCAGAAGCGTTTCATTGCTGATGCCGCGCACCAGATGAAAACGCCGCTGGCAGGAATGCGCATGCAGTCCGAGCTGGCGCTGCGCCAGACCAGCGCGCACGACATCCATCGTTCACTGGAACAATTGGCGAAAAGCTCGGAATCGGCAACCCGGCTGGTCAATCAATTGCTATCGTTGGCGCGCGCCGAAAACCAATCGCAGGAGAGCGCACCTTTCCTTCAGATCGACTTGTCCGAATTCGCCCGCGCCGTCGTGCAAGACTGGGTACAGGCCTCGTTCACGCAGCGTATCGACCTCGGCTTCGAACAGGCCGACGAGCCGTTGCCGGTGCTTGGCAATCCACTGATGCTGCGCGAGCTGCTCGGCAACCTGATCGACAATGCGCTGCATTACACGCCGGTTGAAGGCCGCGTCACCGTGCGCGTACGCGGTGAACCGGAAGCCGGACTGGCGATCCTCGAAATCGAGGATACCGGCCCTGGCATTCCACCTGCCGAGCGCGAACACGTCTTCCACCGTTTCTACCGTATCCTTGACAGCAGCCGCGGCGGCAGCGGCTTGGGACTGGCGATCGTGCGCGAGATCGCCCAGCAGCACAATGCCGACGTGACGATTTCATACAATCCGCACAGCAACGATGCCGAACAGCCAGGCAGCCTGTTCCGCGTCAGCTTTCGCTTGCAGCAAAAATCGCCGTTAGACATCAATTCGGATTTCCATTAACAGCAATCGCCCCAACCGAACCCTGGACTCGCATGCAACTATTCAAATCGCATCTACGGCAACCCGCAAGCCACTGGCAAAGCACCAGGCGATTGACGCTGACACTTATGCTGGTCTGGTTCACACTGACCTTCAGCGTCATCTACTTTGCGCGCGAGCTGTCGGGCATGAGCTTGTTCGGGTGGCCTTTGTCGTTTTATATGGTGGCACAGGGATTGGCGCTGGCCTATCTGCTGATCGTGGCGGTCTACACCTGGCAAATGCGAAAAATAGATAAACGTTATCCGGGCGCCGGACAGCAATGAGCGACAGATCTTTTTTCTGGCGCCTGGTCCGCTACTACGGCTGGTACACCGGCGGCTTCATTGTGCTGCTGGTAGTGCTGGCGATCCTCGAGAAGGAAGGCCTGCCACGCACCTGGATCGGCTATCTGTTCATGTTTGCGACCATCGTCCTGTATGCCGGCATCGGCATCATGAGCCGTACTTCGGATGTTTCAGAATACTATGTCGCCGGTCGCCGCGTGCCGGGCTGTTCAACGGCATGGCGACTGCCGCCGACTGGATTTCCGCCGCCACCTTCATCAGCCTGGCCGGCGGCCTCTATCTGCAAGGCTTCGACGGTCTGGCCTACATCGTCGGCTGGACCGGCGGTTACTGCCTGGTGGCGTTGCTGATCGCACCATACCTGCGCAAGTTCGGCCAGTACACTATTCCGGATTTTCTGGCGGCGCGCTACCGCGGCCGCACCAACAGCAATCCGATACGGATACTCGGCGTGATCGCCACGGTGGTGATTTCATTCATCTATGTAGTGGCGCAGATCTACGGCGTCGGCCTGATTACCTCGCGCTTTACCGGCGTCGACTTTTCGGTTGGTATCTTCCTCGGCCTGGCCAGCATCCTGGTCTGCTCTTTCCTCGGCGGCATGCGGGCGATTACCTGGACCCAGGTGGCGCAGTACATCATCATCCTGTTCGCCTACCTGATCCCGGTAGTCTGGCTGTCGGCCGAACATACGAACAATCCGGTGGCGCAGATTTCCTATGGTTCGGTGCTGTCGCAGATCACCGAGATCGAAAAAAAACTCGATACCGATCCGAAAGAGCTGCAAGTGCGGGCGATCTTCAAGGCCAACGCCGACGACTATGACAATCGCGTGCGCAACCTGCCCAAATCCTGGGAACTGGGCCGTATCGAAGCACAACAGCATCTCGAACTGTTGAAACGCAACAACAGCTCCCTGATCGAGATCCGCGCCGCCAACCGAGCGTTAAACAGTTATCCAAAAACACCGGAAGAAGCCGAACGCAAGTGGCTGGAAGAAAAAGCCAGCAACCTGGCGCGCGCCGAACCGCCGGTGCCGCAGGCAACGCCGTTCCCAGGCAGTACGCCGGAAGCGTCGGATATCAAACGCAACAATTTCCTGGCCCTGGTGTTTTGCCTGATGCTCGGCACCGCTTCCCTGCCGCACATCCTGATGCGCTACTACACCACGTCATCGGTGCAGGAAACCCGCAAGTCGGTGTTCTGGACGCTGTTCTTCATCCTGCTGATCTACCTGACGGTGCCGGCGCTGGCAGTGCTGGTCAAATACTATATCTACACCTCGTTGGTGGGTTCACAGTACGCTCACCTGCCTGAATGGGTATCGTACTGGGCCAATATCGACAAGGCCAATCCGCTGGTCAGCATTACCGACTTCAACCACGACGGCATCGTACAACTGTCGGAGATTACGCTGGACGGCGACATGATCGTGCTGGCGACGCCAGAGATCGCTGGCCTGCCATATTACATTTCAGGACTGGTCGCGGCCGGCGGGCTGGCAGCGGCACTGTCTACTGCGGATGGCTTGCTACTGACGATTTCGAATGCCTTGTCGCACGATGTGTATTACAAGATGATCGACCCGCACGCCTCCACTGCCAAGCGCGTGACGGTGTCCAAGCTGCTGTTGCTGGTGGTGGCGTTGCTGGCGGCATATACCGCCTCACTGAAACCGGGCGACATTCTGTCGATGGTGGGCGCGGCGTTTTCGCTGGCGGCTTCGACCTTATTCCCCGTACTGGCGCTAGGCGTGTTCTGGAAACGCGGCAACCAGCAAGGCGCAATCGCCGCCATGGCGGTCGGCTTCAGCACTTGCATCTATTACATGCTGCACACGTATCCAGCACTGGGCGGATCGATCGGCGGCCAATGGTTCCATATCGCGCCGATGGCGGCAGGCATTTTCGGTGTCCCGGCAGGCATGTTGGCGCTGGTCGTCGTCAGCCTGCTGACGCCACCGCCCGACCCACGCGCGGTGACGCTGGTGCATCATGTGCGCGCGCCTTGAGTTCCTGAAAAAAATAGTCAGACCGCAAAACCGAAACCTGGCGCTTCATGCCCAGGCAACACGGTCACCGCCACATCCATGGTTTGCTGGCCGCCGCCGATCAGCACGCCGCGCAGCGGCGAGACGTCGAGGAAATCGCGGCCCCAGCCGAGCGTGATGTGACTGGTGTCTGGAAAAATCCCGTTGGTCGGGTCGGCGTCGATCCAGCTGTTGCCCTCGCCATTGCTGCCGGGACAATACACGGATACCCAGGCATGCGAGGCATCGGCGCCGATCAGGCGCGCTTGTCCGGGTGGCGGTTCTGTCAATAGATAGCCGCTGACATAGCGCGCCGCCAGTCCCAGCGAACGCAGGCAGGACAGCATGAAATGTGCAAAGTCCTGGCACACGCCACGTTGCGTGGCGAAGACTTCGGTGACGGGTGTGGATACGGTGGTGGCCAGCGGATCGAAGGTGAATTCGCGGAAAATCCGTGTCATCAGGGCTTCAATGCCGGCCAGCAAAGGCAGGCCGGGCGTAAAGGATTCCGCGGCGTAAGCCAGGAACTCGCGCTTGATCCTGACGTGCGCCGATTCGAACAGATAACGGCTGGCCTCGAGATCGTCCGGCAGCAGGAAACGCCCCGCCTGATAGGACAGCGTCTCGCGCACCTGCTCCCATGGCAGCGTGGTTTGTGGCAACTGGCGCGGTGTCAGCGTGACCCAGGATTCGGCCAGCGCGCGCAAATCGTTATGATCGCTTTCCAGCGAAAACGATTGCAGCGGATTGCCGAAACTGTCAAGGAACATCCGCAACTGCTGCGGTTCCGGCGTGATGGTGATGCCGTGCGACGTACAAGTCTGCCAAGGCAGCGAACGCGGCGTCAGGCGCAGCATCTGGTGCGACAGGCGCACCGGCAACGAGTACGCGTAATGCGTATCGTGGCGGATGTGATAAACGTGTTCACTCATCAGGAAACTCCCTGGCTGACCGGCGCATTCAACGGCGTAAAGAAATGCCGCGCCAATTCATCTGACAACGCAAAAGCACCGGTGATGGCGTCACGCATCAGTTGCACCAGGCGCGCATTGGCGTCCGTCAGGAACAGCGAATCGTGGCTGAGATCCTGCAGCTCGAACTCGCGCAGCAAGGCCGACAAATGTGCGGGCGTGTCCATGCTGAGCGTTCCCAGCTGTTCCCCGATATCGCTCAGATAGCGCTCCAGCATCTGGAATTGAAACGCAATGCCATGCGGATTGCTGACATCGAACACCAGCAGATGCAACACCGGCAACCACTCCGGCGCGCGCCGATAGCGCACGCGATACGTCACCACGCTGTTGGCAGATTCCAGCAGCCACGGCAGTGCGCGGTTCTGTCGCTCCTCAGGCATGCGCAGGAACAGGCCGAACAATGTCGCTAGATGCGTCATGCGTTCAATGTGCCGTCCCAGCATCAGGAAATGCCAGCCTTCGTCGCGCGTCATGTCATCCAGCGCGTGGCCGGCCAGGCCGACACAGGCCTGGATCACATTGTTCAGCATGTTCATGGCAGCGGCCGGCAGTGTGCCAGCACCGCTGGCCTCCGCAACCAGCCCTGGCATACGGTTGAGCGCCTGCCAGTTATCTAGCGAAAGATGTTCCCGCACCTGGTAACCGCAGTGATGCAAGTGGCGCAGGTTGCCGGCAATGCCGATGCCGGCGCCCGGATTGACGATGGCGGCAATCAGGCCCTGCTGCATCGCGCCGACCGTCGGCCGTCCCGCAGCGGTGGCTTCCGGCAGCGCAATGCCGAGACCACGGCATATCTCGCATAACTGATAGAACGTCTCACGCGCCTCGCCCTGCAGATCCAGGCTGCGTTGCAGGGTGGCTCGCAGCAAATGTGCGAGGTTGTCACACCGTTCAGCATAGCGCCCCATCCAGAACAGGTTTTCGCCGGCATGCGATGAAATATCGACGGTGCTGCGAATCGCATCCAGCGTGCGATGCCGTTCATCGATATGCTCGACCGGCGTACCAATCCCGTCAGTTGCATCAGCCATTTCCGGACGTATCTGTCCAAGCACCCAGACATCCTTGCTGGCGCCCCCTTGCTGCATCGACACCACATCCTTGCGCTGACGGGGCGCAACCCGTGTCAGACCGCCTGGCATCACGTGGTAGCTGCCGTCGGCGGCAGCCACTACGAACACGCGCAAACTCACCGCACGGCTCATCAGGCGATATTCGCCGCTGCGCGACAGCACCGGCGCCTGCGACAGGCGCACCCATTCCTGCGCCACATAAGCGTGCGGCTGCGCATGCAAGCTTTCGATCAGGCGCTGACGCGATTGCGCATTCAGGCTGTGGCCATAGACCGGCTGCATCCGCATCGATGGAAACGCCGGCATGATGACCAGTTGTTCCAGATTGGCCAAGGTGTATTCAAGCGCCGGCTTCTCGCCGCACCACCAGGACGCCACCGCCGGCAGTGCCAGGGGCTGACCAAGCAAGCGTTCGCAGATAGCCGGCAGGAAGCCGTGCAAGGCGCCGGACTCCAGTACGCCGCTGCCGAGCGAATTGGCGATCAGCACATTACCGAGACGCGCCGCCTGTACCAGCCCGGGAATGCCGAGCGCCGAATCGGCGCGCAATTCCAGCGGATCACAATAATCGTCATCGAGCCGACGCAGGATCGCATGCACGCGACGCAATCCGCTCAGCGTTTTCAGATACACCATGTCGCCGCGCACCATCAGGTCGGCGCCCTCGACCAACGGAAAACCGAGCGTGTGCGCCAGGAATGCGTGCTCGGAATAGGTTTCATTGTAAGGCCCCGGCGTCAGCAGCACCACCAGCGGCGCCTCGCCGCCCGCTGGCGCCAACGCGCTCAGGCTACTGTGCAGGGTATGAAAGAATTTCAGCAGCGATTGCACATGCATGTCGCGCACCATGTCCGGCATCGCGCGCGACATGATCTGCCGATTCTGCAACGCGTAGCCGGCGCCCGAAGGCCCTTGGGTGCGATCCGACATGACCCACCAATGGCCATCCGGCGAACGCGCCAAGTCAATCGCGTACAAATGCAGATGAATGCCGCCGGGCGGTTCGATGCCGCGGCACGGCCACAGATAGCCATGCTGGCCGAACACCAGCGCCGGCGGCAGCAAGCCTTCTGAAAGCAATGTTTGCGGGCCGTACAGATCAGCCAGTACCGTATTGAGCAGGCGTGCGCGCTGCGTCACTGCAGCAGACAGTGTCTGCCATTCCTCGGCAGAAATGATCTGCGGCAACAGATCCAATTCCCAGGGCCGGTTGGCTCCCTGTGGATCGGCATAAACATTGTAAGTAACGCCGTCGGCGGCAATGGCTTCGCGCACTTCGCGCGCACGTCGGCGCAGGATTTCCGGCGACAGGTCTTCCAACTGATCGATCAGGGTGCGCCAGTGCGGCCGCAGACGGCCGCCAGGCTCAAGCATCTCGTCGTAGCGATCTGCTTCTGCGGGATAACTCTCGAGTAAACGCCGGTACATGGTTGATCGCTTGCGTCACTTGTATTGGTTAGGGACAACCTGGATCAAGGAGTCGAAAAACTCCGGCACGCCATTCCCGCAAACGCGGGGATGACGTGCTCTTCGAAGATCCTTGACGACAGAGGTTAGTCAGAAGTGACGTAAGTCTAACGTAAATGGGAACTCGATGGACGCTATCGGCGTGCTGACCTGCATCGGTCCCGGCGTGTGATTGAGACGGAAATAGCGTGCCAGGCGCCGGCTTTCCGCTTCGAACGCATTGACCGGGAAGGTCTCGTAGCTGCGTCCGCCCGGATGCACCACGTGATACTGGCAACCGCCCAGGCTGCGGCCGTTCCAGGTATCGACCAGGTCGAAGGTCAGCGGCGAATCGATGCCAATGGTCGGATGCAGCGCCGACGGCGGCTGCCAGGCGCGGTAGCGCACGCCGCTGACGAATTCGCCGACCCTGCCGGTGGGCTGCAACGGCACCGGCACGCCGTTGCAGGTCAGCACGTAGCGATCCGGCGCCATGCCGCTCACCTTGACCTGCAAGCGCTCCAGCGACGAATCGACATAGCGGGCGTTGCCGCCGGAACGGCTTTCCTCACCGAGCACATGCCACGGCTCCAGCGCGGTACGCAGTTCAAGCGCGATGCCATTCACTGCGAAATCGCCGATTTTTGGAAAACGGAATTCAAAGTGCGGCGCAAACCACTCCGGCTTGAGTGCATAACCGGCTTGCTGCATATCATCCATCACGTCGCAGAAGTCCTGCCAGATAAAGTGCGGCAACAAGAAGCGGTCATGCAGCTCGGTGCCCCAGCGCACCAGGCGCGGCGGCGTGTACGGCGTCTTCCAGAAACGCGCCACCAGTGCACGCAGCAGCAACTGCTGGGTCAGGCTCATGCGCGCATGCGGCGGCATTTCGAAAGCACGCAACTCCAGCAGGCCGAGGCGACCGGTGCTGCTGTCGGGCGAATACAGTTTGTCGATGCAGAACTCGGCGCGGTGCGTGTTGCCGGTAACGTCGATCAGCAAATTGCGCAGCAGACGATCGACCAGCCACGGCGCACATTCGCCGACGGCAAGCTGTTTGTCCATTTCGGCAAACGCCAGCTCCAGCTCGACCACGGCATCGTTGCGCGCCTCGTCAACGCGCGGCGCTTGCGAAGTCGGCCCGATGAACATGCCGGAAAACAAATAAGACAACGCCGGATGGTTATGCCAGTAACTGATGAGGCTGCGCAACAGATCGGGCCGACGCAGAAACGGCGAATCGCCGGTAGTGGCGCCGCCCAGCACCAGATGGTTGCCGCCGCCGGTGCCGGAGTGGTGACCATCGAGCATGAATTTCTCGGTGGTCAAACGCGTCTCGCGAGCGACATCGTACAAATAGTTTGTATTGGCCACCAGCTCGGTCCAGCTATGCATCGGCTGGATATTCACCTCGATCACGCCTGGATCGGGAGTAACGCTGAATTTCGCCAGGCGCGGATCGGAAGGTGGCTCGTAGCCTTCCAGCAACATCGGTTGCTGCAACGCCTGGGCGGTAGCTTCGATGGCTGCCACCAGTTCCAGATAATCTTCCAGGCGCGCCAGCGGCGGCATGAACAAATACAAGGTGCCTTGCCGCACTTCCGCACACAATGCGGTTCGTGCGATTTGATCGGCGGATTCGAACGGCCCCGGCACGGCGTGCGTCTCGCCATTGAACGCCGAACTGTATTTTGGTGCGTCACCGGCACCATTGCTTACCGTAGCTTTTGCGGCGGCGAAAGCCGGTGTCGCCAATTGATGGCGAATCTGCTGGGCGATCGGCAGCGGCTGGAACGCCTGGGTCGGATCGGCTTGGTGCACATAGGGAAAGTCGCCTTCCTTGACCCAAGGCTGCGAATCCAGCGGCAAGCGATAGCCCAACGGAGAATCCCCCGGCAGCAGGTAACAATACTCGCTGCGCAAGTACCAGCTGCCACTTTTCCAGCCGCTGTCGTCCGGCGTGCGTGCCAGCGGCAAGACAAACCCGGCGACCTTGCGCAATCCTTGCGAAAACACCCGCGCCAGCCTGGCGCGTTCCTGTTTGTCGTCGAGGCGGGCATCGGATGGATCGACGTTGATCGCCAGGCGGCGCTCGCGCCACAGATAGTAGTAGATGTCTTCGTAAGCTGCGAATACGTACTGGCGATCCAGCACCAGGCGCGCTGCGACGCCTTGCAGAAAACGTTCGGCGACGCCGTCGTCGGGCGCCTGCTGCAATGTTTCATCGGCGATCAGTTCCGGCGTATTCCAGATCGGCTCGCCATCGCGGCGCCAGTAGCAATTGAGCGCCCAGCGCGGCAGCTGTTCGCCCGGATACCATTTCCCTTGGCCGAAATGCGGTAAGCCTTGCGCCGCGTACTGTTGACGCAGGCGGTGATATAGCTGGGCCGCTAAAGGCTTCTTGGTAGGGCCCATCGCGGCAGTGTTCCATTCATCGCCATCGGGATAGTCGAGCGCCACGAAAGTCGGTTCGCCACCCATCGTCAGGCGCACGTCAAGGTCATCGAGATCGTCGTCGATGGCGTGTCCCAGCTCTTCGATCTCCGCCCATTGCTGTTCGCTGTAAGGCTTGGTGACGCGCGGCGATTCCCAGATCCGGCTGACGCTCATCGCATGCTCGAACACCACTTCGCATGGTTCGACCATGCCGCTGACCGGCGCAGCCGACGATGGCTCGGGCGTGCATGACAGCGGGATGTGCCCTTCGCCGGCGAGCAGCCCGGAAGTAGGATCGAGTCCGATCCAGCCGGCGCCGGGCAAATACACTTCGCACCAGGCGTGCAGATCGGTGAAATCGGCTTGCGGCCCGGACGGGCCATCGAGCGACTTCTGGTCCGCCGTCAGCTGGATCAGGTAACCCGACACGAAACGCGCTGCCAATCCCAGATAACGCAGTATCTGCACCAGCAGCCAGGACGAATCGCGGCAGGATCCGGAACCCAGGCGCAAGGTTTGCTCCGGTGTTTGCACGCCGGGCTCCATGCGGATCGTGTAGCTGATCATCTGCGCCAGCTTCTGGTTCAGGTTGACCAGGAAATCCTCGCTGCGCACGCGCTCGCGCGGCACCTGGTCGAGAAATTTCTGCAGCAACGGCGTCAGCGGCAATTTCTTGCGATACGGCTCCAGCTCGTTCTGCAGTTCCGGCGCATACGAGAACGGCACTTTCTCGGCGTAGGGTTCCAGAAAGAAATCGAAAGGATTAAGGACCGACATTTCGGCCACCAGGTCGACCTCAATGCGGAATTCAGTGGTCTTTTCCGGGAACACCAGCCGCGCCAGGTAGTTCGCCTGCGGATCCTGTTGCCAGTTGATGAAATGCGGCTCCGGCAAGATCCGCAGCGAATAGCTGAGGATGCGGGTGCGGCGATGCGGTGCCGGCCGCAGGCGAATGATTTGGGGCCCCAGGCTGATCGGGCGTTCGTAGCGATAGGTGGTGAGATGATTGAGTGCTACGTGAATTGACATGGGTATCCTCTGCAACAATCTATGAACTCAGCTTGAAAACTTCTGCCGCAACGCTTCAGTTAGCCAACAAGGAAAGCGGAAAAAAAATCGCGGGAAATCGTAACCGCTGGCAAACCCTAATGATGACTGTGAATGAAATCCCGCAAGCGCGGATAAATTTCGTTATCCCAGCGCCGGCCATTGAAGACGCCATAGTGCCCGACACCTGTTTGCACGTGGTGCGATTTCATGTACGGACGAATGCCGCTGCACATGTCCTGCGCCGCCACGGTCTGGCCTACCGCACAAATATCATCCTTCTCACCCTCCACGGTGAACAAAGCCGTGCGGCGAATCGCCGCTGGTTCGACGGTGCGCCCCAGCGCCTGCAGCTCGCCCAGCGGCAGTGCGTGATCCTGAAACACGCTTTGCACCGTTTCCAGGTAAAACTCGGCGGCCAGATCCGACATCGCGAAATACTCGGCGTAAAAAGTCTTGATGGTGTTGGCTTTTTCCACCTCCCCTTCGACCAGATAGTTATACAGGTTTTGAAAGGCCTTCATGTGCCGCTCCAGGTTCATGTTCATGAACGCGGTCAGTTGCAGGAAACCGGGATAGACCTGGCGTTGGCTGCCAGCGTAACGACCGGGAACGGTGCTGACCAGATTTTTTCAAACCAGTCGATCGGCTTGCTTTTGGCCAAGTGGTTGACTGCGGTCGGATTGATGCGGGTATCGATCGGGCCGGCCATCAGGGTCATGCTGGCAGGTTGCGCCGAATGGCGTTCCGCCGCCATCAGCGAGACCGCCACGAGCGCCGCCACGGTCGGCTGGCAGACCGCCACCAGATGTGTGCCGGGACCGATTGTCTCGATAAAGCGGATCAGGTGCGCGACATACTCGTCGAAGCCAAAACGACCGTCGCTCAAAGCGACATCGCGGGCATTGTGCCAGTCGGTGATATAGACATCGTGATCGCGCAGCAGAGTTGCCACAGTGCCGCGCAGCAAGGTCGCGAAATGGCCTGACATCGGCGCCACCAGCAGGACGCGAGGCTGCTCTATATTGCTGCTCTTGCTGAAGCGCAACAAAGTACAAAAGGGCGTTTGTTCAATCACCTCTTCATGCACCGAAACCGTGCAACCGTTCTCTTCCACGCTGTCGATCCCGAATGCAGGGCGCTGATGCGTCAACTGGGTGCATGAAAACACTTCGCAGGCTGCCGCCATCTTACGCAGCGCCAGACTGTCCGGCCAACCCGGCCATTTGTTGCTGAACATGGGA
The DNA here is from genome assembly GCF_001584165.1 of Collimonas arenae. Lineage (NCBI taxonomy): Bacteria > Pseudomonadati > Pseudomonadota > Betaproteobacteria > Burkholderiales > Oxalobacteraceae > Collimonas > Collimonas arenae. The sequence continues at coordinate 3,994,209 of NZ_CP013233.1, forward strand.
GCCGCTGCACCTGCCAGTACGCGCATCGGATCGCTGAGATCCGCATAGCCCTGATATGCCTGGTAAATTTTCGTCATGGGACTACCCTGTTATTGGACTACCCGCATTCGACTCAACTGCAATAACTATGCCCAACTATCTGGCACGGCCTTTGCTCAGCATTATGAAACGGTTTGCCAATCAAAATCGCTTTCGACCCAATACGGAAGAATATTGCCATGCCTAAGACCACCTTGAGCATTACCAGCAAAAACTATTCGTCATGGTCGTTGCGCGGATGGTTGCTGACGAAGTTTTCGGGGCTGGAATTCCAGGAAAACATGATCTCGCCGGACGACCCGGACGCCCGCGCAGAAATCCTCCTGCTATCCTCGTCGATCCTGGTGCCCTGTCTGTATCACGGCAATATTGTGGTGTGGGACACCTTGGCCATCGGCGAATACCTCAATGAAATCCGGCCTAAAGCCGGACTGCTGCCAGCCGATCGTGCAGCGCGCGCCCACTGCCGCTCAATCTGCGGCGAGATGCATTCCGGCTTCAGCGCCCTGCGCTCAGCCCTGCCGATGAATATCAAGGCGCGTTTTCCCGACTTCAAGGTGTGGTCGCGCGCGGAAGCCGACATCAAGCGCATCACTACCATCTGGAAACAGTGCCTGGCGACCTATGGCGGACCTTTTCTGTTTGGCGAGGAACGCTCCATGGCGGACGCCATGTACGCCCCGGTAGCTACCCGATTCCTGACCTACGATGTCAAACTGGATTCCATCTGCAGCGCATATTGCAAGCGCATCATCTCGATGTCGGAAATGCAGGAGTGGATCAAGGCCGCCAAGCTCGAACCGGAAGATATCAATGAACTGGATGTGGAGTTCTGAAACGCTGCAGAGCTTGTACGCTCACTAACCTGGAGGGATAGCCGCGATGGATACAAATACGGAAACCAGCCCACATACCTTGTTTTCCCACGTCTGCGAAGGCGACACCGCATTCGAGTCAGGCGGCTTGCGCGATTTTTTCCTGTATCGCGACCTTGGCATCGCGGCCGCTACCGGCGGCCAGGTTGTCGCCCATCTGGTCAAAGCCAACATGGCGCCGGAAGTCGGCACCGGCTGGCATCGGCATGAAGCGAATTTCCACATCGTGTACATGCTCAAAGGCTGGGCGCGCTTCATGTATGAAGACAAGGAAACCCTGGTCAAGGCTGGCGATTGCGTGCATCAGCGCCCCGGTATCGTGCATTTTTTATTCGACTACTCCAAAGACATGGAGTATCTTGAAATCGTCAGCCCGGCAGCGTTCACCTCAATCGACATGCCCGCACCGTGCGCCGTCCCGGCGCCGAAGCCTTGGGTTTGAGCAGGATCGCCAGCATTTGACACTATTTTTTGCAATCAAATCAACACGGAGGTCATCACCCAGATTACGCAAAATTTGCTAAGAGCGGACGTAGCTGCGCCGAAAACAAATCTATTCAGAACACATTACACCGTGTTAATCTTTGAATAAGATAATGCTTATTAAGCAACCAACGGCAACAGCCGGCGACAAACCGCATGCTACGGGCACGCTTCTTGATAGCTACTTGATAGTTTCCGATCAAACCACAGCAAAGCAAGATCATGGCAAATTTTTTCGATGAAATGTATTCCGATGGCAACTCGTCGGTGCGTCCGCACTATGACGAATTCTCCACTTGGCTGGCAGCGCAAAGCGCTGAAACGATCGCCCGAAAACGCGCCGAAGCAGACCTGATTTTCCGTCGGGTCGGCATCACCTTCGCCGTGTATGGCAACGACGCCGGCACCGAACGCCTGATCCCCTTCGACATCATTCCGCGCATCATCCATGCGCAGGAATGGGCAACTCTGGAAGCCGGCCTGGTACAGCGCGTCAAAGCGCTCAACATGTTCATCCACGACATCTACCACGACCAGAACATCGTCAAGGCCGGCGTGATCCCCGCCGAACAGATTTTCCGCAACGCCCAGTATCGCCCCGAAATGCAAGGCATCTCGGTCGCTTCCGATATCTACGCGCATATTGCCGGCGTCGATATCGTACGGGCCGGCCAGGGCGAGTTCTACGTGCTGGAAGATAACCTGCGGGTGCCGTCCGGCGTGTCCTACATGCTGGAAGACCGCAAGATGATGATGCGGCTTTTCCCGGAGCTGTTCCTGCGCCACAAGATCGCGCCGGTTGCGCATTACCCTGACATGCTGCTCGACAATCTGCGTTCGGTCGCACCGATCGGCGTCACCGATCCTACCGTGGTGGTGATGACGCCGGGGATGTACAACTCGGCCTACTTCGAACACGCGTTCCTGGCCCAGCAGATGGGCGTGGAACTGGTCGAAGGGCAGGATCTTTTCGTCAACGACAACGCCGTTTACATGCGCACCACGCGCGGCCCCAAGCGAGTCGACGTAATCTATCGCCGTATCGACGACGACTACCTCGATCCGCTGGCCTTCCGCCCCGATTCGTCGCTCGGCGTACCGGGCCTGCTGTCGGTGTACCGCGCCGGCAACGTGACCTTGGCAAATGCGATCGGCACCGGCGTCGCCGATGACAAATCGATCTATCCATTTGTACCGGACATGATCCAGTTCTATTTGTCGGAAAAACCGATCCTCAATAACGTCCCCACTTTCCAGTGCAGGAAGAAGGAAGATCTGCAGTACACGCTCGATAATCTCAAGGATCTGGTGGTCAAGGAAGTGCACGGTGCCGGCGGCTACGGCATGCTGGTTGGACCGGCCTCGACCAAGCAGGAAATCGAGGATTTCCGCCAGCGCGTCATCGCCAAGCCGGATGGCTACATCGCACAGCCGACGCTGGCGTTGTCCGCCTGCCCGACCTATGTCGAATCCGGCATTGCACCGCGCCACATCGACCTGCGGCCGTTCGTACTATCCGGCAAGACCGTCTCAATGGTGCGCGGCGGGTTGACCCGCGTAGCGCTCAAGGAAGGCTCGCTGGTGGTCAACTCGTCCCAAGGCGGCGGCACCAAAGACACCTGGATTCTGGAGAAATAACATGCTCAGTCGTACCGCCGATCATTTATTCTGGATGTCCCGCTACACCGAGCGGGCAGAAAACACAGCGCGCATGCTGGATGTACACGTGCAAACCGGCTTGCTGCCGCAATCGGTCGAAGATGCTGAAAAAGGCTGGCGCGCAATCCTCGGCATTTCCGAACTGCAGCAGGCATTCGACAAGAAATACAGCGTCCTGACGCAAAAGGACGTGATCGATTTCATGGTGCGCGATCCCAGCAATCCGTCCTCGATCGCCTCCTGCCTGAAACAGGCGCGCGAGAATGCACGTGCCGTGCGCGGCGCGCTGACCACGGAGGCCTGGGAAATTCAGAATGCCACCTGGATCAAGATGCAGGGTTACCTGCAGACTGATGCGCTGGAGCAGAATCCTAGCGAATTCTTCGAATGGGTCAAGCACCGTTCGCATCTATCGCGCGGCGTCACCATCGGCACCATGCTCAAGGACGAAGCGTTTCACTTCATCCGCCTCGGCACGTTCCTGGAGCGCGCCGACAATACCGCGCGCATCATCGACGTCAAGTTTCACGGCGCCAAGGAAGGTGCGGCCTACAAGAAAAACGGCCAGCAGCAAGTCCAGAGCAAGGAGCAGCAGCACGCCGAAGAGCGCAAGGACGCCATCGCCGAACCGCAGGTCGATTTCTACTACTGGGCGGCAATCCTGCGTTCAGTGTCCGGCTTTGAAATCTACCGCAAGGTGTACCGCGATGTGATCACACCGGCGCGCGTGGCCGATTTGCTTATCCTGCGGCCGGACATGCCACGCTCATTGCTGGCTTGCATGGAACAGGTGGTTGGCAACCTGAAGCATGTGCGCAACGACATTTCGTCCGATACCGAACGCTTCGCCGGCAAGCTACACGCCGATCTGAAGTTCAGCAATCTCGACGAGATCCTCGATGCCGGCCTGCATGACTACCTGACACGTTTCTTCGAGCGGGTTTTCGAACTCGGCAACCGCATCAGCCGCGATTTCCTAGTGCCGTTGAATACATAGCTTTGCAACACCATGACCTGGAAGCGGCAGTTAACGCGGCTTACGCAGTATTTTCAAACCCGTCAGCCAGAAAGCCGGACATGCACTTCACTACCTGCGTCACCGCTGCTTCCAGGACAGAGCCGCCATGCTATTGACCATTCGGCATGAAACGGTCTATCACTACACCGCTCCGCTGACTTACACCATCCAGCAGTTGCGCCTGTCGCCGCGTGCCGAGGTACAGCAGCGCACGCTGGCCTGGAATATCCGTAGCTCGGGCACCCGCCATCCGTTCACCGACGCCTTTGGCAATCTCAGTCATACGCTCACCATCACCCGGCCGCACCACGAGGTGCGCATCATCGCCGAAGGCACTGTGGCGGTTGCGCCTTTGCATTTGGGGCGCCTGCCGCAGCCGGGCGAATTTTCGCCGTTGGTATTTACGGTGCCAACGCAACTGACGCAGCCCACCGTTGCCGTGACGGACTTCGCCCATCGCCATCTTCAGGCGGGCGCCGGCAGCAGGCAATTGCTGGATCTGGCACAGGCCATCTGCGCCGCAGTTGCCTATCAAAGCGGCTCGACCGCCGTGACCACCAGCGCCGATGACGCGCTGGCGCAAGGCCAGGGGTATGCCAGGATCACGCCCACTTGTTCCTCGCTTGCTGCCACACTGTCGGCATCCCGGCGCGCTACGTATCGGGCTATATCGACCCCGGCAACACCAATCACGCGGAAAGTCACGCCTGGGTCGATGTCTGGGTGCAGGAACGCGATTTTTCAGGCTGGATCAGCATCGATGTGACCCATGCCTGCTTTGCCAGCAGCAATTATTGTCGCCTAGCAATTGGACGCGACTACGATTCGGCGGCGCCGGTGCGCGGCGTTCGACGCGGCGGCGGCGAGGAAACGCTGACGGTACAGGTGAATGTTTCCACACTGCCATCAGATCAATGAAATCAGCAGGAGAATGTGTAAAAACTTGTTGCATAACCAATAAAACCGTAGCAACCTGACCAGGAAACGATGTTGGGTTCCTGTAAAATCCTTACTTTGCATTTTTCTCTGACACCATGACTTACTGCGTCGCCCTGCGCCTCGATTCCGGCCTGGTTTTTCTTTCCGACTCACGCACCAACGCGGGTGTCGACCATGTAGCCACCGCGCGCAAGATGAGCGTGTTCGAGAATTCCGGTGATCGCCTGATGGTCCTCATGACCGCCGGCAACCTGTCGATCTCGCAATCGGTCAAGGAAGTCATCGGCGAGCGCATGAATGCCGCCGGCAAAACCATCTGGACTGTCGATTCGATGTACGAAGCCGCGCAAATCGTCGGCGAGGCAATCCGCACCGTACACGACCGCGAAGCGCAGGCACTGGAAAAATTCGGCATCGATTTCAACGTCAGCATCATCTTCGGCGGCCAGATCAAGGGCGAGCGTTGCCGCCTGTTCCAAATTTATTCAGCCGGCAATTTCATCGAATCGCACAACGAAAACACCTATTTTCAGATCGGCGAATCGAAGTACGGCAAGCCGATCCTGGATCGCGTCATCACGCCGGCTTCGTCGCTCGACGAGGCGGCAAAATGCGCGCTGATTTCCATGGATTCAACGCTGCGCTCCAACGTCTCGGTTGGTTTGCCGCTGGATATGCTGTTGTACGAAAACGATACACTGGCAGTGACCCGCTTCGTCACCATCGGTGAAAAGAACCAGTACTTCCAGATGATCCGCGAAAACTGGGGCAAGCAGCTCAAGACCGTATTCGACGGCCTCGCCGATCCGGTCTGGAATGCCGACCCGGAAACCACGGCTAATGTGCTCTCGGCGCAAGGCTCACGCAGCCAGCCGCTGGTGGTGCTGCCACCACAAGGACTGGCCACCGAACATCCACCTGCGCCGCTACAGACGCTGGCACAAGGCAGCGACAGCAAACAACGCTGAAGACCTCATGAAATGAAAACGGCGCCCTGATTCGGCGCCGTTTTCATTTCAAGTTCGCGTAGCAGCGCGGGCTGCCCTCGTAGCAACTGCGTCATCCCCGCGAACGCGGGGATCCAAATTGACTGAATAAGGTCATGAAAATGGGTTCCTGTATTCGCGGGAATGACGACAAACACCGCCACTGCCGCCGGTTTGGTTCAGAAACAATGCTCAGGCGCCGGAAACGACTGATCCTTGACCGCACGCACATACGCCAGCACGGCAGCATCGATGCTGGTCTGGCCTTGCATGAAGTCTTTCACGAAGCGCGCCTTGTGGCCGGGGAAAACCCCCATCAGGTCGTGCATCACCAGCACCTGGCCGGAACAATTCGGACCTGCGCCAATGCCGATGGTCGGGATCGACAGCAGCTCGCTGACTTCCTTGCCGAGCGCCGCAGGAATCGCTTCCAGCACCAGCAGACTGGCGCCCGCTTCCTGCAGCGCCAGCGCATCGGCCTTCAGCTGTTCGGCCGCCGCGTGCGACTTGCCCTGCACCTTGTAGCCGCCCATCTGATGCACCGATTGTGGCGTCAGGCCGAGATGGCCGCACACTGGAATTGCGCGTTCTGTCAGGAAGCGCACGGTCGGCGCCAACCAGGCGCCGCCCTCGATCTTGACCATTTGCGCGCCGGCCTGGATCACTGGCACTGCATTGACAAATGCGCTTTCCGGAGTCGCATAGGCGCCGAACGGCAGGTCTGCCAGCACCAACGCCGTGCGGTTGCCGCGCGCCACGCTGGCGGTGTGATAAACGATATCCTGCACCGACACCGGCAAGGTCGAACTGTGCCCCTGGCATACCATGCCGAGCGAATCGCCGATCAGCAGCGTTTCGACGCCGCAACGATCCATCAACGACGCAAAACTGGCGTCATAGCAGGTCAGCATGGTGATTTTTTCACCTTTGTCGCGCAACGCCTGCAGTGCCGGGATGGTAATCGGTTTAGTGCGCGCAACCGGCGCCTTGCCGTCTGCCGCCGGCTCACCGCCTTGTAAATAGCCTGCCATTGTCATTCTCCACGATTGAAAAATTCACGCTTGCCACGCATGCCATCGATGCGCGCCAAGAGCAAGTTGAAATCGGCGTCGTTGCCGGCCAAATCCAGATGTTCGTTATTGACGATCAGCAAAGGTGCATCGTCGTAATGATAGAAAAAGCTGCTATAGCTCTCACACAGGCGCGCCAGGTACTCGGGTGAAATACCCGCCTCCATCTCGATGCCGCGCTTCCTGATGCGTCCGACCAGGGTTTCCGGTTCGGCCTGCAGGTAGATCACCAGGTCCGGCGTCGCCACCTGCGGCCGCAGATGGTCGTACATTTGCTGGTACAGCTTGAGTTCTTCGTCAGCCAGCGTCAAGCGCGCGAAAATCGGATCCTTGGCCAGCAGGAAATCGGCGATCAGGTGACCGTTATTGTCGAACAGATCTTCCTGCGCAGCGTCACGCAACTGGTTGATGCGCTGGAACAGGAAGAACATTTGCGTCGACAGCGCATAGCGCGGGGCATCGCGATAAAATTTTTCAAGGAACGGGTTTGCCTGCGGCTGTTCCAGCAAAACCTTGCCACCCAGGTGCATGGCGATCTTGTTGACCAGCGTGGTCTTGCCGACCCCGATCGGGCCTTCGACAACGATGTATTTGTAGCTGGCTAGATTCATGTTCGAGAATGTGATCCGGATGCGGAAGGAATGGACAGTGTGCCAGAAGCCGGCGCAGCCGGCAGGCATTCGTCATTAATCGGATTTATGCTTTGCTGATGGACTGGTCCGCGACTAGTGGCGCGAACTGATGCGCCGGACCATGATTCGGGATGACGATGAAGGGATCAATCTGCAACAGCGGAATCAGCACGAAAGCACGTTGCGTCATGCGCGGATGCGGTACGGTTAACACGTCATCGGCGATGCGCGCTTGGCCGTACAGCAGCAAATCCAGGTCAAGGGTACGCGGTGCATTCGGATACGGCCGCTCGCGGCCGAAATCCTGTTCGATCCGCTGCAACCCCTTCAACAACGCATGCGCGCTCAGCCGCGTGCTGACGCAAGCTACGGCATTGATATAATCGTCGCCGCCGGCATCCAGCGGCGCCGTGCGGAACAGGCTCGATTGCGCCGTCAGGCTGGTATCAGGCAACTTGCCGAGCTGCAGGATAGCGCGCTGCACCTGCCCGCGTGCATCGCCGAGATTGGCGCCGAAGCCGATGTAAGCCGTCACCGGATCGGCAATCTTGCTGGAATCCGCCGTCATTGACCACCTGACTCTTTGTTGCCTCCGCCCCCCGGATTGGCCGTCTTGGCGGCGCCACGCGGACCGCGCCGACGCGGCCGCTTCTTAGCCGGTGCAGCTTCCGCCGCCACCTTCGGCTTTTGCGCCAGCAGCTTTTCACGCTGGTCGCCATCACCGTCCATGAAGGCGGTCCACCATTCGCCGATTTCGCTATCGATCTCGCCTGAGGCGCAACGCAGCAGCAGGAAATCGTAGCCGGCGCGCAAACGCAGATGCTCCAGCAGCTTGTACGGCGCCTTGCCGACTCGGCGTTCAAAGCGCGGCTGCATGGCCCAGATATCGCGCATGTCGGACGCAATCTTGCGTTGCAAGGCCAGCTTGTCAGTTTGCGCTTCCAAGACGTCGTCGGCGGCCAGATGCAAGGCTGGGATCGGCAGTTCGCCGGCGGCCTTGTAGGCGCTCCATTTTTCCAGCACCTGATGCCACAGCAGCGATGCAAACAGGAAGCCCGGCGACACCGGCTTGCCCTGCTGTACGCGGACATCGGTATTGGCCAGCGCCAGCGTGACGAATTTTTCGCCCAGCGGCTGCTCCAGCACGACATCCAGCAACGGCAGCAAGCCGTGATGCAGGCCTTCCTTGCGCAGTTGCTGCAAACAAGCCAGCGCATGGCCGCTCATCAACAGCTTGAGCATCTCGTCGAATACCCGTGCCGCCGGCACATTGTCGATCAGCGCCGCCATCACCGGAATCGGTGCCCGAGTGGCCGGATCGATCGTGAATTTGAGCTTGGCGGCAAAACGCACAATGCGCAGCATGCGCACCGGATCTTCGCGATAACGGGCTTCCGGATCGCCGATGATGCGCAAGGTCTTGGCACGAATATCGTCGATGCCGCCATGGTAGTCCAGCACGCTTTCGGTGGCCGGATCGTAGTACATCGCATTGATGGTGAAATCGCGTCGCACCGCATCTTCGTGCTGCTCGCCGAAGGTGTTGTCGCGCAACACGCGGCCATGTTCATCCTTGGGCGAACCGTCGGACGAAGCGCCACGGAAGGTGGTGACTTCGATCAGTTCCTGGCCGAACATCACGTGCACGATCTGGAAGCGCTTGCCGATGATGAAGGCGCGCCGGAACAGGCGTTTGACCTGCTCGGGCGTGGCATTGGTGGCGACGTCAAAATCCTTTGGCTTCACGCCCAACAGCAGGTCACGCACAGCGCCACCGACGATGAACGCCTTGTAGCCGTTATCCTGCAGCGTCTTGGTGACCCTGACGGCATTCGGCGACACCAGCTGCGGATTGATGCCGTGCTGCTTCGGGCCGAGTATCAACGGTTGGGTGGGATCTTTTTTCTTTTTCCCAAGGATGGAACGAATCAGCTTCTTGATCATTGCGCGTCGAATAAATTCAGGATGGGCCAACCGTGCGCGGTGGCATGCGCTTTCAACAGGGAGTTCGGATTGGTGGCAATCGGATCCGTGACCAGCAGCATCAGCGGCAGGTCGTTGTGCGAATCGCTATAGAAATAACTGCGCGGGAAGCTTTTCAGCGTCATGTCCATCGTGGCCAGCCACGCATGGGTATGGACGACCTTGCCGGGGCCGTAGGTCGGCGTGTCCAGCAGTTTGCCGGTAATCTCGCCATCGCCGGTAGTTTCCGGATCGGAGGCGATCAGGAAGTCGACGCCGAGCGCCTTGGCGATCGGTTCCGTCACAAAACTGTTAGTGGCGGTCACGATCGCTACCAGGTCGCCAGCGTCCTGGTGTTTTTGCAGCAACGCGCGCGCCGCAGGTGTGATCTGCGGCTGGATTACTTGCGCCATGAATTGCTCATGCCATGCATCGAGTTGCTTGCGCGGGAATTTGGCCAGCGTGCCGAATGCGAATTCCAGGTATTTGACCGGATCGAGCGTCCCGGCCTGGTATTGGGCAAACCATTCGGCATTGCTCTTTTCAAAGACATCAGGATCCACTGCGCCGATGCGCACCAGGAACTGTCCCCATTCATAGTCGGAGTCGACAGGCAACAGCGTATGGTCAAGGTCGAATAAGGCCAGGTTCATAGAGGTTTATTATCTTCGGATTCGAGTTGCAACAAGCTGCGCAGCAAAGGCAGCGTAATAGGACGCTGAGTCTCCAGCGAATAACGGTCCAATTCATCCAGCATGGCTGTCAAAGACCGCATATCGCGCCGGAAATGCGTGATCAGGTAGGGTAACACGCCACTCGACAGATGCAGGCCGCGTACTTGCGCGGCATGCGTCAGTGCGGCGATCTTTTCTTCATCGCTCAAACCATGCAATTGATAGATCAAGCCCCAGCCGAGACGGGTACGCAAATCTTCGCGCACGCTCAGTTCGGATGGCGGCAGTTCGCCGCTGGTGACCAGCCAGCCGCCATGCTCGCGGATCTGGTTGAACAGGGCGAACGCTTCAATCTGGTCGGTGGCCGACAGCTTGTCGCAATCGTCGATCAGATAGCCGGATACCTCCGGCGAAAAATTGAACACGTCGCCGTTATATTGATTGCCGCGGATCAGGCGGGCCCCGGTGCTGCTGGCCAGGGCATGCAGCACGTGGCTTTTGCCGGCGCCGGCATCGCCCCACAGATAGACGAAGCGGTCGCCTGGTGCGGTGATGGATGTCGTCGACGGCGCGACCAGACGCTGCAAGAACTGTAAAGCTTCTTGATTCTGCCCGACCACAAAAGTGTCGAGAGTCTGCGGTTCTTCCGCAGTAATGTCCAGCGTAAGCTGCCTCATACTTCTTTACCCAAGAGGAGGCTCGACGAACCGGCTGCGCGACACAATATGAGAGCTGCGATGCTCCCCCCTAATTCTGCGTTGCTCGCGACGATTTTTCGAACCCCTTTTTAATTTGTTTAATTAATAATAATTAATGTTTATAAAAACTGCTGTCCAGGTAGTGCGCGCGCACGTGCTTGACCACTACCGACATGATTGCAGAACATGGCAACGCCAGCAGTATGCCGACAAAGCCAAACAGTTGGCCAAAGGCCATCAATGCAAAAATCACCACCAGCGGATGCAGGCCGATGCGTTCACCCACCAGGCGCGGCGTCAGGATAAAACTCTCCAGTACCTGGCCAATGCCATAAATAATGGCAACCGCGATCAGCCCATGCCAGCCCTGGAACTGCAGCATGGCGGCGATCAGCGCCAACACCAGGCCGAGGCCAAAGCCGACATATGGAATAAATACCAGCAAACCGGTAATAATGCCAACAGGCAACGCCACATCAAAGCCCGCAATCGCCAGCCCGGTCGAATAATAAATCGCCAGAACCAACATTACCAGCAATTGCCCCCGCAAATACTGCGCCAGCAGGCTATCGACCTCTTGCGTCATGTTGCCGGTCTTGCCCTGCCAGCGGCGCGGCACCAGCATGCCGACGCGTGCAACGATCTGATGCCAGTCCTGCAACAGGTAAAACAGCACCACCGGCACCAGCAGGATCGTCGCCAGCCACCCCAACACCGCCGTGCCGCCCACCTTGACCGAAGCCAGCACCGAGGTCCAGATTTCATCGCTGCTGGTCGACAGCTGCTTGGTCAGCATTTCCTTGATGCCAGTGCCATCGAGCCGCATGTTGATGCCGAAATCCTGGAGATGCGGACCGATGAAGCCATCCAGCTTGCTGAGGAAATTCGGAATCTGGTCTTGCAACAAAGGAAATTCTTTGCGCAATACCGGGATTACGATCAGGATCACCGCCAGGATCGCAAACACCAGCAGCATGATCACGATCAGCACCGCCAGCGCCCGCGGAAATGGGAACTTGCCGATGCGCCTGCGCGACAGCCAGTCGACGCCCGGATTGAGCGCGTAGGCGAGGATTGCAGAGGCGATGAAAGGGGTCAGGATCGGCCCTAACGCGACCATCAGGGCTATCAGCAACAGGCCAAGTCCAAGCCATAAAGCTGTTTGTTTTTGTTCGTCGGTAAAAGAAAATGGCATGGAATCGAGAGTTTGATGGATCGGTTTGATAAAATACCGCTTTTACCGCGCAATAATCCAGCCGACGCCAGGCGAATGACAAGCTGAGGACAGGCAAAACCTCGTGGAAAAGCAGCATTTTCCGCTTGTTTTGCCCTCGCAAGCCTGTCGCTGGCCGATTATTTCACCCCAAATACAGCAATGTATAGGGAATGCGTGGCCGAATTCCTCTATTTTACCGCCTCTGCCGCCAATCACATCATGACTTCCACTTCAAACGTTTCCAACGTGCCCCTCTCTTATCGCGATGCCGGTGTTGATATCGACGCTGGCGACGCCCTGGTCGAGGCAATCAAGCCCTTTGCTAAGCGCACCATGCGTGAAGGCGTCATGGGCGGCATCGGCGGCTTCGGCGCCTTATTCGAAATCAGCAAGAAATTCAAGGAACCGGTACTGGTCTCCGGCACCGACGGTGTCGGCACCAAGCTCAAGCTGGCCTTCCACCTGAAGCGCCACGACACGGTCGGCATCGACCTGGTCGCCATGAGCGTCAACGACATCCTGGTGCAAGGCGCCGAGCCGCTGTTCTTCCTCGATTATTTCGCCTGCGGCAAACTCGATGTGCCAAGCGCCACCGATGTCATCAAGGGCATCGCCAAGGGTTGCGAACTGGCCGGCTGCGCACTGATCGGCGGCGAAACCGCTGAAATGCCAAGCATGTATCCGGATGGCGAATACGACCTGGCCGGCTTCGCGGTCGGCGCGGTTGAAAAATCCAAACTGATCGACGGCACCAAGATCGTACCGGGCGACGTTGTCCTGGGCCTGGCATCGTCGGGGGCGCACTCCAACGGCTACTCGCTGGTGCGCAAGATCATCGATGTCGCCCAACCGGATCTCGACGCCGACTTCCACGGCCGCAAACTGGCCGACGTCCTGATGGAACCCACCCGCATCTACGTCAAGCCGTTGCTGGCGCTGATGGAGTCGATGGAAGTCAAGGGCATGGTGCACATCACCGGCGGTGGCCTGGTGGAAAACATCCCGCGCGTGCTGCAGGACAATCTGACTGCGGTATTGCATGCCGACAGCTGGACCATGCCACCGCTGTTCAAATGGTTGCAACAACATGGCCAAGTCGCCGATGCGGAAATGCATCGGGTCTTCAACTGCGGTATCGGCATGACTGTGATCGTTGCCAAGGAAAACGCCGACGCCGCCATCGCCCAATTGCAGGCAGCCGGTGAAACCGTCAGCCGGATCGGCGAAATCCGCGCCCGCGCCGAAGGTGAAGCGCAAACCATCGTCATCTGATCTAATCAATCAACTGCGTCGTCCTCGCGAACGCGGGGACCCATTTAAGTCGACATGGATTCCCGCCTTCGCGGGAATGACGGTTATTTTTGCGACGCCAAGATAAGCAACGCAAATGCCAGGTACATAAAAAAACGACCAGATTACTGGTCGTTTTTTTTATTTCGTGGTCGCTGCAATCACTGCATCAATCAATTTCAATCTTCATAACGCTTTAAGCTCGCCGCCATGCCCTTGTCCAGATCGGACATGCAACTTACCGTCACGCCCAGATCGCGCAACAGTCCGTCGCGCAGCCATAGACCCAGCTATGAATGGTCAGTGGCTGGCCGCGCTCCCAGGCGTCCTGGACGATCGTAGTACGGCAGATATTGGCAACCTGCTCCATGGAGTTGAGTTCACACAGGCGATCGTGGCGCAAACTCTCAGGTAACGCTTCGCCCAAATACCGTTCGTGTTTCTGGTGCACATCTTCGACATGGCGCAACCAGTTGTCCGCCAGGCCGACGCGGCGCTTGGTAAGGGCGGCGTGAACGCCGGAGCAGCCATAATGGCCGACCACGAAAACGTGCTTGACCTTGAGTACGTCGACGGCAAACTGCAGCACCGACAGGCAGTTCAGGTCGCTGTGTGCAACCACGTTGGCGACGTTGCGGTGAACGAACAACTCACCCGGCAGCAAGCCCAGCAATTCATTTGCCGGCACCCTGCTGTCGGAACACCCAATCCAGAAATACTCTGGCGTCTGTTGCGCTGCCAGGGTTTTGAAAAAGGCCGGATCGCGGGCGGTAATTGCCGCCGCCCACTCACGGTTTCTCTGGAAAAGATCTTCTCTGGTCAGGGATTGCTTGTTTTTTGCTGTCATTGTTTTCTATTCAATAAAGTTCCATCCGCATACCATTTTGATAACGATATGCAAGACATCCTGGGCCTTATTTTATAGAAAACTGGCAAATCCCATCGGCTTTTATCGGTTTTTGCTTCCTATAGCCGATATTCGCTTTGGGCTTACCTATCCGGCCTGACCCAGCAACGCCTGCTTCAGCTTGCCGTCCGCCGGTTTCTCACCGAGCCAGATTTTCAGCAAGGCATTATAGAAAACCTGATCAGGCAAGGTCTCCGACACTGGCTTGCCGTTAAAGTGGATCTGCGTACCGACGTTGGGAATCCAGTCGGTGGTCAGCACATCGCCTTTTTTCAATTCCGGGATCGAGGCAAACAGCTCGCCGAACTTCAGCAACTGGTTGATGATCTTCGATTTTTCCGTCCTGTCCACGTTGTTCTGGATACCTGCCATGAAAGCACGGCTGAAATCCTCGCTGCTGACGTCACGCAGCATCACCAGCTCGATCCGCCGTGCGCCCGGCGCCGCCAATACATCCGGCACAGTGGTTTTCTTGTCGGCCAGATAGAGCGCCGCCGTATACACCTTGAAAATCACCTTGTAGCGAATACCGGCGCCGTTCAGCTTCAGATCCTGATTACCGACTTTTGCCGTTTCGTCGATCTTGACGCCTGCGACATCCAGCGCGGACGCATTCTGCGCCACGATCAGCGCCGACAATATGCAGGCGCAAGCCCCCGCACGCTTCAAACGAGCAACTATCTTCATGTCTCCTCCTATGGTTTGTATATGGAGTTTGTTTTGTGTTGATCGCTGATATAAAAGAACGATCGTTTTATTATTACCACCTACAGAATAGAGAGGCGCGCAAAATTATGCAATAGAGAAATTGTTAATGGCACCGGCCATATGGAACAACATTTTCCACAAGGAAATTTTTGGCATAAAAAAACGCCAGCCCTCGATGGCTGGCGTTTCCAGAAGGTAAAGCGTCCGTGATCGAAATTATTCGAAGAACTCTTTTACCTTGTCCTTCCAGGACTTGGTTTGCGGGCTGTGCTTGGCGCCGCCTTCACTGGTCAGTTGCTCGAACTCCTGCAGCAATTCCTTCTGGCGCTCACTCAGCTTGACCGGGGTTTCCACCACGACGTGGCAGAACAGATCGCCGGCGTAGCCTGAGCGTACACCCTTGATACCCTTGCTGCGCAGGCGGAAGGTCTTGCCGGACTGGGTGCCGTCGGGGATCGTGAACGAAGCCTTGCCGTTCAATGTCGGCACTTCGATTTCACCGCCCAAAGCCGCTTTGGCAAACGAGATCGGCATTTCGCAATGCAGATCGTCGCCTTCACGCTGGAACACCGCGTGCGGTTTGATGTGAATTTCCACATACAAGTCGCCAGTCGGCCGCCATTCATGCCTGGCTCGCCATTGCCGGAAGAACGAATCCGCATGCCATCGTCAATACCAGCAGGAATCTTCACTTCCAGTGTTTTGTTGCGCTTGATGCGGCCAGCACCGGCGCAAGACGGACACGGCTCGGGAATGATCTTGCCGCTTCCATGACATTTCGGACAGGTCTGCTGAATGCTGAAGAAACCTTGCTGCATGCGCACCTGGCCGTGACCACCGCAGGTCGGGCAAGTGACCGGCTCAGTGCCGGCTTGGCGCCGCTGCCGTGACATGGTTCGCATTCATCCCAGGACGGTACCCGGATGGTAGTGTCGAAACCGTGTGCCGCCTGCTCCAGCGTGATTTCCAGGTTGTAGCGCAGATCGGCGCCGCGATACACCTGTGGTCCGCCACCACGGCCGCCGCGACCACCGCCGCCACCGAAAATGTCGCCGAAGATATCGCCAAAGGCATCGGCGAATCCGCCCGCGCCACCACCGCCGCCACCCATATTGGGATCGACACCGGCATGGCCATAGCGGTCATAAGCATCCCGCTTTTGCGGGTCTGACAGCATTTCGTAGCTTCTTTCGCCTCTTTGAACTTCTCTTCCGCACCCTTGCTATCCGGATTGCGGTCCGGATGATGCTTCATTGCGAGCTTGCGGTACGCCTTCTTGATTTCTTCATCAGAAGCGTTTTTCGCAACACCCAGTATTTCGTAAAAATCACGCTTCGCCATCTTTTTACACCCTCTTGTTTAAGCGAAAACGCCGAACAGGGCATCGCAAGCGATGGCATCTGTCCGGCGCGTCTTCGCGATGCTTGCCGCTCCGATCTACACATCGGATCGGCAGGCCATCGCTGACGAAGAGATTACTTGTCCTTCACTTCCTTGAAGTCAGCATCAACCACGTCGTCTTCCTTCGGCTTGGCTTCTGCACCGGCACCTGCGGCACCAGCTTCGGCACCGCCGGCAGCGGCTTGCTGCGCCTGCATGTCGGCATACATTTTTTCGCCGAGCTTCTGCGCTGCGGTAGTCAAGGCGGCTGTCTTGTTATCGATAGCGGCCTTGTCGCTGCCCTTCAATGCTTCTTCCAGTTCCTTGATTGCCGCTTCGATGCTGGCCTTCTCGCCTGCTTCCAGCTTGTCGCCGTATTCCGCCAGGGATTTCTTGGTCGAATGGACCAATGCATCGCCTTGGTTGTGGGCTTCGGCAACTTCCTTCAGGCGCTTGTCTTCCTCGGCATTCGCCTCAGCGTCGCGCACCATCTTCTGGATCTCTTCTTCGGTCAAGCCGGAGTTGGCCTTGATCGTGATCTTGTTTTCCTTGCCGGTTGCCTTGTCCTTGGCGCCGACGTGCAAGATGCCGTTGGCATCAATGTCGAAGGTCACTTCGATCTGCGGTGTGCCGCGTGCTGCTGGCGGAATACCTTCCAGATTGAATTCGCCCAGGCCCTTGTTGCCTGCTGCCATTTCGCGCTCGCCTTGGAAAACCTTGATGGTCACGGCCGGCTGGTTGTCGTCGGCAGTCGAGAACACCTGGCTGAACTTGGTCGGGATCGTGGTGTTCTTCTGGATCATCTTGGTCATCACGCCGCCCATGGTTTCGATACCCAGCGACAGCGGCGTCACGTCCAGCAACAGCAAGTCCTTACGGTCGCCCGACAAGACCGAACCCTGGATCGCTGCGCCAACGGCAACAGCTTCATCCGGATTCACGTCCTTGCGTGGTTCCTTGCCGAAGAACTCTTTGACCTTCTCTTGCACCTTAGGCATACGGGTCATGCCGCCGACCAGGATGATGTCGTCGATATCGGAAACCTTGACGCCGGCGTCCTTGATTGCGATGCGGCAAGGCTCGATGGTCTTGGCGATCAGTTCTTCAACTAGCGATTCCAGCTTGGCGCGGGTGATCTTCAGGTTCAAGTGGACCGGTGCGCCGTTCGCCATCGCGATGTACGGCTCGTTGATTTCAGTCTGTTGCGACGACGACAGTTCGATCTTGGCGCGCTCGGCCGATGCCTTGATGCGTTGCAAAGCAATCGCGTCCTTGCCGAGGTCGATGCCATTGATCTTCTTGAACTCATCCAGGATGTAGTCGATGATGCGCTGGTCGAAGTCTTCGCCGCCAAGGAATGTATCGCCATTGGTCGACAACACTTCAAATTGCTTTTCGCCATCGACATCGGCGATTTCAATGATCGAGACGTCGAAAGTACCGCCGCCCAAGTCGTACACGGCAATCTTGCGGTCGCCCTTCTCAGCCTTGTCCAGGCCGAATGCCAGCGCTGCTGCAGTCGGTTCGTTGATGATGCGCTTGACGTCCAGACCAGCAATACGGCCAGCATCCTTGGTTGCTTGGCGCTGTGCATCGTTGAAGTAAGCCGGTACCGTGATCACAGCTTCGGTGACTTCTTCGCCGAGGTAGTCTTCGGCAGTCTTCTTCATCTTGCGCAGCACTTCTGCGGAGATTTGTGGCGGCGCCAGTTTTTGATCGCGCACGCCGACCCATGCATCGCCGTTGTCGGCTTTGAGGATCTGGTAAGGCATCAGGGCGATGTCCTTCTGCACTTCTTTTTCGTCGAACTTGCGGCCGATCAGACGCTTGGTTGCGTACAGCGTGTTCTTCGGATTGGTGACTGCCTGGCGCTTGGCCGGCGCGCCGACCAGGATTTCGCCGTCTTCTTGATAAGCGATGACGGACGGCGTAGTACGTGCGCCTTCCGAGTTTTCGATCACTTTAGGTTGACCGCCTTCGATAACTGAAACGCAAGAGTTGGTGGTCCCCAAGTCAATGCCGATAATTTTACCCATGGTGTATGTCCTTTACTGAAATCTGATTAATGTTTTGATGTTCTGAATATAAGGAGAAAAACAGCGCTTTCAAGCGCTCGCCAAGCGATTTTTTGTTATTTTCCTTGCGCAACGACGACCAGTGCCGGACGCAGCAGCCGATCGGCAATGGTGTAACCCTTCTGCAGCACTGTCACTACGGTATTGGCTTCTTGCTCAGCAGGAACCGTCGAGATTGCCTGATGTTTCATCGGGTCGAGTTTCTCACCGACCTCCGGTGAAATCTCCAGCAAACGGTTTCTTTCGAAAGCCGAAGAAAGCTGCTTGAGCGTCATTTCGACGCCTTCCTTCAGCGACTCAATCGATGGCGTTTCGATTTTCAACGCCATCTCAAGGTTGTCCTTCACAGGTACCAAGGCTTCGGCAAAGCCCTCAATCGCAAATTTGTGCGCACGGGCAATATCTTCCTGGGCCCGGCGACGAATGTTTTCCGCTTCGGCCTTGGCGCGCAGGAAAGCGTCCTGCATTTCCGCGATCTTGGCTTGCGCCTCGGACAACTGGACTTCCAGCGCCGACTCGGCGACTACTGTTGCATCTTCAGCAACAGCATTCTTTTCGGGTTGCGCTTGTCCGCTCTGATTTTCCATGTTTTCCATTCAAAAACCTCCAACAATCAATAACTTAGTGGTGTATGCAAAGCCAAATGAGGCTATGTCCCTACTTTTTCAAGGGTTAAAAACATCAGCCATCCAGATTCTGGCAAAAGCAGCGCCAAAGCCACTATCTGCGCCATTTTCCAGCAACAAATTGAAACAAAATTTACCACCTGCAGGTTTGCTGCAACGCGCCATGGGGACTATGCTGAAGACATGGATTCATACACGCAAAAGCGCTCAACAAATCAAGCCGATGAAAGGGGAAAATCGTGAAACTGCCGTTGATTTCCGCATTTCTGGTTGTCTATATCGTGCTGGCAGCCAGCTGGATCAGTTATTCGCAACTGGTCGCGCTGTATTAATTTTTATGTTGATGTCTTGCCAGACTTCCCATCCATTGCCAAACCGATAATATCCTGATCTGAACGCCCAACTGCAAGCTGGGCGCTCATTATAGTTGCGCCCCGCCAGTGTGGCGCACTCCATCTCAAAATTTCTGCCGCCAACCCGCCACAACTCGCGTTGCCCCCTTCATTGGGCAGCGCCCAGGCGCTCGGCGCGCTGCTTCGATGCGTCGGCCTGCAGTTTCATGCCGGTGCGCTCGCTGTCGGTCAGATGCGTCGGCCAACCGATCATGTGCTCCTCGACCAGGCTGGCCATGGCCGAAATCCAGGGCTGGGACTGATTCAGGCAGGCGATGAAATGAAATTCCTTGCCGCCGGCGCCGAGGAAGTCCTGCTTGGCCTCTATGGCGATCTCCTCCAGGGTTTCCAGGCAATCGCTGGTGAATCCAGGGCACATCACATCGACCCGCTTGACGCCCTGCTTTGCCATTTTTTGCAAGGTCGGTGCGGTATAGGGTTGCAGCCATTCGGCTTTACCAAAGCGCGACTGGAAGGTCACCTGATACTGCTCCGGCCCCAACCCCAGTTGCTGCGCCAGCAATCTTGCCGTCTTATGACATTCGCAATGATATGGATCACCGAGCGTCAAGGTGCGCTTCGGCACACCGTGGAAGCTCATGACCAGCTGGTCCGGCATGCCATGCATCGCCCAATGCGCCTGCACCGACTCTTTCAGAGCCTGGATGTACTCCTCGTGATCGTGGTAATGCTTGATCAGGCGCAGTTCCGGCACGTTGCGCACCTGCGCGTAATGGGCAAATACAGCATCGTAAATCGAGGCCGTGGTAGTCGCGGAATACTGCGGATAGGCCGGCAGGACAAGAATCCGCTCACAGCCATCGACCTTCAATTGGTCCAGGACCTCAGTAATCGACGGGCTGCCGTAGCGCATCGCATACGCCACCTTGACCTGATGGCCGCGCTGTCCCAGGTAGCCGCGCAGCAAGGTGGCCTGCTTCTCAGTATGGACCTTGAGCGGCGAACCTTCGTTGGTCCAGATCGACGCATATTTGTGCGCCGACTTGCTGGAGCGGAACGGCAGGATCACACCATGCAGGATCGCCCACCAGATCGCCCGCGGGATTTCCACCACACGCGGATCGGACAGGAACTGCTTCAGATAACGGCGTACCGCTTTGGTGGTCGGCGCATCGGGTGTGCCGAGGTTGACCAGCACTATTGCGGTCTTGGCAACCGTGCCGTGTGTGAATTGCGGTTCTTTGCGAAATGCCATGTGGGATTTCCGGGAAGTTGGACGCGATGGATATCGCGATAATATTAAATGCCGGCGCAAGGTGGGCGCCTGTGCCCACGCGTCACGTTAGGAATCTCTGGTTGCTCTCTGGTTGCACCACGCCACTTATCGTTGCAACGCGTGGGCAAAAAACTTGCCCACCCTTCGGCTTACAGTGCAAGCAGCTCGCGCGCATGCTTGCGCGTCGTCGCAGTAATTTCAAGGCCGCCAAGCATGCGGGCGATTTCTTCGATCCGGTTCTTGGCATCGAGGCCATCGATTGCCGACACCGTTTTGTTGCCCTGACTTTGCTTGCTGACCTGGAAATGCTGGTTGGCCTGGCTGGCTACCTGCGGCAAGTGCGTCACGCACAACACCTGGCGATCCTGCCCAAGCCGCTTCAGCAGCCGCCCGACCACCTCGGCAACGCCGCCGCCGATGCCGCTATCGACCTCATCAAAAATCAGGGTCGGCGTTGCGGTAGAACTGGATGTGATCACCGAAATTGCCAGGGCAATCCGCGCCAACTCGCCGCCGGATGCTACTTTCGCCAGCGCCCGCGGGGCCACGCCGGCATGGCCGGCGACCAGGAATTCGACTTGCTCGACGCCATAACTAGCCGGCTCGCACGGATTCAGGGCAACCGCAAAACGGCCGCCGCTCATGCTCAAGTCCTGCATCGCCGCGGTCACCGCCGTACCCAGCGCGTTGGCCGCCTTGGCGCGCGCCTTCGACAACTTTTGCGCCAGCGCCAGATAGGCCGATTTCAATTTTTCTTCCTGCGCCCGCATGGCGTCGAGATCGCTGGCGTCGGCCAGTTGCCGCAATTGCACCGACAGCGTCTCCAGTTCCTGCGGCAATTCGTCCGGCGCCAGACGGAATTTTCGACCGGCTGAATGAATCACCTCCATCCGGTCTTCCACCTGATGCAGGCGCGCCGGATCGAGTTCGACTCGGCTCAGGTAATCGTTTAACGCGTAGACCGCTTCCTGCAACTGGATGCGCGCCGGCTCCAGCGCTTCCAGCACCGGCTTGAGAGTGCTGTCGACATCGACCAGCTTGCTGATTTTCTGATTCAGCGCCGACAGCTGCGACAGCATCGGCGGCGTGTCGTCTGCGTCATTTTCGGAAATCACGTTGAGCGCTTCCTGCGCGCCTTCGATCAGGCTGGCGGCATGCGACAGGCGGCTGTGCTCGTTGGTGATCTCGTCCCATTCGCCGGGCTTGACCGCCAGTTTTTCCAGTTCACCGACCTGCCATTCGAGCCGTTCGCGCTCCAGCAATACATTCTTGGCGTTGGTTTCGAATTCTTCGCGCTGGCGCGCCAGCGAACGCCAGCTCTTGAAGGCAGCGGCCACCGCCAGCAGGTCATCCTGCAAGCCAGCCTGGCCATCCAGCAGCAGCCGTTGTGCGTCGCTCTTCAGCAACGATTGGTGCGCATGCTGGCCGTGGATATCGACCAGCATTTCACCCAGTTCGCGCAACTGCCCGGCAGTCGCCGCCACGCCGTTGATGAACGCCTTGGAACGGCCGGCATTGTCAATCACGCGACGCATCAGGATCACGCCTTCATCGCTGCTGAATTCATTGTGCTGCAACCAGACGTCGACTTCATCGGCAGCGCCGTTACCGAGCACGAACTCGGCAATCACATCCGCCTTGGCCGCGCCTTCACGCACCACACTGGCGTCGCCGCGGCCGCCCAGCGCCAGTGCCAGCGCATCGATCAGGATCGATTTGCCGGCGCCGGTTTCGCCGGTGAAAACGGTAAAGCCGGCGGCGAACTCAAGCTCGATGGCATCGACAATGACAAAATCGCGGATGGAAAGTGTACGCAGCATGGGAGTCTGGAAATGGCTTAAAAATAGGTACGGGGATTCAGAATAAAACACGACGCCGACCTGAGGCGACGTCGTTATCAAAATGCATCAATGGCTTAACAATGGCGTATTTGCCATTGTCTCGCTCATCAATAGTTTACTTCAGCTTGCCTTCTGCCGACGGATACTCGTTCCAGTGCAGCTTTTGCCGCAAGGTGTCGTAATAGCTCCAGCCGGCGGGATGCAGAAAGGTGATCGTGTGCTCTGAGCGTCGCACAAGTATGCGGTCGCCGTGTTGCAGGCTGGCCAGCGATTGCATATCAAAATTGACACTGATATCGCGGCCGTTGACGATTTCAATCACGATCTCACTACTGTCGGGAATCACGATCGGGCGGTTCGACAACGCATGTGGCGCAATCGGCACCAACACCATGCCGCCCAGCGATGGATGCAGCAACGGACCGCCAGCCGACAGCGCGTACGCAGTGGAGCCGGTCGGGGTTGCCACGATCAGGCCGTCGGAGCGCTGGTTGTACATGAAGCGGCCATCCACCTCGACCATCAACTCCACCATGCCGGAAGCGGCGCCGCGCGACACCACCACATCGTTGAACGCCAGCGCGCTGAAAATCTGCTGGTCCTCGCGCATCACCACACCCTGCAGCAGGCTGCGCCGTTCCGATTCGACCATGCCGTCAAGCATGTCGGCCAGCACCGGCAGCATCCGCTCCAGCGAGATATCGGTGATGAATCCGAGCCGGCCCTGGTTGATGCCGATCAACGGCACATCGTAGGGCGCCAACTGGCGGGCGATACCGAGCATGGTGCCGTCGCCGCCGACGATAATCGCGGCATCGGCCTGCTCGCCGATCTGCGCCGGTGTCATCGCAGCAATGCCAGCCATGGAAACATTCTGTGCAGTCTCGGCTTCGAGCACGACATGATGGCCGCGGCTCTGCAAAAACCCGATGATTTCGGTCAGCGATTCGGAAATGCCGACGGCAAAATACTTGCCGACGATCGCAATGGTTTTTGGCGAAGGATCGGACAAATCCGGCTGAGAAGGTAATTTTATAGGCCACATGCTGGCGATTAGACCATAATTTAGGCTTGCCATGAAGGATACGCACATGCACCGCACGAATAATTCGCCGACTCTGTTCGGCAAGCCGCCTGCCATCAAGGCGGTCCTGTTCGACCTCGACGATACGCTCTGGCCGATCGGCCCGGTGATCGCGCGCGCCGAACAATTATTGTTTGAATGGCTAGTCGACAATGCTCCCGCCGTCACCCGTCAATCCAGTATCGACAGCTTGCGCCAACGCCGTATGGAGCTGGCCGCGACCGACCCGGCGTTGCGGATCGACCTGTGGAAATTGCGCCATGCCGTCCTCACTGAAGCGTTTGCTGGCGTCGGCGAAGATGTCCGTAAGGTAGATGCCGCGATGGACGTGTTTTCCGAAGCACGCCATGCGGTAACGCCATTCGCCGATGTGCAGCCGGCACTGGCCCGGCTGCAGCGTCGCGTGCTGCTGGGTACGGTGTCGAACGGCTTCGCCGATCTCGGCAAGATCGGCTTGGCGCAACATTTCCAGACCTCGATCGCAGCCCACCGCTTCGGCCGCGCCAAGCCCGATCCGGCGATTTTCCACGCTGCCTGTGCCGCGCTGCAAGTTGCCCCCGAAGAAACCGTGTATGCCGGCGACGATCCGCTACTGGACGTGGCAGGCGCCCAGCAAGCCGGGTTGCAGGCGGTCTGGATCAATCGCTTCGACCGGGTGCTGCCGGACGGCATCACGGCACAAGCGAGCTTTACCAGCCTGGAACAGCTGGAGGCGTGGCTAGAGCAAACTAGGGACTGATAACAAAAACAGTGTATAAGTGCATCCATAAGCCGCTGGCAAGCTAACTCGTGGGGTTCTACCATTTTTGATACACCATACTGCCGGTTGGTACACTAAAATACTGATATGCAACTAGATAACCGCGCCCAAACCCTGCTCAAAGCCCTGGTCGAACGATATATCGCCGACGGCCAACCGGTGGGCTCGCGCGCCTTGTCCAAAATTTCAGGCCTGGAGCTGTCGCCGGCGACCATCCGCAACATCATGGCCGACCTGGAAGAGATGGGCTTTGTCGCCAGTCCCCACACCTCGGCCGGACGAGTGCCCACGCCGCGCGGCTACCGCATGTTTGTCGACACCCTGCTGACGGTCGATCCGATCGACGAGACCGCGCTGGAATCGAAAATGCAGGCGCGCCTGCAGCCGAATTCGCAGCAGAAAATCATTACCAACGCGGCGCAGGTGCTGTCCTCGCTGTCACACTTTGCGGGCGTGGTGCTGACGCCGCGGCGCGAATCGATTTTCCAGCAGATTGAATTCCTGCGGCTGTCGGAAAAACGTATCTTGCTGGTGATCGTCAGCCCCAACGGCGATGTCCAGAATCGCTTGCTACTGACCGATGTCGATTACAGTCCCGCGAAACTGGTGCAAGCAGCCAATTACATCAATCAGCATTACGGTGGCCTCAGCATCGATGACGTCCGCCTGCGCCTGCAGAGCGAATTGCGCAAGCTGCGTGACGATATGACTTGGCTGATGCAGGCTGCGGTCGAAGCCGGTAGCGACGCCATGACCGACAACAGCGACGAAGTAGTGATTTCGGGCGAGCGCAACCTGCTCAGTGTGACCGATCTGTCTTCCAACATGGATTCCCTGCGTAAGCTGTTCGACATGTTTGAACAAAAGACCAGCCTGATGCAATTGCTCGACATCTCCGGCAAGGCGACCGGCGTGCAGATTTTCATCGGCGGCGAATCGCAGTTGGTGCCGATGGATGAAATGAGCGTAGTCACGGCGCCGTATGAAGTCAACGGCAAGATCGTCGGCACGTTGGGCGTGATCGGACCTACCCGCATGGCTTACGAACGGGTGATCCCGATCGTCAACATCACCGCGAAGCTATTGTCGAACGCACTGAGCCACAGCTAAGCAGCGTCAACCGCACCGGCACATGTCCCGCAACGACGCGCTCATCGACTACATCCATGAATTGTTGACGCCTCTGGGCGCGATCAGCGTCCGCAGGATGTTTGGCGGCTACGGCATCTACCATGACGGCGTGATGATTGGCATCGTGTTCGATGGCGATCTGTTTCTCAAGGTCGACGACGCAACCCGACCGCAATTTGCCGCCGCCGGCTGCAGGCCGTTCGTCTATGAAAGCAGGGGGAAGCAGATCGAGACGAGCTACTGGTCAGCGCCTGAAGAGGCGCTGGATTCACCCCCGGCGATGCTGCCGTGGGCGCGCTTGGCCTATGCTGCGGCGCTGCGCAAGGCAAATGCCAAGCCAGCAGGCAAGCCGCGCAAACGCTGAAAAACAATCAGATTAAGGACAATCGCCCCTTGAACTATTGACCTTTTTTCTTGCGGCAATCACGGCAATGACCGTACAAGGCCAGCGCATGGTCGGCAATTTCGAAACCGTGGTCCTTGGCGACGATTTTCTGGCGCTTTTCAATTTCTTCGTCGTAAAACTCTTCGACCAGGCCGCAGTCCAGGCAAACCAGATGGTCGTGATGCGAGCCTTCGTTGAGCTCGAACACAGCCTTACCGGTTTCAAAGTGGTTGCGCTGCAACAGTCCAGCTTGTTCAAATTGGGTCAATACGCGATAGACAGTTGCCAAACCGACATCGAGATTATCGCTCAGCAAAATTTTATACACGTCTTCAGCGCTCAGGTGACGCACCTCGCTATTCTGGAAAATTTCCAGGATTTTAAGTCGTGGCAACGTGGCTTTGAGGCCGCTGGCTTTCAGTTCGGATGGATTGTTCGGCATGTTTTGGTCACAAATGGATGATCTGCTTTATCATATAGCGTTTTAGCACAGTTGCTCAATCAATTGAGATCCTTATGCGAATGTTGCTCTCCCCTGTCCGTACCTCCGCTTTGACCGCTGCAGTTGTCTTGATGGCCGCTTTGGCCGGCTGCGCCTCGAAAAATCCCTTGATCGACGGCTCTCCCGCCGCAGCGCCAGTCAATACCGACGCTGCCTTGGCACCGGCACCTGTTGTCAGCACAGACGACGGCAGCGGTGTCCAGACCGTCAAGCATCGTCGCTTCCTTGGCATTTTTTCCCCATATCGCATCGATATCCAGCAAGGAAACTTTGTCTCGAAAGAAATGCTGGCGCAAGTTAAAGAAGGCATGACCCGCGAACAGGTGCGCTTTGCGCTGGGCACGCCGTTGCTGACGGATATTTTCCATGCTGATCGCTGGGATTACGTGTTCCGCCTGCAAAAAGGCAATGGTGAAGTCACTTCCAGCAAAGTGACCGCGTTCTTCAATGGCAATCTGCTGAGCCGGATCGAAGGCGGCAACCTGCCGACCGAAACCGACTACCTGGCGCGGATTTCCGGCGGCGCCGCAGAAGCCAAGAAGAGTGTGAAGAATGTCGAGATAGCGCCGTCGGTGCCGGCAGCTCCCGCTCCTTCGAAAAACTGATTATTTTTTGTTGCGGGACAGGATGCAGGCAACGCCGCAATGCGGCGGGCTTGGCTGTCTCCAATCAGACTGCAAGTTAACAGACCAACCGTACAGATCGTCGATTTAATAATGACTCAGATGAAAATTGCCGTTGCAGGTGCTTCGGGGCGCATGGGGCGCATGCTGGTGGAAGCTATCCAGAACGCCGACGATGCAGTACTCGCCGGTGCGCTCGGCGTACCGGATGCGCCGGAACTGGGCACCGATGCCGCTGCATTTCTCGGCCAGCCCGCCAACGTCCTGATCGAATCCGACCTGGCCAAAGGCCTGGCTGGGGCTGACTACCTGATCGACTTCACCCGTCCGGAAGGAACGCTGAAGCATCTCGAATACTGCGCCGCCCACGGCATCAAGATGGTCATCGGCACCACCGGTTTCGACGAAGCCGGCAAGGCAGCGATTGCCGCCGCCGGCAAGAAGACCGCAATTGTGTTTGCCCCAAACATGAGTGTCGGCGTCAACGTCACGATGAAGCTGCTGGAACTGGCCGCCAAGAGTTTTTCGCACGGTTACGATATCGAAATCATTGAAGCGCATCACCGCCACAAGGTCGACGCCCCATCCGGCACGGCATTGATGATGGGTGAAGTGATCGCTAACGCACAGGGCCGCAAGCTGGACGATGTCGCGGTCTACGCGCGCGAAGGCGTCACCGGTGAACGCGATCCGTCATCGATCGGCTTTGCTGCGATCCGCGGCGGCGATATCGTTGGCGATCACACCGTCCTGTTTGCAGGCATCGGCGAACGCATTGAAATCACGCACAAGTCTTCCAGCCGCGTCACTTACGCTCACGGCAGCTTGCGCGCGGCACGTTTCCTGCGCGACAAGAGTAGCGGCTTGTTCGACATGCAGGATGTGCTGGGTCTGCGCTGAAATGCCGATGAACCTGAATCGGCACAATTGACTCCAACTGCGTGTAGATAGGCGGCGACAAGTCGCCTGCCGCACGCTGATGCTGGTTTTGCAATAAATACTTTCTCGGATCGACGACATGGATCAATCTCTCGGACTGGCGCGATATTGGGCGCAAACTGACGCGGTTTCTCACTCGGTGGCTTATGTGCTGGTGCTGATGTCGGTGGTCAGCTGGTTTTATATCCTGTCGAAAACCTGGAGTTCCTGGCGCATCCGCCGCAGCGCAGCAGCACTGGACGATTTTTGGCAAGCCTCGACGCTGGAAGTCGCGATTGCCGGCATCAAGCCTTTCGATACCGAAAATGTCTATTCGCCGCTCGCCAGCCAAGCGGCCGATGCCGCCGCCATCAAACCGCCGGCGCCCGGCACGCCCGCAGCATCGCTGAACGCTGCATCCGATCCGGGTGAGCTGATCACGCGCACCCTGCGCCGCGAAATCAACCGCGTTTCCTCGCGCCTGGAAAGCGGCCTGACCTTGCTGGCATCGGTCGGTTCGACCGCGCCGTTCGTCGGCTTGTTCGGTACGGTCTGGGGCATTTATCATGCACTGGAGGCGGTTTCCAGCGCTGGCACCATCCAGATCGACAAAGTCGCCGGCCCGGTGGGCGAGGCGCTGATCATGACCGCGCTGGGCCTGGTGGTAGCGATACCTGCGGTGCTGGCCTATAACGCATTCACCCGGGTCAATCGGATCACGCTGGCTGAGCTCGATGCTTTTGCGCACGACCTGCATGCTTTCCTGACAACCGGCAGCCGGGTCGGCAAGTAATCATTTGCCCATCTGCACGTAGCGACTAAGAGGAGCAAACCATGGCTTTCGGCGGTTTCAACGACAATCAGAACCAGGCGCCAATGGCGGATATCAACATCACGCCGATGGTCGACGTCATGCTGGTGCTGCTGGTGATCTTCATCATTACCGCGCCGCTCTTCACGCACGCGATCAAGGTTGACCTTCCTACCGCGCAGTCGGCGCCGGCGCCGGAAAAACCGGAGACGATATCACTGTCGATCGACCGCGCCGGAAAAATGTTCTGGAATGATCAGCCGGTGCAAGAAGCCGACCTGGAAAGCCGCCTGGTTGAGGCCGCCCAGCACCAACCGCAACCGGAATTGCAGCTGCGCGCGGACAAGGACACCCGCTATGAAACCCTGGCTCAGGTCATGTCACTGGCACAAAACAACGGTCTGACCAAGATCGGCTTCGTTACCGTCCCAAGTAAAACTGCGGCTGCCAAGTAATCCTTGGCGCCGTGCGGACGGCGGCTATAGGCTCTCTTCCGACACCATTCCCGTCGCCGATCTGCAACAAATCCCGCCCCGCAAATGCCCGAAAGCAAGAAGGCGCGTGGCATCGACCGAACGCATAGTCCAGGCTGCGCCGGCCGCTTTTGCGGCCACATTCGACGACGCCTGAACCGCCCTCCCCCACTGCGTCGCGCGACTCCACGAGCCCTATACGCTAAAGCGGCATCCGAACCAGTATAATCACCGGTTCGGGGTCATGATTTAATGATCCGGCAAGTTCCCATTCCGCTTCGCATCAGGAACGACCAGAATTCGCGAGTTCGTCGCGGCTGCTTGGCTTATCGCCGTCGGCCCGACGTCTGGTTCGTCTGATACCGCGAGCGGAATAACATTCACCTTTTAGCCACATCCCGTCATGCAAGAAAAATACAGCCCAATCGATGTCGAAAAATCAGCGCAAGACCATTGGCAATCGATAGACGCCTACAAAGCGGTCGAACACGCCAAGGACAAGAACGGCCAGGAAAAGAAGAAGTTCTACGCCTGCTCGATGTTGCCCTACCCTTCGGGCAAGCTGCACATGGGCCATGTGCGCAATTACACGATCAATGACGTGATGTACCGCTATCTGCGGATGAACGGTTATAACGTGCTGATGCCAATGGGCTGGGACGCGTTCGGTATGCCGGCGGAAAACGCCGCGATGGCCAATAACGTGCCGCCAGCGCAATGGACCTATGCCAACATCGCCCATATGAAGAAACAGATGGAAGCGATGGGCCTGGCGATCGACTGGTCGCGCGAAATGACTGCCTGCACGCCAGAATACTACAAGTGGAATCAGTGGATGTTCCTGAAGATGCTGGAAAAGGGCATCGTCTACAAGAAGACCGGCACCGTAAACTGGGATCCGATCGACCAGACCGTGCTGGCCAACGAGCAAGTGGTCGACGGCCGCGGCTGGCGCTCCGGTGCCTTGATCGAGAAGCGTGAAATCCCGATGTACTACGCCAAGATCACCGACTACGCCGAAGAGTTGCTGGATAACGTTGAAACCAAGCTGCCGGGCTGGCCGGAACGGGTGCGTCTGATGCAGGCCAACTGGATCGGCAAGTCGACCGGCGTGCGCTTTGCCTTCCCGCACAAGATCGAAGAAAACGGCCAACTGATCCAGGACGGCAAGTTGTGGGTTTTCACCACTCGCGCCGACACCATCAAGGGCGTGACCTTCTGTGCGGTGGCGCCAGAACATGCGCTGGCCACTTTCGCCGCCAAGAGCAATCCTGAACTGGCTGAATTCATCGCCGAATGCAAGAAGGGCAGCGTCATCGAAGCCGATATGGCAACGATGGAAAAGAAAGGCATGCCGACCGGCCTGTATGTATCGCATCCGTTGACTGGGCAGCAGATCGAAGTATGGGTCGGCAATTATGTCCTGATCACCTACGGCGATGGCGCCGTGATGGGCGTACCGGCGCACGACGAACGCGACTTCGCTTTCGCGCAGAAATACGTATTGCCGATCCGTCCCGTCATCGCTATCGAAGGCAAGACCTATTCCGACGAAAGCTGGCACGAATGGTATGGCGACAAGGAAAACGGCGTCTGTGTCGATTCTGGCAAATACGACGGCCTCAACTACCAGCAAGCCGTTGACGCGGTGGCTGCCGACCTGGCGGCGCATGGCCTGGGTGAAAAGAAAATCACCTATCGCCTGCGTGACTGGGGCATTTCACGCCAGCGCTACTGGGGCACCCCGATCCCGATCATCCATTGCGGCGATTGCGGCGACGTTCCTGTGCCGGAAAAAGATCTGCCGGTGATCCTGCCGGAAGACTGCGTGCCGGACGGCAGCGGCAACCCGCTCAACAAGCACGAGAAATTCCTGCATGTCGACTGCCCGAAATGCGGCAAGCCGGCGCGCCGTGAAACCGACACGATGGACACCTTCGTCGATTCGTCGTGGTACTACATGCGCTATTGTTCGCCGAACAACAATGAAGCCATGGTCGATTCGCGCAACGATTACTGGATGCCGATGGACCAGTACATCGGCGGCATCGAGCATGCAGTGCTGCATTTGCTGTATGCGCGCTTCTGGACCAAGGTCATGCGCGACTTCGGTCTGGTCAAGTATGACGAGCCGTTCACCAACCTGCTGACGCAAGGCATGGTGCTCAACGAAACCTATTTCCGCGAAGACGCCAGCGGTAAAAAGACCTGGTTCAACCCGGAAGATGTTGAACTGACTTTCGATGACAAGGGACGGCCGTTGACGGCCACCCTGAAATCGGATGGCCAGCCGGTGGAAATCGGCGGCACCGAAAAAATGTCGAAGTCAAAAAACAATGGTATCGATCCGCAAGCCCAGATCGACCAGTACGGCGCCGACACCGCGCGCCTGTTCACCATGTTCGCCTCGCCGCCGGAACAAACCCTGGAATGGTCCGGTACCGGCGTCGAAGGCGCGAACCGTTTCCTGCGCCGAGTATGGTCGTTCGGCCATGCGCGCAAGGACAACATCACGCCAACCGTCAATGCCGATTTTTCTGGCTTGAGCGACGTGCATAAAACCTTGCGACGTGAAGTGCACAAGATCTTGCAGCAAGCCGATCACGACTTGAAGCGGATCCAGTACAACACGGTCGTGTCGGCTTGTATGAAGATGCTCAACACGCTGGATGGCGCCAAGCTCGACCAGTCGCCGGCCAGCAATGCGGTGCTGACTGAAGGCCTGTCGATTTTCCTGCGGGTGCTCAACCCGGTGGCGCCGCATATCACCCACGCGCTGTGGCAGGAACTCGGCTTCGCCGCGGTGCATGGCGATCTGCTTGATGCGGAATGGCCGCAGGTCGACGCCAAAGCGCTGGAGCAGAGCGAAATCGAAATGATGATCCAGATCAACGGCAAGCTGCGCGGCAGCATCACCGTTGCCAAGGATGCCGACAAGGCCAGCATCGAAGCAGCTGCGCTGGCCAACGAGAATGTACAGAAGTACCTCGAAGGCGCACCGAAGAAAATCATCGTGGTGCCCGGCAAGCTGGTCAATATCGTCGCGTAACTCGCGGTGCGGCCGGACTAGCCAGTCCGGCCTTCAATCTTGAAACAAGGAATGCCCGAATGCTGAATAGAATGTCTCTCGGAATGTCTGCAGCCTCCCGTTCTTGGTTGCGCTGGCCGTTGCTGCTGCTTACGGCGCGCTGCTGTCTGCCTGCGGCTTCCATCTGCGCACTTCGGCAAACCTGCCATTCAAATCGATCTACATGACCTTCGGCGCGACCTCGCCGCTCGGCGTGGAATTGAAGCGCAATATCCTGGCC
Organism: Collimonas arenae; assembly: GCF_001584165.1. NCBI lineage: Bacteria > Pseudomonadati > Pseudomonadota > Betaproteobacteria > Burkholderiales > Oxalobacteraceae > Collimonas > Collimonas arenae. The sequence continues at coordinate 4,026,911 of NZ_CP013233.1, forward strand.
AGCGGTAATACGGTCGTGCTGCCGACTGAGGAAGGCGCCGAGGCGACCTTGCAAGTGCTAGCTGAAACCCGTGAGAAAGTCGTTCTGATCCTTAACAGCCAAGGCCGGGCCAGCGAATATCTGCTGTATTACAAGCTGACCTTCCGTGTGCTCGATGCCAACAAGAAAGAATTGCTGCCACCGACACAGATCACGTTGAAGCGCGATATCAGTTATAACTCGTCGCAGGAATTGTCGAAAGCTGCGGAAGAGGTGCTGCTGTACCGCGACATGCAGACCGACATGGTCCAGCAGATCCTGCGCCGTCTGGCCGCGATCAAGAGCGGCGTGCCGACCCAGGTCGAACCGTCGGAGCAACCGCCGGCCGGCAATCAAGCAGATCAGCAAGCAACACCGGCGCCTGCTGCTGCGCCGGCAGTTAAGTAACAGGATCCGGCAATGCAACTGCGTTTTGACGCGCTCGACGGCCATCTGGCCAAAACTCTAGCGCCCTTGTATGTGATCACCAGCGACGAGCATCTGCTGGCGCTGGAGGCATCCGACAAGATTCGCAAGAGCGCACGCGCCAACGGCTGCAGCGAGCGCGATGTGCTGGTGGTCGACCGCAGCTTCAAATGGGGCGAATTGCTGGCGGCCAACCAGTCGCAATCGCTATTCGGCGACAAGAAACTGGTCGAACTACGGATTCCCGGCGGCAAACCCGGCAAAGACGGCGGCCAGGCCCTGCAAAACTACGCAGCCACACTGAATCCAGACAACGTCACGATCATCAGCCTGCCCAAACTCGACTGGGCCACGCAAAAGGCGGCCTGGGTCGCCAGCCTGCAGCAGGCTGCAGTGTATATCGACATTCCGCTGGTGGAGCGCTCCCATCTGCCGAGCTGGATCGGCGTGCGGCTGGCGGCACAACAGCAAAGCGCCGACCGCCAGTCGCTGGATTTCATCGCCGACCGGGTCGAGGGTAACCTGCTGGCAGCGCACCAGGAAATCCAGAAACTGGCTTTGCTGCACCCACCCGGCAAGTTGAGCTTCGAACAGTGCCACGATGCAGTACTCAACGTCGCGCGCTATGATGTATTCAAGCTGAACGAAGCCATGCTGGTCGGCGATGCGACGCGCCTGGTGCGCATGATGGACGGCCTGAAAGGCGAAGGCGAAGCGCTGCCGCTGGTGCTGTGGGCGGTCTCGGAAGAAATCCGCACCTTGCTGAAATTGAAATCGGCGGCTGCGCAAGGACGGCCGATTGCAGCGCTGCTCAAGGAATACCGGATCTGGGGGCCGCGCGAACGCCTGATGGAACCGGCGTTACGGCGCCTGAGCGTGGCGACGCTGGAAGCCGCGTTGAAAGACGCGGCGCAGGTCGACAAGATGGTCAAGGGCTTGCGCGCCAAGGCGTTTTCCGGCGATGCATGGGATGCCTTGCTGCAGCTCGGGCTGAAAGTTGCACGACCTCAGTGATGCATTGCGCATGACGGCCGGATCCTGGCGGCCACAGAAGGCAGGAAAACCAGACGCTTAAAAACCGAGCTATATCAACAGAGATGTATAGACAGAGATACATAGACAGATGACCATCCAGCAATACATGACCGAAGTCGGACAACGCGCCCGCGCCGCATCGCGCGCCATGGCACGCGCCGACACCGCCGCCAAGAACCGCGCGCTGGCGTTGATCGCCGCCGCCATCCGCCGCGATGCCGCGCTGTTACGCAGCGCCAACCAGCTCGACCTCGACGCGGCGCGCGCCAACGGTCTGGCGCCGGCCATGCTTGATCGCCTGACGCTATCGGACAAGGCGATCGACACCATGGTCGCCGGGCTGGAGCAAATCGTTGCCCTGCCCGATCCGATCGGTGAAATCTCGAACATGAAATACCGCCCCACCGGCATCCAGGTCGGCCAGATGCGAGTGCCGCTCGGCGTCATCGGCATCATCTACGAAGCCCGGCCGAACGTCACCGTGGATGCCGCCGGCCTGTGCATCAAGAGCGGCAATGCAACCATCCTGCGCGGCGGTTCGGAAGCCCACCATTGCAACCAGGCGCTGGCTAAATTGGTCAAGGAAGGTCTAACCGGCGCCGGCTTGCCGGAAGATGCGGTGCAGGTGGTCGACACCACCGACCGCGCTGCGGTAGGCGCCCTGATCACCATGCCGCAATATGTCGACGTGATCGTGCCGCGCGGCGGCAAGGGCCTGATCGAACGCCTGATCAAGGAAGCCACCGTGCCAATGATCAAGCATCTGGACGGCATTTGCCACGTCTACATCGACGACCAGGCAGACCTCGACAAGGCGCTGCCGATCGCCTTCAACGCAAAATGCCACCGCTACGGCACCTGCAACACCATGGAGACCCTGCTGGTGGCGCGCGCCATCGCGCCCCGGGTTTTGCCGGCGCTGGCGCAGCTGTACCGCGCCAAGGAAGTAGAGCTGCGCGCCGACGACGAAGCGCGTGCCCTGCTGCAAGGCTATCCTCACCTGAGCGCGGCCACCGAAGAGGACTGGAGCACCGAATACCTGGCCGCGATCCTGGCAGTCAAAATCGTCGCCGATGTTGATGAGGCGATTACGCACATCAACACCTATTCGTCGCAGCATACCGACAGCATCGTTACCGAAAACTACTCGCGGGCAATGCGCTTCCTGCGCGAAGTGGATTCGGCTTCAGTCATGATCAATGCGTCAACGCGCTTTGCGGACGGCTTCGAATTCGGCCTGGGCGCCGAGATCGGCATTTCCAACGACAAGCTGCATGCACGCGGACCAGTTGGCCTGGAAGGCCTGACCTCGCTGAAGTATGTGGTGTTTGGACAAGGACAGGTACGCGAATGATTCCGTCGCGGCATGCTTCCTTATTAAGTAGGCAGCATATGTCGGCGGCATTGAGAAACCATTAAACCGATATATTGAGTCGGGCTACAGCAGTTTCGCGCCATCGAAACCGACACTGCTGCCCCGTTCAAGCTATTGGTCCGGCGCACAAGGACCCGGACTGCCTGACGTCATCAGCAAACGCATCGCCCTTCCCGCAATAATCAAAAAGGAAACTTCATGCTCTGGATCAAATCGCTACATATCGTCTTCATCGCCTCCTGGTTTGCCGGCTTGTTCTATCTGCCCCGCATCCTGGTCAACCTGGCGCAGGAAACTGAAACCGTGGCGACCCAGCGCCTGTTGCTGATGGCCCGCAAGCTGTATCGCTTCATGTCGCTACTATCGATTCCGGCCATACTGTTCGGCGCCTGGCTATGGCTTGGTTACGGCATCGGCAAGGGGCCGGGCAACGGCTGGATGCACGTCAAGCTGTTGCTGGTGATTTTTGTCATTGGCTACCACCATGCCTGCGGCAGCTTGCTGAAGAAATTTGAAAACGGCGTTAACACACGCAGCCACACCTGGTTCCGCTGGTTCAACGAAGTACCGGTGATCCTGTTGCTGGCAATCGTGATCCTGGTTGTGGTCAAACCGTTCTAACCCTGTCCAAGGACTCGCCATGAGCAAGCTTTGTGAATATTATTTTGCGCCGCATTCGCCGTTCGCCTACCTGGGCCATGCACGCTTGCTGGAGCTGGCCAAGCAACATAACGTCAAGATCGCGCTGAAGCCGTGCGACCTGTCGAAAGTTTTCAGCATCTCCGGCGGTCTGCCGCTGGCCAAGCGCTCACCGCAGCGCCAGGCCTATCGACTGGCGGAACTACGACGCTGGAGCGAATACCTGCAAGTGCCACTGAACCTGCAACCGACTTTCTTCCCGGTGCAAAGCGACGATGCCGCAAAGCTGATCATTGCGACGCAACTGGCGCACGGTACCGAAGCCGCGCTAGCGCTAACCAGCGCTATAATGCGCGCAGTCTGGGCCGAACAACGCAATATCGCCGACGGCGCTACCCTGATCGCGATTGCCACCGACCTCGGCCATGACGGCAAGACCCTGCTGAAATCGGCCGAAACCGCCAGCATCCAGAATGAATTCGACCGGTTTACCGAAGAGGCGATTTCCGCCAATGTATTTGGCGCCCCCTGGTATGTGGTCGACGGCGAAGGATTCTGGGGCCAGGACCGGCTGGATTTTGTGGAGCGCGCCTTCGCCAGATAAATTGTTTTTTATTAGTAATAAAGGGCCTCGAAAAACCGTAGCCTCAGCTACGCTGACATGGTCCAAGATCGGCAGGAGAAGCGCAGCCGTACGAAAGTACGGTGAGCATCGCAGTGCCGAGATTGAACCGCGCAGTAGGTTTATCGAGGTCCGATCGTCAACGGATAAAGGGTATCCCTCATGTCACACCAAGCTACAGATAAACACTCCTATTTTTGCCCCTGCCCACGCGGCCTGGAGGGCGCTCTGGCAGAAGAGCTGAATGAAATTGCGCAGTTCAGCGCCCCTGCCGTGACGCTCAAGGTCCATACCCAGGTTCCAGGCGGCGTCCATTGTTCCGGCTTGCTGAGCGATGCCTGGCGCATCAACCTGCATTCGCGCATCGCCAGCCGGGTGCTGCTGCGCCTGACGCATGGCGCATACAAGACCGAAAACGATATCTACGACATGACGCTCGAACAGGAATGGGAAAGCTGGTTTCCGGTCAGCCACACCATTCGCGTCGACGTCACTGCAGTGAAATCGCCGTTGCGCAGCCTGCAATTCACCACCTTGAAGATCAAGGACGGCATCTGCGACCGTTTCCGCGACTTGTACAACGAACGTCCTTCGGTCGATACCGGCACGCCGGACATGCGCATCGTCGGCTTTCTCGATGCCCATAATTTCACGCTCTATCTGGACACTTCGGGTGAAGCGCTGTTCAAGCGCGGCTGGCGCGCGGAAACCGGCGATGCGCCGTTGCGCGAGAACCTGGCTGCCGGCCTGTTGCGCACCACCGGCTGGAAACCAGGCACGGTACTGTTTGATCCGATGTGCGGGTCCGGCACGATCCTGGTCGAAGCGGCACAGATCCTGGCCGGTATCCCGGCCGGTGCCCGGCGTCACTTCGCCTTTGAAAAATTCAACGATTTCGAAAGCGACAAATGGCTAGCGATCAAAGGTAGCTTCAAGCCTAATCCGTTGCCGACCACACCAACCATTTTCGGCAGCGACATCTCAGGCGACATGGTGCAAATTGCCATCAACAACCTGCGCAATGCCGGCATCTTGTTTGAAGTACCGATCAAACAGATCGAAGCGCAGGAAGTCAAACCGCCGAGCGATGCCGAAGGCGGCATCATGCTGACCAACCCGCCCTATGGCGAACGGATTGGCGTGCGCGGCGACAGCACCTTGAGCAGCGACGATTTGCTGACCGCGTTCTTTACTGCCTTTAGCACCACCCTGAAGCAGCGCTTTGCCGGCTGGAGCATCTTCCTGTTCTCGGCCGACCTCGGCTTGCCGAAGCTGCTGCGCCTGAAAGAAGCGCGCAAGACGCCTTTCTTCAACGGCGCACTGGAATGCCGCCTGTTCCGCTTCGACATGGTGGCCGGCTTCAACCGGCGCGAAGCGGCCAAACCAAAAACCGAATAAGCACGCCAACCGCTTTATAGCCTCTCCTAATAAACAGGCGCAATCCAGTCGATTGCGCCTGTTTCATTTCTGCCAGCCGAATGCCGCAACACGGCCGCTACACCTTCCCTCCCATTGCTCGTTAGACACAACCAGCTTGAATATAGCCGTCGTATCTTGCGCATGCTGATTGTGCTTACAGAATTTACTGTCAAATAAATAATAAAACAGATGAATATTATCTCTGGGGAAACCGCCTGCGGGCGGCACGCACCCCGAGCGTCAAAAGCGCTTGCATTCCCCGTTCAAGTGGAGAATAATACAAATACGAATTGTTCGCATTTACAGAAAGGACTATAATGAGCCACTCGATACGACGCGAAACTCCAGTTGATAAAGACTCGGTGTCCAGCATCACAAAGTCAGTTGCGTCAGCAGTCACGCGAATCAAGAGCCAGGATCTGTTCAAGCAAATGCGCGAACTGGAAATCGATCATGGCGGCAGAATTTACAAGCTCCGGTTGACCCAGTTGAACAAGCTGATCCTGACTGCCTGAGCGCATTGCAATAACAGGAAAAGCCGTTTTTAAAAGCCATTACTTGTGAAGCCCGCCTGTCGCAACTGCCAGCCAGCGAGATACTGATAGAGGAGTACTGAATGGTCTCTGAGAAAATCAATCCGGCTTTCGTGGAGCCAAACGGCGCACCAGCACAGCCGGAGTTGCTGGTTTCAGCGGTGCTGCACCTGATGTCGCATTACACCGCACACAGCCAGGAAAGCAGCGGCTGCGTCAAGCTGGCATCTGTAATCGAGCGGCATTTGAAAGCATTGGCCGACTTGCCGAATCTGGCGCCTGTGCTGCGCGCAACCTGCCAGCAATTGTCGGAGCAATGGGGCAGCGTCGTCGAAAACACGATGCCGCGCCCCCAGAAATACACGTTGCTAGGCAGATTCAGCGCCGGCAACAGAGTTTGCTAAAGCCATATCGATAAACCAACCGGCCGCAATCGCATTTTTTTCGGCCTGCTTTTATTTTTAATCTGCCTTCCAACTATGGCAGTAGGATACAAAATGATTGTTTGTGTTTGCAATAACGTCTCTGATCGAAAAATCCGGCAGGCCGTCGATTCGGGCATGACTTCGATGTCTGAACTGCGTGAGAACCTGGGTATCGCAACCTGCTGCGGGAAATGCCATACCTGTGCAAAAAGCCTCTTGCGTGAATGCCTGGATAACCGCGCCCCGGCAGCCCTTCGACATGTTCAGGCACTGGTGTTCCAGCCAAACGTACAAGCCGCGTAACCGGGCGAAGTCCGCATAATCATGTCGTCAGCAACAATCCGTCCACCCGCGCGTCCGCCTACGCTTACGTGGAAAAAAGTCAAACGTATCGGCCCGCTGGGCACGATCCTGCTGTTGCATGTTGCCTTTTTCTGGGCGCTGGAAAACGGTTTGATTCATCAAGCTGCCCAAGCACTGCCGAAAGAAATCATCGCCAGTTTCATCACGCCTGAGAAAGCGCCCGAACCGACACCGCCGAAGCCACAACCGGCACCACCCAAAACTGTCGCAGTGGTGAAGAAAAGCATTACACCGCCGCGCCCTACCCCGGTCGTCAACAATACCCCGTCAGAAACTGCCATTTCGGTGCCGACGCCGCCACCGCAACCTCCGCAACGCGAAGAGCCGGTCGCTGTCGCAGCGCCGCCCCGGCACCGGTTGCCGCTCCGGCGCAGCCGCGCACCATCACCTCCGGCGTCGAGTACATCCAGCCGCCTGATGTGAAATATCCAGCGGTCTCCAAACGCATGGGTGAGGAAGGCAAATCGGTGATCCGCGTCTTGATCAATGATAAAGGCCGCGCCGAACGTGTCGAAATACAGAAGTCATCCGGCTCCAGCCGTCTCGACGAGGCGGCGAAGCAGGCAGTGATGCGCGCTTTGTTCAAGCCATATACGGAAGACGGCAAGGCAATGCCGGTATTTGCCATCGTGCCGATCAATTTCCAGTTGTCCAGTTAATTACAGTCCAGTCATGGCGTTTTTTGGCGCATCGCGCCAATTCAGGCGCAATCAATTCAAAGATACAAGGGGAGTTCATCATGGAAGCAAGTCCATACGGGTTAGAAGCGCTCTGGGGTCAGGGCGACTTTGTCATCAAGAGCGTCGCCGTCCTGCTGGTCGCGATGTCGATTGCATCTTGGTACGTCATCCTGACTAAGGCGTTACAGATTCTGCGTTTCCAGCGTGCCGCGCATGCCGCCGGTCATCAGTTCTGGGATACCACCAGCCTCCCTGAGGGAATCGCCACACTTGGCACCGAGAATCCGTTCGCCGAGGTAGCGCAAGCCGGCGTGTCCTCAATGCGCCACCACGCTGCCCATAAAGGCCACCTGCACGACCAGTTGTCGGTCAGCGACTGGGTCACGCTGTCGCTGCGCCAGGCTATCGATGAGGTTTCCGGCAAATTGCAGGCCGGCATGGCGGTACTGGCTTCGGTTGGCTCTACAGCGCCGTTTGTCGGCTTGTTTGGCACTGTCTGGGGCATTTACCATGCGCTGGTGTCGATCGGCACCTCCGGCCAGGCCAGCATCGACAAGGTCGCCGGCCCGGTAGGCGAAGCGCTGATCATGACTGCGCTGGGCCTGGCAGTCGCGATTCCGGCCACCTTCGGTTACAACGCGCTGGTGCGCGGCAACAAGACCATCATCGCCAAACTGAACAAGTTTGGCTTCGACCTGCACGCCCTGTTCGTCACGGGATCCCGTTCGAGCAATAACGAACCCGACCAAGCGAACGGTTCGGGCAATGGCGCCAAACTGGTCGCCGTGAAAGGTGCATGATGGGAATGGGCTCACTGTCCGATTCGGACGACGATTTCAATCCAGAAATCAACACCACGCCGCTGGTCGATGTGATGCTGGTACTGCTGATCATCTTCATCATGACCATTCCGGTCATGAACCACGCGGTCAAGATAGATCTGCCGCGCGCCAGTAATCAGCCAGACCAGACCAAGCCGGAAAACATCAACCTGGCGATCGATGCCGACGGCAAAGTATTCTGGAACGAAGAGCCGGTTGACCATAATGAACTGGCCTTACGCATCGCGACAGCGGCGCAAAAACAGCCGCAACCAGAGTTGCATCTGCGCGCCGCCCGCACCGTGCAGTATGAAAAAGTGGCGCAGGTGATGGCCGCTGCGCAATCCGGCGGTCTCGGCAAGATCGGTTTCGTGACGGAGCCGGATACAAAATAGGGCCTAGTTCAAATCGATATGGCGCCAAATATTTATCGATCACTTGTAAATTTCTATAGCTGACCACTATCGGCAATTTGCAACGGCTACAACACAAAGAGCCCACCCATCCGACGATGCGCGGGCTCTGTTTGCATGTGGGCATGACTACTCGCCCCCTCAGCGGACTGGTGCACAAATCACAATGAAAATGATTCGCGCTATCTGAAGATGAAAAAGCACGGGGCATGCGCTATCATGGCTGCGATTTCGGTTGCAGCACACCGATCGCGCGAGGATACGGCATGAAAACCGCCAGTAGCACCCGGCGTACAGCCCTCCTCGTCCCGCTCCCCCTATCATCAAGAGGTTCCCATGCAAGGCGAAAAACAAATCATCACGCTGCTCAATGCACAACTGACCAACGAACTGACTGCCATCAATCAGTATTTCCTGCATGCGCGCATGTATAAGCATTGGGGCCTGGAAAAGCTCGGCAAGAAAGAGTACGAAGAGTCGATCGGCGAGATGAAGCATGCCGACAAGCTGATCGATCGTATCCTGATGCTGAACGGTTTGCCGAACCTGCAGGCATTGCACAAGCTGATGATCGGCGAATCGACGCCGGAAATGCTGGAATGCGATTTGAAACTGGAGCAAGGCGCGCAAAAAACCGTCAAGGAAGGCATTGCGGCTTGCGAGAAGGCTGGCGATTACGTCTCGCGTGAACTGTTCCGCGAAATCCTGGAAGATACCGAAGAGCATATCGACTGGCTGGAAACCCAGATCGACCTGATCGACAAGGTCGGCCTGCAGAACTATCTGCAAAGCCAGATGGACGCCTGAGCCGGCGTCTTTCAGCGCACCCAACCTCTAGGCGCCCGGCGCCACAGCAGGAAAGCCTGGCCAAGCGACTTCCGATATCTTTATCGGAAGTCGTTTTTACTTTAAGCGAAGCTATTGCGCATCTACCAGTAACGCACGCATGACGCTCTCGACTGTCAATCCGGCACCGAGCACTTCCACCATTTTCCGTTTGCTGGTGAGGCCGTGGCTGATGTTGATCCTGCTACGCGGCACATCGAGCAACTCCGCCAGGAAACGCACCAGCGCCTCGTTCGCCTTGCCTTCAATAGGCTGCGCCTGCAAGCGCAGTTTAAGTACGTCTTCCAGCGGACCGATTACCTGGCTCTTCTTGGCATTGGGCGTCACCTGCAACACCAGCCGGACGCCACCGGCAATCTCACTGCACCAGGAACCGCCAGACGCGGCAGCGGGTGCATTGCGGCTCATGCCAGCGACATGATCAGATAAATCACCAGTTGATGCACTACCCGCAGCAGTATCAAGGCCGCCAGAGGCGACAGGTCGACATTGCCGATCAACGGAATGATCCGGCGCAAAGGACGCAGCAGCGGCTCGTTCAACGCTCGTACGAAGGGCGCCAAAGGTGCATGCGGATTCACCCAGCTGAAGATCGCCTCGATAATCAGCAATGCGATCAAGCCATAGAACACCCATTGAAAAAACAGCAGCGCCGACAAGCTGAAAATCAATGACGCATTCAGCGCGGACCTGACGCCCAGTTCAAGCAGGATACAGATCACCGCGACCAAGATTGCGCCAATCAGACTAGCCCAATCGTAGCCGCCGAGCCCCGGCAGCAGCTTGCGCATTGGGCGCACCGCCCAGTCGGACAGGGTAAAGATGAATTGCGCCAGTTGTTGCGGCGGACGTACCCGAACCGCCTGTATCCAGAACCGAAGCAGCAATACACCGCCCAGGACGCTAGCAATCGTTTCGATAATCAAGGTAAAAATATTCTGCAACACGAAGCGTTTCCTTTTCCAGATTGGACATGCAGGTTCCAAGCTACGACACGCCATAGCGTTTGTCGCCCGACATGCCGATAACTTACCCGAATTCAGTTGAAAAATGTGAGCCAGGCTGCAGCACCGTATCGAATGTCAGGGATCAGGCAAACAGCAGGAATCTCATCCTACCAGCTATTTCCGCTTTGCCCGGCCCAGTCGGCAGCGTTGGAGGAGCAGACCGTGCAACATGGTCGTGCCCGCCGCATCAGCTTTTTTCAATAGTGGCTGTCAAAATAAAAACCCGCTGGATAGCGCTAGGCTATACAGCGGGCGATACGCCTGAAGCTGCTCAGGCGCACTGACAAACACTAATTACGGACGTGTGCCAGTCGGGAACGGCCAAGCTGCTGCCGGGTTGAGCACTGTCTTTACTGCTGGCTCAGCTGCCGGTTTAGCTACCGGCTTTTTTGCTGCAGGCTTAGCTGCGGCTTTCTTAACAGCCGGCTTAGCAGCTGCAGGCTTGGCGGCAGGTTTAGCTGCTGCCTTAGCTACTGGCTTTTTTGCTGCTGGCTTAGCCGCGACTTTCTTCACTGCCGGCTTTTTGGCCGCTGGTTTCGCTGCTGCCTTAGCTACTGGCTTCTTGGCTGCTACTGCTTTCTTAGCTACTGGCTTTTTAGCCGCAACAGCTTTCTTAGCAACTGGCTTCTTAGCTGCTGGTTTTGCTGCTGCTTTCTTAGCTACTGGCTTTTTAGCCGCAACAGCTTTCTTAGCAACTGGCTTCTTCGCCGCTGCTGGTTTAGCTGCTACTTTCTTGGCTACTGGCTTTTTGGCCGCGACAGCTTTCTTAGCAACTGGCTTCTTAGCTGCTGCTGGTTTAGCTGCTACTTTCTTAGCTACTGGCTTTTTGGCCGCGACGGCTTTCTTAGCAACTGGCTTCTTAGCTGCTGGTTTTGCTGCTGCTTTAGCTACCGGCTTTTTCGCTGCTACAGCTTTCTTAGCAACTGGTTTCTTAGCTGCTGGTTTTGCTGCTGCTTTAGCTACTGGCTTCTTGGCCGGCGCTGCCTTCTTCGCAGCGGGTTTCTTCGCTGCGGGTTTCTTTGCTGCTGTTGCCATTTTGTTTCTCCTTCACGTGATGGAAAAAATCAAGCTCCAAGTTGGAAACCCGACGAACCCATCGCGATGGGTACGGCGGATTATTCATCGGCACAATCAATTCTGCTTGTGCTAATGAATTCGGCACCAGCTGAACTGCTCCATCCCCTCATTGATGCAGCACTTCAGCCATCATTGGCCGGAGTCTGTCGCAGCACCTATCTGCCGCGCTCCTGGGCCAAAAAACGCCGGCGGTTACGCCAGCGTCGGAATTCTATTGCAGAGACACTTTGCTTTTCCCAAAGAAAACGCCGCCAAACCCGATTGAATCGGGGTAAGCGGCGACAACAGATAAGAACGAAGCTGTCTTTGACTGTTCATTAAATTTGGAAATCACCTTTCAGTTGCGCACTCTTTTTTATGTACTAAGCGCTGCAGGTCTCCGTCTACCTCGTCCAACCACCTCGTTATTCTTGTCCGAGATCTGAAGCCTTTATTCCCAGTTCAGTGCACCGCCGGTTTGATATTCGATTACACGAGTCTCAAAAAAGTTGCGTTCTTTTTTCAGATCGATCATCTCACTCATCCAGGGGAAGGGATTTTCTTCCTGAGGGAACATTGGGTCCAGTCCGATCTGTTGCGCGCGGCGATTTGCGATGAACCGCAAATACCCTTTGAACATTGGCGCATTCAAACCGAGCACTCCACGCGGCATTGTATCCTCTGCGTAGCGATATTCCAACTCTACTGCGCTTAAAAACAACGCTTTAATCTCATCACGGAATTCCGGTGTCCACAAATGTGGGTTTTCCATCTTGATCGTGTTGATCAAATCGATCCCGAAATTGCAGTGCATCGACTCGTCGCGCAAGATGTATTGATACTGTTCGGCAGCGCCCATCATCTTGTTCTGACGGCCCAGCGCAAGGATCTGCGTGAAGCCGACGTAGAAGAAAAGCCCTTCCATGATGCACGCGAAGACGATCAGCGAGCGCAGCAGTTTCTGATCGTTTTCAGTCGTGCCGGTCTTAAACTCTGGATCGGTCAGCGTATTGATGAAAGGGATCAGGAACTCGTCCTTGTCGCGGATCGATTTGACTTCGTGATAGGCGTTGAATATCTCTGCCTCGTCCAGACCGAGCGATTCCACGATGTACTGGTAGGCGTGAGTGTGAATCGCTTCTTCAAACGCCTGGCGCAGCAGATATTGGCGGCATTCCGGCGCCGTGATGTGGCGATAGGTGCCGAGCACGATGTTGTTGGCTGCCAGCGAGTCGGCGGTGACGAAGAAACCCAGGTTGCGCTTGACCAGACGGCGTTCGTCTTCGGTCAGGCCGTTCGGGTTCTTCCACAGCTCGATGTCGCGCTGCATGTTGATTTCCTGCGGCATCCAGTGGTTAGCGCAGCCGGCCAGGTACTTGTCCCAAGCCCATTTGTACTTGAACGGCACCAGCTGGTTGACGTCAGTATGGCCGTTGATGATGCGCTTGTCGGCCGCATTGACGCGATGCGTGGTGTCGACCGCAGGCGCTGCTGCTTGTCCCATCACTGCCGGATTGAAAGCGGTATCGGACATTTGCGGGCGGCCCGAAGGGATAAACCCTGGCTGCGCCGGCGGGGTACGAGGAGCAGGCGCCGAACTTTTTTCTTCATCCCAGGAGAGCATTCTTTATTCCTTTATCTTTGTAGGGTGGGCAGCCGTGCCCACGCGTGACGTCAAATCCGCCACCAGGTTTATTTCGGTAACGCGTGGGCAAAAAACTTGCCCACCCTACTTTTCATTATTTCGTTTTATATCTGAACAGTATTACTGGCAAGCTTCGCATTCTTCAAAACCAGGATCACCAGGGCGCATGGTGCACGCCGGGCCGTCCAGTTCCTGTGGCGCCGCTTCCGCTGGCGCGGTACCGTAACTCGCTGCAGCACCACCGCTCATGCCGCCATCGACTGCCACCGCATTCAATGCGCCGGTTTTCGAAGTCGACTTCTCGGTATGCGTTGCGCCGATGGTACGCAGGTAGTAGGTGGTCTTGAGACCACGCAACCATGCCAACTTGTAGGTTTCATCCAGCTTCTTGCCGGATGCGCCTGCCATATAGATATTCAGCGACTGTGCCTGGTCAATCCATTTCTGACGGCGCGATGCCGCTTCCACCAGCCAGGACGGCTCAACTTCGAATGCGGTGGCATAGATATCGCGCAAATCCTGCGGGATACGATCAATCTTGGCCAGACTGCCGTCGAAATACTTGAGGTCGGAGATCATCACTTCATCCCACAGACCGCGCGCTTTCAGGTCACGCACCAGATACTCATTGATTTCGGTGAACTCGCCGGACAGGTTCGATTTCACGTACAGGTTCTGGTAAGTCGGTTCGATACATGCCGATACACCGATGATGTTCGAGATCGTCGCTGTCGGCGCAATCGCTACGCAGTTCGAATTGCGCATGCCGAATTCCTTGATGCGGGCACGCAGTTCGGTCCAATCCAGCGACTCGGACATGTCGGTTTCAAGATAGCCGCCGCGCTCTTCCGCCAGCAGTTTCAACGAATCTTGCGGCAGGATGCCACGGTCCCACAAGGAGCCGCGGTAGCTGCTGTAACGGCCGCGCTCTTCCGCCAGTTCGGTCGACGCCCAATAGGCGTGGTAGCAGACTGCTTCCATCGAACGATCGGCGAATTCGACCGCTTCTTTTGATGCATAAGGTACGCGCATCATGTGCAGGCAATCCTGGAATCCCATGATGCCGAGGCCAACCGGACGGTGACGCAGGTTGGAATCGCGCGCCTTCTTGACTGCATAATAGTTAATATCGATCACATTATCCAGCATGCGCATCGCAGTATTGATGGTTTTCTGCAATTTGGCGCGGTCCAGCTGGCCGTCTTTCATGTGTGCCGGCAGGTTGACCGAACCCAGGTTACAGACGGCGATCTCGGATTCATTGGTGTTCAACGTGATCTCGGTGCACAGGTTTGAGCTGTGAACCATGCCGACGTGCTGCTGCGGCGAACGGATGTTGCATGGATCCTTGAAAGTGATCCATGGGTGGCCGGTTTCGAACAGCATCGACAGCATCTTGCGCCACAGGTCAAGCGCCTGGACCTTCTTGAACAGGCGCAATTCACCACGTGCAGCCTTGGCTTCGTAGCCGGTGTAAGCTGCTTCGAAGGCCTTGCCAACCTTGTCATGCAGGTCCGGCGCATCGCTTGGCGAGAACAGGGTCCACTCGCCCTTTTCCATCACACGCTTCATGAACAGGTCAGGAATCCAGTTGGCAGTGTTCATGTCGTGGGTACGGCGGCGGTCATCGCCGGTATTTTTACGCAGGTCGAGGAATTCCTCGATGTCCATGTGCCAGGTTTCCAGGTAGGCACAGACTGCGCCCTTGCGCTTGCCGCCCTGGTTGACTGCCACGGCGGTATCGTTGACCACTTTCAGGAATGGCACCACGCCTTGCGACTTGCCGTTGGTGCCCTTGATGTGGGCGCCCAGCGAACGTACTGGCGTCCAGTCGTTGCCGAGGCCGCCGGCGTACTTCGCCAGCAAGGCGTTTTCCTTGATCGCTTCGTAGATGCCGTCGAGATCGTCGGCCACCGTTGTCAGGTAGCAGGACGACAGCTGCGAGCGCTGGGTGCCGGAGTTGAACAGGGTCGGCGTCGAGCTCATGAAGTCGAAGCTGGACAGCAGGTTGTAGAACTCAATGGCGCGCGCTTCGCGGTTGACTTCATTCAGCGCCAGGCCCATCGCCACGCGCATGTAGAACGCTTGCGGCATTTCGATGCGGATATCGCGGACGTGCAGGAAATAACGGTCATACAGCGTCTGCAGGCCGAGGTAACCGAATTGCAGGTCGCGCTCCGGCTTCAACGCCTCACCCAGCAAAGCCAAATCGAATTGCGCCAGCTTGGCATCGAGCAAATCTGCTTCAATACCCTTTTTAATGAATTTCGGGAAATATTCCAGGTATTCGGCCGGTGCGTCGGCTTGGGCCACTTCCTTGCCGAACACTTCCTTACGAATCGTGTGCATCAGCAGACGCGCGGTAACCGTGCTGTAGGCAGGGTCTTTTTCCATCAACGCACGCGCCGCCAGGATCGCAGATTTGTGCAACTCTTCAACCGGCACACCGTCGTACAGGTTCTTGACAGTTTCGGCCAGGATTGCTTCAGCATCGACGTGCTTTTCCAGACCGATACAGGCCGCGGTGATCAGGCCGCGCACCTGGCCCATGTCCAGCGCGCGGCGCTGGCCATCTTCAGTGACAAACAATTCGGTACCGCCGACAGCTGGCTTGCTGCCGGTCTGCTGTTGCGAACGCTCTTCCATGCGCTTGGCGCGATATAGCACGTAGGCACGCGCCACATCGTGTTCGCCGGAGCGCATCAAGGACAGTTCGACCTGATCCTGGATGTCTTCAATATGGAATGTGCCGCCATTCGGCTGGCGGCGCACCAGCGCCGCAACCACATTCGAGGTCAGTTGTTCGACCAGCTCGCGCACGCGCGCCGAGGCTGCACCCTGGCCGCCGTTGACAGCCAGGAAAGCCTTGGTGACGGCGATCGAAATCTTGGATGGTTCGAAACCGACCACAGCACCGTTACGGCGAATGATCCGGTAATCGCCGAAGCTGCTGGACACCTTGACGGGAGAGCCGCTACCGGCCGATGGCGTGACACCAGCAACATCGGCTGATGATTTGACGGAAATTTCTTGAGTAGATTGCACTGAGCCTCCCGAGACTGTGAAAGCAGGCGAACTCATTACGCCTGCTGTTATTAATTAGAACCTTGGAACCGGTAAGGGTTCACCGGTGCAGATACAACGCATGCCATTTCTACATCAGTCAGATACTGCATCGAACCTGCCTTCATGCTGTGGCAGCAAGACTTGATACCCATGACTGACATCGCAACGGAATGACTGGAAATGCACGAACCTAAGTTGAAAATACGTTGAAAACAAGATGAAAAAATGAGTGCCAAATACAACCAATAGCAAACTCGACCAACTGGGAAACCGCCCTGCCGCCTATCCGGCACCTGCATCTGCACTACATCTATATATGTACGATATAAAGCATTCAAATATGCAGAGAGACAACAAAACAGCCAAATGCGAGACACAAAAAACACTACATATAGTTTTCTGGATTTGATTTTTACTAATTGTAGTGCCTAGAAGTCGCTGGCGCAATCTTTAAAAGTGATCTTTTTTATGTGCAAAAATCAAGAATGCAATTGACTTTTTCAGTCTATAACAGGGAAGCGGAGCGGCGGGGTGCTGAGCGCTTGCGGCATATGCCCGGCTAACGCTTGCTGGTATTGGGTCCAGTCGAAAAACGGACCCGGATCGGTCTTGCGGCCTGGCGCAATATGCTCGTGCCCGGTCACCGCGGCGAGAGGATAACGCAAGCGCAACGCATGGGTCAATGTTGCCAGCGCTTGATATTGCAGATCAGAAAATTGTTCGAAATCGCTGCCCTCCAGTTCGATGCCGATCGAAAAATCGTTGCAACGTTCACGACCCTCGAAACTGGATACCCCTGCATGCCAGGCGCGATCATTGGCTGACACGAACTGGACCACGCCGCCATCGCGTAGTATCAGGAAGTGGGACGAGACCCGCAATGGCCGCAGCTGATCAAAATAAGGATGGGCATCATAGTCGAGCCGGTTGCTGAACAGATCGGCAATATAGGGGCCGCCGAACTGCCCCGGCGGCAGGCTGATATTGTGTATTACCAGCAGATCGGCGCTGCAGCCGGCGGGTCTGGCATCGCAATTCGGCGACGAATGCCGCACGACTTCATCGGGCGGCACCAGCCGTCGGCGCCAACCTCGAAGTAAGGCCGAACCGGTAATGCTGCATTCTTTTGCGGCTCCGTCATGGTCACAATCAATTAATCCTGTTCGTGAATCGACAATCGCTGCATCCTGTAGCGCAACTGGCGGAAGCTGATGCCGAGCAGATCAGCCGCCTTGGTACGGTTGAAGTGCGTACGTGCCAATGCTTGCCGGATGACATCGCGTTCGATGTCATCGAGATAATCTGGCAGCGACGGCGGTAACTCCAGGCCGGCGCGCTGCATCCCCGCACCCGCTACAGCCGTTTCGGAGGCCGTCATCGCGGCGCTGGCGATTGGAGCACCAACACCAGCCAAGGCATCGATCTCGCCATCGTCGAACATCGATGCCTCGGCGGGCCTGGCGCCAGCCACTCCCTTCAACCCAAGATCGGCCACTTCGATCAAGCCGTCATTGGCAAACGCCAATGCGCGCTCCAGGATGTTTTCCAGTTCACGCACATTGCCGGGAAACGCATAGGCCCGCAACGCCTCCAATGCTGCCGGCGTCAGGCTGGCCTGTTCTGCCTGCGGCGCAAACACTGATAAACGTCCCAGAATTGCAGCTACCAGCAGGCTGATATCGTCCAGTCGTTCCCGCAACGGCGGCAGTTTTAATTCAATGACATTCAAACGATAGTACAAATCCTGTCGAAATCTACCTGATTCGACACACTCGGACAGATTCTGGTGGGTGGCGCTGATCAAACGAACGTCAACCGCCTCCTCTGCCGTCGCGCCGACTTTGCGTACTCGCCGCTCCTGGATTGCGCGCAGCAACTTGACCTGCATCGCCAACGGCAGGTCGGCGACTTCGTCCAACATGAGGGTGCCGCCGTTGGCGGCCTGAAAGAAACCGTCGCGATCGTCGGCAGCGCCGGTGAAAGCGCCTTTGCGATAGCCAAAGAACTCGGCCTCCATCAAGGCCTCCGGGATAGCACCGCAATTGACGGCAACGAAGGGTTTGTCGGCGCGCGGACTGAGTGCATGAATATCGCGTGCAGCCAGTTCCTTGCCGCTACCGGACTCGCCGGTGATCGCCACCGGCGCCATGCTGCGCGCCAACCGGACTATCTGGGTGCGCAACTCCTGCATCGCCGCCGACTGGCCGATCAGGCGCAAGCCGGGGCCGCCACGGACCCGCGCATCCGGCTGCGGACGGTTCTGCTCGGCCGGCTTCCCGATGCGCAATGCCGACTGCACCATCAAACGCAGTTGATCGAGCGCCACCGGTTTCGACAGATAATCGAAAGCGCCGGCCTTTAACGCCATGACGGCATTGTCGGCGCTGCCATAGGCGGTAATCACCGCGATCGGTATGACCTTTTCGCCGCAGGTGACTTCGCGTACGAGTTCGATCCCCAGCCCGTCCGGCAGGCGCATATCGGTCAGGATCAGCGCATAGTCGTGCTGCGCCAAACGGGCGCGCGCTACGGTCAGGTTTTCGGCGCTGTCGACGTCAAGCCCCATTTTGACCAGTGCAATTTCCAGCAATTCGCGCAGATGGGCTTCGTCATCAACGACCAGAATACGAGGTGAAGTCATGGAAATGGTCTTTTTTTCAGTCAGTTTTAATCGTTTAGGAGCAGGATAACGCCGCTTGCCACTCTGCCCCTCAAGTCATTACAAAGGATCATCGGGGGCAAACGCAATAACAAAACGGCCACTTACGTGGCTGGAATTCTGTCCATGAACGTCGTGCCGGTATTCATAATCGAGTAGCGCGCCATTATTCAAGCATAGTTCGCGCGCCAAAAACAATCCCAGTCCGGTGCCCTTGCTGGATGTGGTGTAGAACGGTTCGAACAAATGCGCGCGCACTGCCGGAGAGATCGGTTCACCATCGTCCTGCACATGCAACTCCAGGCGGCCAGCCACGTTCGACATCACGTGCAAACGCATGCCGCCAGGCTGGCCACTGGCGTAACGTACTGCATTTGAGAGCAGGTTTGCAACCACCTCGCGCAAGTGCAAGGGATCGAACCACACCTGATGGCGGTCGGCGGCGTCGACCTGGAGCGCGATGCTCTCCGCCGCAACCGCATGGGTCTGCCGGAAATCCTTGACGATGTCCTGCAACAGCGGCGCCAGCAGGATCGGCTCAAGCTGCCGCTGTGCCTTGCGCGACAGCTTCAGGATATCCTCGATCATGCGGTTCAGGCGTGCCACATTGTCATCGATAATCGTCAGCAGGCGCTCTTGCGACTGATTGGTTTCCTCTTCCGACAGCAGGGTCGAGGCATAGGAAATGGACGCCAGTGGATTGCGTACCTCATGTGCGATGCTAGCCGTCAGGCGCCCCATCGACGCCAGCTTGAGCTGCTGCGCCTGGTTTTCGATTTCGCTGACGTCCTGCAAGAAAATGACGGCGCGATACTCGCTCAGGTCGCGCATCCGGACTGCCGCAAAGCGCACTTTCAAATGCGCCACTAGCTCGCGGCGCCCGGCCCAATCCATACCCGCCGGATCCGGCCCGAGGTCTTCGGTATGCTTGATGGTGACGAACACTGCCTCGCCGGCGATCGGCGACACCGTTCCGGGCAGATCGCCGACCCGCGACTCCCAGGCAAACAGTGCATCGGCGATCGGCGCCAGCAGCGTCGAATCGCCGAGCTTGAGGCGCGGCTCATCATCCGGCAACGACAAACCCAGCATCCGTTCGGCGGCCGGATTGGCCATGATCAGCGTGCCGACCGGATCGACCACCAGCAAACCGTCACCCATATCCTTAATGGCGATGCGATTGATGTCCATTTGCACCCGCAGGTCCCGGCCGCGCTGTGTCGCCAGTTCTTCCTGTTTGATCAGCTTGTCGGCAAGGCGGTTGATCACCAGCACAGAAAAGAAGAAGGCGCTGCCGTACAAACCGGCGTGCATGGTCGAAATATCAGGTGTCGACTGCAGTATCTGGTAACCGGTTTCGGCCAGCAACACCATGGTCGCAACCGAGACGAACAGCAACGCCACCAGTAGCGGCGCCAGGATCGCCGCGCCGGCCAGCGGAAACAGATAGAGGATAGCCAGGCCGCCTTTGGCGCCGCCGGAGCCGACGTACAGGATCGACACCGCGACGATATCGACGCTGATCGGCAACACGATCTGCAGCATGTAATGCCGCCGGTGATACGCGGTCACCAGCGTGAAGAGGATGGCGCAGAGCAGGTAGACGCTGCAGGTTTGCGCGCTCGTGAACAGCTGGGAGAACCAGATTTCGTTCTTGTTCTGGGTGCTGAGATAAGCCAGCATCACCATCGCCACGACAATCCGGGTCACATTGAAGGTTTGCAGCGAGCGCCAGAAAGTCTCGGGTTTATCGTTGGGCTGGTGGCGCCTGGCGTTGGTCATGCGTATTTATCCTGTCTCGCTACAATCGGGGAATCACCTTCGTACACCTTAGGCTGGATGCACTCGGCGCAGTCAGGGATAAAACCTAGGAAGCATGAAGTCGACGATGCTCGGCACTGCAGAATATTGCACCGGAAGAATCGGCAATCGCTTCCGATGCCGGGAAATGCATGCCGCAGTGAACGCAGGCAACCATCGCCTCAACCTGCGTCGGCTCGGGTGCGGTGGCTGCCGGCGCACCGCCCGGAAAAGGCGCTCCACCGGACGACGGACGACCGCGGCCAAGGTTTTTTTCAAGCGCTGGAACCAGACAATCACGGCCAGCAGGATCACCACCAGAATAACAAATCTCATACCAACACCCGATGCAATACAACTTCAAGCACGAAACGGCTCCCAACATATGCCAGCAGCAAAATGGCAAACCCGGTCAAGGTAAAACTCAGCGCGGTGCGACCGCGCCAGCCCTGCCACTTGCGACCGGCCAGCAACAGGCCGAACAAAGCCCAGGACAGCATGGTGAAAATGGTCTTGTGATCCCATTTGAACGCCTTGCCAAACAACTGTTCGGAGAACACCACGCCTGACAGCACAGTCAGCGTCAGCAGCGCGAAACCGAAGGCAATCAGGCGGAACAATAATTTTTCCATGGTCAGCAAGGCTGGCAAACGATCCAGTGCTGCGCCGAACCAGCCTCCCTTGGCACCGCCCGGCCGGGTATGCAGGCGCGACTCCTGCAACACCATCAGCACTGCATGGAAAGCGGCGATAGTCAGCGTGCTGTAGGCCAGGATGGAAATCACGATATGCCACAGGAATACAGGCGATTTGCCATCCAGCGGCACCATGTTGCCAGGGAATATTGCCGGCAGCACAGCCGCCAGGGCCGCCATCGGCAATACCAGGACCCGCAGCCCGTCCAGCGTGTAATTACGATTCTCCAGCCAGTAGGCCGCCACCGACACCCATAACGTTGCCGACAGCATCATCGAAAATCCGACACGCAACTCTTCCGGTCCGACAACGTCGGCCCACAACACGCCGCCGTGCAGCAACCATGCTGCGGCAACGATGAGGGAAATGGCCTGGCGCCGGCTGGACGGCAAAAAGGTGCAGCCTATATATAGCAGCGCCACCAGAACGAAAAGATATGTTTGCATCGTGTAAGTTTACAGCAAGTGACGCGACAGCGGCGTGATGACAACACGCAATGATAGCGTAACCTCGGGCAACATTTCGCGTCAGTCGCCATGTGTTGCAAAGTCGGACAGGCCCGCGGCATGGCAATGTATTAGTATTTATATATCGTGATTGTGGGACAGCACCATCGGACGCATTGCCATTTATGAACAAGCCTTGATAACGCGCACCCAGCCAGGGCGCAGATTTTGCCCGGCATCGGGTAAAATGGCTGGCTACAAGCATTACCATATTCATTTTTAATGCGAATTGGCGTGCGATTCATATGAAATTTGCACGCAACCCGAGTCGCATCGACCGATTGCACCTCTTCTGGAAACGCTGTTACCCATGCTCGACAATCTTACCCAACGCCTCGCCAAAGTCGTCAAAACCATGCGCGGCGAAGCGCGCCTCACCGAAGCCAACACCGCGGACATGCTGCGCGAAGTCCGCCTGGCACTGCTGGAAGCCGACGTTGCCCTGCCGGCGGTGCGCGAGTTCATCGCCAACGTCAAGCAAAAGGCGCTTGGCGAAGAAGTGATTGCATCGCTGACCCCTGGCCAGGCCCTGGTCGCGTGGTGCAACGCGAACTGGCTTCGCTGATGGGCGCCGACCTCGGCCCGGAAGCTTCGCAATTGAATTTTGCAACCCAACCGCCGGCGATCATCCTGATGGCCGGCCTGCAAGGCGCCGGTAAAACCACTACGGTCGGTAAACTCGCCAAATACCTGCGCGAGCAAAAGAAGAAAAAGGTATTGACGGTTTCCGCCGACGTCTACCGGCCAGCCGCGATCGGCCAGCTGCAAACCGTGACAGCGCAGGTCGGCGCCGATTTCTTCCCGACCACGCCGACAGACAAACCGGTCGAGATCGCACTGGCCGCACTGGATTACGCCAAGCGCCATTACCACGACGTGCTGATCATCGATACCGCCGGACGTTTGGGTATCGACGAAGCGATGATGCTGGAAATCAGCGCTATCCATGCCGCCGTCAAGCCGATCGAAACCCTGTTCGTGGTTGACGCCATGCTCGGCCAGGACGCCATCAATACCGCCAAAGCCTTCAATGATGCGCTGCCGCTGACCGGTATCGTGCTGACCAAGCTGGACGGCGATGCCCGCGGCGGTGCCGCGCTGTCGGTGCGGCATATCACCGGCAAGCCGATCAAGTTTGCCGGCGTCGCAGAAAAACTGGATGGTTTGGAAGCTTTCGACCCAACCCGCATGGCGAACCGCATCCTCGGCATGGGCGACATCCTGGCGCTGGTCGAAGAAGCGCAAAAAGGCGTCGACGTCGAAGCGGCCAAGGATCTGGCGCACAAGATCAAAGGAGGCGGCAAATTCGACCTGAACGACTTCAAGGCGCAACTCGGCCAGATGAAGAAAATGGGCGGCTTGTCGAACCTGATGGACAAACTGCCAGCCCAGTTCCAGCAAGCGGCAGGCGGCGCCAATATGGACCAGGCTGAAAAGCAGGTGCGCCGGATGGAAGGCATCATCAATTCGATGACGGCCCAGGAACGCGCAAAACCGGAACTGATCAAGGCTTCGCGCAAACGCCGCATCGCCGTCGGCGCCGGGTCCAGGTGCAGGAAGTCAACCGCATGCTGTCACAGTTCGACCAAATGCAATCGATGATGAAAAAACTTAAAGGCGGCGGCATGATGAAAATGATGCGCAGCATGAAGGGCATGATGCCAGGCATGCGCTAAGCGCAAACCGACGCCCTGGTTGCAAGTCCGCTGTAAAGAATCGACGGAAAACGCGCCAAAAAGCCTTGCAAGTCATTGACTTGCAAGGCTTTTTGCATAGTTATCAGCCCAATTCGCATACCTCGGCCGTCAGTTGCGGCTATCTGTTACCTTCGCCGAAGCCTATCCGGCGCTGCCAATCGCCGGGTTCAAGCCGCCAATCCGGCGCAGACACTGGCTCCGCCGGGCATTCCTCTTCCGTATCAAAACCCGCACAAACCCATAAAAAACACTTGCATCGCCAGGAAAAGCGCAACACTATTAGCGATGCGTGCTTGACGCATTTTCTCAATATCCCTGAAGGAGGCTCAAAGATGGCCACAGCAGCAAAAAAACCAGCGGCAAAGAAAGCTGTCGCACCCGCCAAGGCACCGACCAAATCGGCGCCAAAAGCAGCTCCTAAAAAAGTAACTGCAACCGGTACTGTAGCGCGCAAGCCTAACGCTGCATTCATGAAAGCTCTGACGCCATCAGCTGTCCTGGCCGCCGTAGTTGGCGCAGCACCGCTGCCACGTACGGAAGTGACCAAGAAGGTTTGGGAATACATCAAGAAGCACAATCTGCAAAACCCGGCAAACAAGCGCAACATCCTTGCAGATGAAAAACTGAAAGCTGTCTTTGGCGGCAAAAAGGAAGTGTCGATGTTTGAAATGACAAAGCTCATTTCCGACCACCTGAAATAATGCTTGGGGCCTAGCAGAACTTGGTTCAACGCGAGTTCAACGTGCCGCCCTGAGTGCCAAACAAAAACGCCCGCATCGCGCGGGCGTTTTTGTTTCTGCAAGATATTCGCTTCAATCCAGCAAGTCCGAATAATCAACATCGGCATAGCCAGCAGCGTCTTCCAAGGCAATGGATTGGGTGCCTCGATCAGAGTCACTCGCGTTTCGCGCCGCACATGTCCATGCGTATCGCTCGATTCGACCCGCCGCGGATACTGGCCTTTGACATCCCAACTGACGCGCACCGTTACATCCCCGCGCTTGCTTTCATAGTTCTGCACACCATTGCTGACCGCTCCGACTGCGCGCATTTTTTTCAGGCTCTGCGGATCGCTCAGATAGAAAATACTGCCCCAGTTGCCGTTGAATCCAATATTGCCGTAGTACTGCGGATCGACCTTGACGGTACGACGCTGGTGCCGCTCGACCAGCCGCGCATCAAGCGAGCCGTCAGCCTGGCGCCGCACCCACATCGGAGAACTGCCGGCATCCGGATGATTGTGCCCCGCGTGATCGTGTTCGGCCTCGACTGCCGCTTCGGCCGGTATCAGGCGCTCCGTCCAGACCTCGCCGTTGCGACGGTACACGCGCTCGGTGAATGTGGTTTCGCGCTTGACGCCGTCGCGTCCCAACGTCATTGAATAGTGCTGTATCTGGAGATTCTGATCGGGCGCGCTAACAGTATTCGCGGCCAGCGTGCCCGGCGCGATCGAAAGCAGGAACCATGCCGCGGCAGCCAGCTGCATGCCATGCATTCTTTTTTGAAATAAGTCATTTTTCATCCAAAAAATTGCCGCCATCAGTGCGATGGCGGCCAAAAACCACTCAGGAACACCTGCATTGCGGCCGTGGCCGGCGAACCGGCAATCCGCAATGCGATGCACCTGGCTTATTCAATTACGTCACAAGCCAAGCGCACTTTTTACCTTGCCGAATACCTTGATGTTCTCAAATGTGCCCTTGAAATTGTCGCTGCCGGCACCTGCAGAAAACAGCATCACATCGCCGCCGCCATGCGTTTCCGATCCCGGCGACCCGGCAAAACGCACGCCGACCTGCTGCAGATAGTCATCACCTTCGGTGTCGACATTGGTCAGATCTGCATCTTCCGGCCGACGCGGCGCGCTGCCGTTACCAAACACCAACGTGGTGTACGGCTTGCCATCAGTTGCCAGCGCCAGCTTGCCGTCGTAGTAATTGGCGACCTTACCAAGAATCGGATTGCCACGTTTCGGATAACCATTGAACCCCATCGCGTGATCATGATCGGCGGTGACGACGATCAAGGTGTCTTTCAAGTCGACCAGTTCCAGCGCCTTCTTGATTGCGGCATCGAACGCTAAGGTATCTTCCAGCGCGCGCTTGGCATTGGTGCCGTGCAATGCGTGGTCGATGCGGCCGCCTTCAACCATCAGGAAATAGCCGTTCGGATTTTTCTTCAGAACGCCGATGGCTTTCTCGGTCATCTCTGCCAGGCTCGGCTGATCCAGCTTTTTCTTGACTCGGTCTAGTTCGTAATCCATGTCGCTGGCGGTGAACAAGCCAAGCAATTTGCTGACATTGGCGGGATTGACGTTCTTCAGTTCTGAACCCTTGGCAACGTAGGTATAACCTGCTGCCTTGAACATACTCAGCGGATCGAGATTATCGTTGCGCTTGCTGGCCGGATTCGACTTCGGCAAGAAATGACGCAAGCCTCCACCCAGCAACACGTCGACGCCATCCTTCAATGCGATGTTATAACCCGGGGCACCCGGTGTCACCTGTTCGGTGATGGTGTTGTAGGCGTCACGGTTGCAGACGTGGGCGTAAGTAGCCGCCGGCGTCGCATGGCTGATGCGCGTGGTACTGACCGCCCCAACCGCCTTGCCGGCACCCTTCGACAACTCCAGTAAGGTCTGTACTGCCTGGCCATTGCCTGCCACGCAAGTGGAGTCAGCATTGTTCTGGTATGGCTTGCCGTTGGCGTCGTAAGGATTGGTGTCGGACGACATCGAAATCACGTCGTTCTTCATTTTTACGCCGGTCATGTAAGCCGCCATCGACGGTGCGCTGTCGGTGGTCTGGGCATCCAGGGAGAAGGTCTTGACGCGCGCCGTGCGCGTCAGCGTTTCCATCGTCAGGCGACCGGATTCGCCGTGGCCGTAGATACGCGCCGCTGTCACCGTCACCGGGCCCATGCCGTCGCCCAGGAAGAAAATGACGTTCTTTGCCTTGGCCGCGACCGCATCGGCGGCCACCACATTGCCGGCCGCCAGTGCCGAGAGTGCGGACAATACGCACACCGTCGCGCAACGATAGGCGCGCTGGCTGATTTGCTGTTTCTGTTGCTTGATGATCTTCATGTCTATCCCTTGTACTTGATCTGATCGACTGCTTCTCAATTCGCCTCGATTGCCTCTCAACCTGCGCTCAGCCAGTTGAGAACGGGCATCACAGGCCGACGGCTTTCTTCACCAGGCCGAATACCTCGGTGTTATCGAGGACGCCGCGGATATTTCCGCACCCAAGCCTTGCGCTCCGATAAAGACGTTGGTGCCGCCGTGGGTTTCGCCGCCTGCTTCGGTTGGCACTACTGCTTCCTGCATGTAGTCTTTGTCAGCCACTTGCATGTCGGACAAGGCGCCGCGTGTAGCCAGATGATTCGGGCCGTTGCCAAAGCCGATCACGGTATAAGGATTGTTGTTGATGTCGCGTTCAGGCTGACCTGTCAGCACGTTCTTCACCAGGCCGAGCACGCCCGGCTCGCTCGCGGTGGTCTTGCCGGTGCGTTTGGCGTAACCATTCAATAGGATCGAATGGTCATGGTCGGCGGTAACTACGATCAGGGTATTTTTCAAGCCCGGATCGACTTGCTGCATCTTGTCGAGCGCGACCTTGATCGCATCATCGAATGCCACGGTTTCCTGCAACGCACGGCGCGCGTTGGTGGCGTGCAGTGCGTGATCGATGCGGCCGCCTTCGACCATCAGGAAGAAACCGCTCTTCTTGTTGTTCAGCAGATCGATCGACTTGGCAGTCATTTGCGCCAGGCTCGGCTCCTTGCCGGCATCGCGATCCAGGTCGTAGGTCATGTGATCCTTGTTGAACAGACCGACCACCTTCGCAGTGGAAGTGCCGATCTTGTCGAACTCGGAGAAATTGCTGGCATAGGTGTAGCCGGCAGCCTTGAATTCGGCCACCAGGTCGCGACCATCGGTGCGCTTGCTGTCGGCATCGGTCTTCGGCAGGAAATGCCGGCGGCCGCCGCCGAAAATCACGTCGACGCCGTCGCTCAGCTTGCTGTTGAACCCGGCACCCTTCGGTGTCAGTTGCGCGGCGATGTTGTTCTCGCCGTCGCGATGACAGATATGCGAATAGGTGGCGGCCGGTGTCGCATGCGTGATCCGCGTGGTCGTCACGACGCCGGTGCTGTAACCGCGCGCTTTCATGAGTTCCAGCAGCGTATCGACCGGTGTGCCGTTGCCGCTCGGGCAGGTGCTGTCGGCGCCGTTGACGTAGCCCTTGCCGCTGGCGTCACGGGCACTGGTGTTAGCCGACATCGAAATCACTTCATTGTTGGCTTTGACGCCGGTCATGTAGGCTGCCATCGACGGTGCGCTGTCGGTGACCTGCGCATCGTTTGAATAGGTCGTGACAAAGCCGGTTTCCGGCAAGGTGTCGATCGTCAGGTCGCCCTCTTCGCCAACCTTGTAAATGCGAGCCGCGGTCATCGTGGCGATGCCCATGCCATCGCCCAGGAAAAAAATCACGTTCTTGCCGACCGGCTTCGTCTCAGGCCGCTCAATCGGCGCGTCCGCATGCGTGCTGCTGGAGCCGCTGCACGCAGTCAGCGCCATGGATGCCAAGGCGCCAGCAATCAGAATACTTAATTTCATTACCCCTCCGCGTTATCGATAAAATATGTAAGTAGTTGTAACATTTGTTACAACTGTAACCGGTGCTTGTTACAGGGCGATGACGAAAAAGGTTTTTTTCAGCGTGAGATGGAAGTCAGCGAAAGTTGGAGATAAGAGAAACAGCTATCGCGCCGAGAACAGCGAAAGCAATTGCGCCAATGACGCAGCAAGATGGAAGACTGGCGCCCGCACCCACACGACCCCAGAAAAATCCAGGGCACGCGTTTCGTCAGATGATTGATTTGCGTTAGATCTGGCGTGGACAATATTGCCCACGCGATGAGAATGTTGCGAGGAAATTACTGGCGTGCAGAAACAGCGTGGATCGGTAACTCGTCCTTGTACTCCCAGCGCTTCCAGGCGGCGAGCACCGCGTTCGGATATTCAGGACGGCCACGGCTGCCGTTATAACGGCCTAGCGCGAGATAGAGATTACCCTTTTCCATGTCGATATACATGCGCAAGATCGAGCAGCCATAACGCAAGTTGGTTTGCATATCGAACAGCTTGCCGCGATCGGCATCGCCGATCACGCGGGTCCAGAATGGCATGACCTGCATGTAGCCGTGGGCGCTGACGCTCGACAGCGCATATTTGCGAAACGCCGATTCAACCTGGATCAGGCCCAGCACCATGCCTGGATCGAGACCGGCGCGCTTGGCTTCGTACCAGGCAGTTTCCAGGAACTCGATGCGCATCTGCGAATCCGGCAATTTCTTCTTCAGGCGCTCGGACATTTCGCCGAGCCAGTACAGGTACTGGATGCGCTGGTCGATATCGGAAAACTTGGGTTTCGGCGGGCGCGCATCGTTGATGGCGCGCGACAGGGCGACACGTACCGAGTCTGCCAACTCTTCTTCTTTTTGATTGCCGGCATGCGCCACGCTGCCAAACAGCAACAACATTGACAACAAGCCAAGAAAAAAACAATTAGGCAAACGCAAGCGATACTCCCTGGTAACAACTATTTATTTTGTCAGGAGTATACAAAGAAAATGGCGGGAGAAACTACCTCGCCGCCATTTTCGTTGTTTTTAGGAAACTTTACCTACATTTCCTGTTTATCAAAATGCTATGCCAGACGCGCCTTGATGAATGCCGTCATTTCGGTCAGCGGTACGGTAGTGGCTTCGGTATCACGTCGCCCCTGGTATTCCAGCTGGCCATCCTTCAAACCACGGTCGCCGATCACGACACGATGTGGCACGCCGATCAGTTCCCAGTCGGCAAACATCGCGCCCGGGCGCTCGCCGCGGTCGTCCAGGATGACGTCAACACCGGCAGCCTGGAGTTCCTCGTACAGCTTGTCGGTCTCGGCCTTGACGGCCTCGCTGCGGTCGTAGCCCATTGGGCACAGCACCACTTCAAACGGCGCGATCGAGAGCGGCCAGATGATGCCTTTGTCGTCGAAATTCTGTTCGATCGCCGCGCCCAGGATGCGGGTGATGCCGATCCCGTAGCAGCCCATCTGCAGCAATTGCGGCTTGCCGTTTTCGTCCAGGTAAGTGGCTTTCATTGCTTCCGAATAGGCGGTGCCCAACTGGAACACGTGGCCGACTTCGATGCCGCGCTGAATCGCCAGCACACCCTTGCCGTCCGGCGAAGGATCGCCCTCGACCACATTACGGATGTCAAATACCAGCGGTTCCGGCAAGTCCCGGCCCCAGTTGACGCCGGTGTAGTGGAAATCCACTTCGTTGGCGCCGACGACGAAATCATGCATATTGGCGACCGTGACATCGGCCACCACCTTGACTGGCTTCTTGGTATTGAGCGGCCCCAGATAACCAGGCGGCGTGCCGAAATACTCGACGATTTCCTGCTCGGTAGCGAAGCGATAGCCCTCCAGACCAGGCACCTTGTTGGCCTTGATTTCATTCAGCTCATGGTCACCGCGCAACATCAGCAGCCAGACTTCCTTGCTCGCCGGCTCCTTGTCGGATGCCTCTTTCTCGACCGTCAGGACGATCGACTTGATGGTCCGCGCCAGCGGCAATTGCAGCAACTCGGCAACCGCTTCGCATTTGGCCTTGCCCGGCGTCGGCGTCTTGACCAGCGCTTCGCTCGCCACAGCGCGGGTCGGATTCAATGGCAGCGATTCCGCCGCTTCCATATTCGCCGCGTATTCGGATGTTGGGCAATACACGATGGCGTCTTCGCCGGTAGCCGCGATCACATGGAATTCATGCGAGCCGGTACCGCCGATGGCGCCGTTATCGGCTGCCACTGCACGGAATTGCAGGCCAAAGCGCTGAAAAATGCGCGTGTAAGCGTCGTACATCACTTGATAGGACTGCTTCAGGCCATCCAGGTCGCGATCGAACGAATAGGCATCCTTCATCGTGAATTCGCGCCCGCGCATCAGGCCGAAACGCGGACGGCGCTCGTCGCGGAATTTAGTCTGGATATGGTAAAAATTCACCGGCAGCTTGCGATAGGAACGCAATTCGGTGCGGGCGATGTCAGTAATCACTTCTTCCGAAGTCGGCTGGATAATGAAATCGCGGCCGTGGCGATCCTTGACGCGCATCAGTTCGGCGCCATACTTCTGCCAGCGCCCGGTTTCCTGCCACAGTTCGGCCGGCTGCACTACCGGCATCAGCAACTCAACCGCGCCAGAGCGGTTCATCTCTTCGCGCACGATGTTCTCGACCTTGCGGATCACACGCAAGCCGATCGGCATGTAAGTATAGATACCCGAACCCAGGCGTTTGATCATGCCGGCACGCATCATCAGTTTGTGGCTGACGATTTCAGCGTCGGATGGAGCTTCTTTGAGCGTGGAAATAAAAAAACGGGAGGCGCGCATAACGATGAATTCTTTTTAAAAAGAGAGGGTTATAATCAACTCAATTTTAAAGGATTAGCTGGCTGATGCGCCCACTCTTTGCACAATTGATTGATGTTCTGGCCATTATCACTACCGGCCGGGGCTAATTGCGTATCTAATTAATGAAGGACAGCGGAATTCGCCGGGCTTCTATGGCTGATGACCCCTGTGCTGGAGTTGATAAGTTTGTTGGAAAGATGGAGCAACTTGCCGCGAGGCTTGCCTGGCGGTTCATGGGCTCCATTCTGCAACGGCGAAGATTTCGCAATAATTGATATTTTGGCATGAGGACCGTCCGGCCGCAGAAAGTTTTGAGGTAACAACATGCTTGACCGTGAAGGCTTTCGCCCGAACGTCGGCATTATCTTGCTCAATACCCAGAATGAAGTCTGGTGGGGCAAGCGCGTGCGTGAACACTCGTGGCAATTTCCACAGGGCGGCATCAAATATGGTGAAACGCCGGAGCAGGCCATGTTTCGCGAGCTCGAAGAAGAAATCGGGCTAAAAGCGGAACATGTCAAGATCATCGGCCGCACTCGCGACTGGCTGCGCTATGAGGTGCCCGATCATTTCATCAAGCGCGACGTGCGTGGCCATTATCGCGGCCAGAAACAGATCTGGTTTTTGCTGCGCATGGTAGGCCGCGATTGCGATGTCAATCTGCGCCTGACTGAACATCCTGAGTTCGATGCATGGCGCTGGCATGACTATTGGGTGCCGCTCGACGTCGTGATCGAATTCAAGCGTGATGTGTACCAGCGCGCATTGCAGGAATTGTCGCGTTTCCTGACCCGGCCGGCGCAAGCCACCCCGCATCATGCCCGTCATTTGCGCACTGGCCACGGGCCGCGTGCATCAAACCCACCCAATCCGGCCAATGCCGATCCCGAAAAAAAGTGAGTGTTTCCATGGCTTTTGATTTTGCTTTCCGCATTCCCTGCACTACCAGGAAAATATCGCAGCTCTTGGCAGCCAGTCTGATGTTGCTGGGTCCTGCGGCGCAGGTGCATGCCGCCAGCGATCCGTTCTATCCAAGCGCTGTGTCGACGCCTGGTTCCGGCTTGTCCGATGAAGATTTCGACGACGACGGCAAATCCTGGCAGGAAGTCAAAACCGAAATCCCGCCGGCGCCACAGGCGGCTAACCTGGTGTCGTTCTACGTCAGCCCGACTGCCACCATGAATTTCTTCATCGATCTCAGTTCGATTACGGCCGGCGCCGATGGCGTGGTCCGCTATACCATGGTGAGCAAGAGTCAGGCCGGCGCTGAAAATATCAGCTATGAAGGCATCCGCTGCCAGACTTATGAAAACAAGCTGTATGCGTTCGGCCAGAAGGACGGCAGCTGGTCGCGGGCGCGTTTGAGCGGCTGGAAACAGATCAGTGAATCATCCGGCAACCGGCAGCACGCGGCGCTCGCAAAGACTATCTGTGCCAGGATGGCATGATCGCCGGCAAAGTCGACGAAATACGCGGCAGGATTCGCAACAATCGTCCGATCAAGCCAGGCAGCTGATCATCCCGCCCTTTACCCCAAATGAAAACGGCTCCTGCATGATGCGGAGCCGTTTTTTGTTTTCAGGGCAAACACTTGCGCCCAGCCCAAGTTCGGGATTACAGCAGGACCATGTTATCGCGATGAATCAGCTCCGATTCCTCGACAAAACCCAGGATAGACTGGATTTCAGAGGATGGGTGACGCATGATGCGGCGTGCTTCGGAACTGGTGTAGTTGCTGATGCCACGCGCTATCGCACGGCCATCGATATCGGTGCAGGTGATGACGTCGCCGCGGCCGAATTCGCCCGACACGCTGGTGACGCCGATCGGCAACAGGGATTTCCCTTCGTGACTCAGCTTTTGCACTGCGCCGGCGTCAAGGACTACCTTGCCGGCGGTTTTCAGATGATCCGCCATCCATTGCTTTCGTGCGGTAAGCTGCGCGGTTTGCGCGGTCAATTGCGTACCGATTGCTTCGCCGCCGGCCAGGCGAGTCAATACGGCATCTTCCCGCCCCCATGCAATCACCGTATGTGCGCCTGACGTTGCGGCACGCTTGGCGGCCAGTATCTTGGTAATCATGCCGCCACGGCCGATGCTGGTGCCGGCGTCGCCTGCCATCACTTCCAACGCCGGGTCACCGGCCTTCGCTTCGTGCACGAACTCGGCCTCGGGAACCTTGCGCGGATCGGCGGTGTACAGGCCTTTCTGGTCGGTCAGGATGATCAGCGCATCGCCTTCGATCAGGTTGGCGACCAGCGCGCCCAGCGTATCGTTGTCGCCGAACTTGATTTCATCGGTGACCACGGTGTCATTCTCATTGATGATCGGCACCACGCCAAAACGCAGCAGCGTAAACAATGTTGATCGAGCATTCAGGTAGCGTTCGCGATCAGCCAAGTCGGCATGTGTCAGCAAAACTTGGGCGGTGCGCAGATTGTGGGCGCGGAAACTGGTTTCGTAGATTTGCGCCAATCCCATTTGGCCCACAGCGGCGCAGGCCTGCAATTCGTCGATGCTGGTTGGACGCTTGTCGAACCCGAGCCGCTGCATACCCTCGGCCACGGCGCCGGAACTGACCAGCACGACTTCCTTGCCCATCGCCCGCAATTCGGCAATTTGCGTCGCCCATTTGGCAATGGCGCCTGCATCGAGACCTTTGCCATCGTTGGTCACCAGGGAAGATCCAACTTTGATGATGATGCGCTTGGCGTTCTGAATGACGGAATTCATAGTTATCTATCGCGGCCGCGGCGACGGCTCATGCAAGACTAGGTGGGAGGCAAGGATAAGGCCGATGTCGGCGCGCGGCAACCAGTGTGTATCGCCGCTGCGACATCGGTCTTTGGATACTTGTTTAATCCAGTATCTTGAAACGAGGATCGTCCGGATCGATCGACAGGATGGCTTGCGCTTCCGCCACCATATGCGTCTCTTCCGAGCGAGTTTCCTGTTGACGCTTCTCTGCCAGGTAACCATATATTTCAGTGACCAGTTCCTGGCAACCGTCGCGGTTCAGCGCCGAAATTTCAAATACCGGGCCTTTCCAGCCGAAACGCTTGATGAAGTCCTTCACGCGCTTGGCGCGTTCACCTTCCGGAATCACGTCGATCTTGTTCAGCACCAGCCAACGCGGCTTGTCGAACAACGATTGATCGTATTTCTTCAATTCCTTGACGATCGCCTTGGCTTCCTTGACCGGATCAACAGTGTCTTCGAACGGCGCCAGATCGACAATGTGCAACAGCAAACCGGTACGCTGCAAATGTTTCAGGAACTGGATACCCAGCCCGGCACCTTCCGCCGCGCCTTCAATCAGGCCCGGGATATCGGCGATCACAAAACTCTTTTCGTGACTGACGCGGACCACGCCCAGATTCGGATGCAAGGTGGTGAATGGATAATCGGCGATCTTCGGACGGGCATTCGACACCGCCGTAATGAAGGTCGACTTGCCGGCGTTCGGCTGACCCAGCAGGCCGACGTCGGCCAGCACTTTCAATTCCAGGCGCAATTCGCGGCGTTCGCCTTCCTTGCCATCGCTTTTCTGGCGCGGCGCACGGTTGGTCGAGGACTTGAAGTGGATGTTGCCCCAGCCGCCCTCGCCGCCCTTGGCCAGCAACACTTCCTGGCCGTGGTCGGTCAGGTCGGCAATCGCTTCGCCGGTGTTGATGTCGACAATCAGCGTACCGACCGGCATGCGCAGCTTGATATCGTCGGCGCCCTTGCCGTAGCAATCCGAGCCGCGACCGTTTTCGCCACGACCGGCGCGATGCATCTTGGAGAAGCGATAGTCGACCAGGGTGTTGATGTTACGGTCGGCAACGGCCCAGATGCTGCCGCCTACGCCGCCATCACCACCGTCCGGGCCGCCAAACGGGCGGAATTTTTCACGGCAAAAACTCGCAACCCCATTGCCGCCATCGCCGGCAATGACTTCGATTTTTGCTTCATCTATAAACTTCATTCGAAGGTCCTAATGAGGTTGGAGGTTAAATTCTTATTGAAATGCACAGGTAACTTTACCGATTTTTGTGCATTGTTGCAGCGAAGACGCTGGCCGACATTGCAATTGCAACAACCCTGCCAGATGCAATCCGCTGCCGCGATATGTCACATACGTCACTCGCCGCGCGTTCCTTGCTGTTTGAGCAGTGTTTTACGACCAGAAACTAAAAAGGCTCTACCAGCGGCAGAGCCTTTCGCAGCAAGGCCAGCGGCCCTGCTTTTGTCGACGCTTAGGGTATTGCTTAAGCTGCTACGACAGTAACGTAGTTGCGCTGGGTAGCGCCTTGGTTACGAATTGTACTTTGCCGTCGATCAGTGCGAACAGGGTGTGATCCTTGCCCATGCCAACATTTTCGCCTGGATGCGTCTTAGTGCCGCGTTGACGAATGATGATGCCGCCAGCGTTGATCGCTTGGCCACCGTAGACCTTGACGCCAAGTCGCTTTGACTCTGAGTCACGGCCGTTGCGCGTAGTGCCGCCGCCTTTTTTATGTGCCATTTAAAACTCCTGGTATCTAGTTAAGTCAATCGACACTATTAAGCGTTGATCGAAACGATTTGAATTTCGGTGTAATTTTGACGATGGCCTTGATGCTTCTGATAATGCTTACGACGACGCATTTTGAAGATCTTGACTTTATCGTGGCGACCTTGCGCCAATACCTTAACCGACACCGTTGCACCTTCGACCAGCGGTGCACCAAACTTAATGGTGTCACCAGCGCCAACTGCGAGCACTTGATCAATAGTGAGTTCGGTGCCAATGTCTGCAGGTATCTGTTCTATTTTGAGTTTTTCGCCGGCAACAATCTTATATTGTTTGCCACCGGTTTTTATGACCGCGTACATATGAAACCTCATCGAAATGATTGAAGACTATTAAAAAAATTTCTGTCCTTAACCGCCATCAACAAACAAACTTCAGCAATGAACAAACGCTAAATTGCTGGGCGGAATCGGGAGAACCTGAGATTGTACATGGACTCGGCACTTTCGTCAAAATCTCTTGACAAGTGCGAATTACGCCACACTTTTACGCTGCCACTCGGCAACTGTCGACAAACATTGTCATTCAGACACTTACCAAGCAGAGTCTGTCCAGCAGCAGAAGCGTCTTTTTCATATAATGGCGGTATTCTGAAACTTTTTAAGGTATTGCCATGAGCGATGTACAAGCGTGGATCAAGGAAACCGTGACCAGCAACCCGGTCGTGCTGTTCATGAAGGGAACCGCGCAATTTCCACAATGCGGCTTTTCCGGCCGCGCCATCCAGTTGTTGAAAACCAGCGGCGCTGAAAACATCGTCACCATCAATGTGCTGGAAGACCCGGTCGTGCGCCAAGGCATCAAGGATTACTCCAACTGGCCTACCATCCCGCAACTCTACGTCAAAGGCGAATTCGTCGGCGGCTCTGACATCATGAATGAGATGTTCGAATCCGGCGAACTGCAAACCTTGTTGAAGGGCTGAGACCGCCAGTGGTCTCTTCCAGCCGCCAGCCAGCCGACGTCGGCCAACCGCCGCGCCGCCTGATTGTCGGCATCACCGGCGCCACCGGCGTCATCTATGGCGTGCGGCTGCTGCAGCTGCTGCGCGACCTTCCCGGTGTCGAAACCCATCTGATGATTTCCGACGCCGGCGTCCTGAATCTGCATCAAGAGCTAGACATGCGCCGCAAGCAGGTAGAAGCACTGGCGCATGTGGTACACAACGTGCGCGATGTCGGCGCCGCCATCGCCAGCGGCTCGTTCCAATCGGAGGGCATGATCATTGCGCCCTGCTCGATGAAAACCCTGGCTTCGGTCGCCAACGGCCTGTCCGACAACCTGATCGCGCGTGCCGCCGACGTGGTCCTGAAAGAACGCCGACGGCTGGTGCTGATGGTGCGCGAAACGCCGTTCAACCTGGCGCATCTGCGCAACATGACCAGCGTCACCGAAATGGGCGGCATCATCTTCCCGCCGCTGCCCGGCTTTTACCATCGCCCGCAAAGCATCGCCGAGATGGTAGATCACACACTGGGGCGCGTGCTGGATCTGTTCGCCATCCAGCACACGCTAACGCCGCGCTGGCAAGGCATGAAAGCCGATTAAATATTAAAAAGGGCCGGACAAACTGCTCCGGCCCTACTTGTTGCATCAACTTCTTCAATCCATTCCGGTAACGATCAGCGTGCGCTACGCCCGCTCAACCACGCGCTACGCATGGCCGCACCAACGGCCGGCTTGAGTTCCGCATCCATGGCAATCTGTGGCGCAGCATCTGCCAGCAGGCGGACGCTAAACGTCAGCAGCTCATCGCGCCGGAAGGCGTGGATCGTCACACTGTCGCCGACCCGGTAACGAGCCAGCAGCGTATCGAGGTTATTCGACACCCGTATGCCTTCGAGTGCGACCAGCACATCGCCGGCCGACAAGCCGGCGCGATGCGCAGCGCCACCTTCGTATACGTTCGCCAACCTGCAATCGCCGCCACTTTGCGCAGTACGCACACTCAGCGAAGGCTTGCCCGGCTTGCGTCGGTCGGTCAGCACGATGCCCGTCGGTGCCAGCAACTTGGCCAGCGGCAGATCATCAGTAGCGCGCACATAACGATCAAAGAAACGCTTCAGCTTGAGCCCGGTGACTTCATCGAACAAGGCCTCTACCGCAGCTTCGCTAACGCCGCGTCCGCTCAGCGCATTATCGGCATAGAAATCGCGGCCATATCGCTGCCACAAAGCGCGCATCACATCGTCCAGCGATTTGCGGCCCTTGGTTTCGGTGCGGATGGTCAAGTCCAGCGCCAATGCCACCAGCGAACCCTTGGTGTAATAGCTGACGATCGCATTCGGCGCGTTTTCATCCTGGCGATAATATTTGACCCAGGCATCGAAGCTAGAATCGGCCACGCTTTGCTTGTGGCGGCCGCTGCCGAGCAGCACGCCATTGACGGTTTTTTCAATCAGCTTGAAGTACGCCGACTGGTCGATCAAGCCGCTGCGCAGCAGCATCAGGTCATCGTAGTAACTGGTGAAGCCTTCGAACAGCCACAGCAACGGCGTGTAATTTTCCACCTGCAGGTCGTACGGTGCAAACGCGGCCGGCTTGATGCGCTTGACGTTCCAGGTGTGGAAATATTCATGGCTGCACAAACCCAGGAAAGTACGGTAACCGTCGCTCATTTCCGGCTTCCCCTTGACCGGCAGATCTGCGCGCGCGCAGATCAATGCGGTCGACGCGCGATGTTCGAGTCCGCCGTAACCATCGCCGACTGCCAGCGTCAGGAATACATAGCGTTGCATCGGCGCGCGCTTGGCGAACTTGCTACCGGCCGGTTCGAAAAAGGCGATCTGGGTTTCGCAGATCTTTTTCAGGTCCGCACTCAGACGCGCGATATCCAGATTCGGCACGTTTCCGGTAATCGCGATCTCATGCGGGACGCCATGCGCCTTGAAGCTGGCCAGCTGGAAATTACCCATCTCGACCGGATGATCAATCAGCTCATCGTAATTGGCGGCGACATAAGTACCGAAGGAGCCGCGCTTGGCCTTCAACGTCGGCAACGCGGTGGCGATGCGCCAGGTTTCAAACGCATCACCCTGCGGACGCTGGATATCGACCACATGCGGCGCGTCTTCCTGGCCGACCACGCGCAGGAAGACGCTGGTGCCGTTGAAGAAACCGTGGGTCTGGTCCAGATGTGCAGCACGCACCGAAAGGTCCCAGGCATACACCTGGTAATGCAAGGTCAGCGGCCCTTCGCACGGTGCCGCCTGCCAGGAATGCTTGTCAAGCTTCTTGAGTGCGATCTTGCGGCCGTTCGATTCGGCGCGAATCTGCACGATGTTGCGTGCGAACTCACGGATCATGTAGCTACCGGGAATCCAGGCCGGCAGGGCCACGGTCTGGCCGACTGCGGACGGTTCGGCGATATGCAGTGTGACGGCAAACAGATGCGCCGCCGGATCGGCCGCGATGATGCTGTACGACAGACCACGCTGGGCGGACTTGCCAATGGATTTTCCAGTATTCTTTTTCATCTTATCCTCGCACGTTGCCGGCAATTACAGTCAGCATCAGCGCCACTACCGCGACGCAAGTCAATTTGAAGCGCAGCTCAATAAACCAGGTCGGCAGGCCGTACCAGGTAAACAGCCGCTTGTCAGCCTGATAGGCGGCGATGAAACCGGCCATCAACAGCGCAAAACCGAAGCCTCCGGCCATGGTTGAGAACCAGGCGATGATGGTTGGCACCACGCCCCAGGCCAGCGCCCGTTTGGTGTGATCGGCCGACAGGTCGGCGCGCAGCACCACTGCCCCCCAATGGATACCGCCCAGAAAGGACAGCGCGGCAATACCATAGGCCAACTGGCCGCGAATGAACTCGTGCAGCCAGTCGGGGCTAACCAGCCAGCAGGCAAGAGTCAGCAACACGAATGGGATCAATCCGGCAAAGCCAAGCAAATGAATAATACGTTTGTTCAGGAAATGTGGGTTCATCAAGAGGATGTCGATAAGCGCCGCCGGCCGCCCCCATGGCGTCGTCGCGTTGCGCGAAAAGACGATAGTGTAGCGGGATTGCTCGCTTTCGGCCTGTGCCTCGGTGACATGGCGCGCAAAAGACCGGCGGATTGATTGCTTCAGGCTGGCGATTGTCGTATATCGGAGACGGTATCGATATCCAGGTGAATGCCGGGATCGCCTACCACCACCTCCACCACAGGCAACGACTGCAGCAGGCCGCGTGCACCCTGATCGCCGCGCAAGGTCAGCAAGCGCGGCAGATGCCGTCGACTGAATCCGACCGGATTGCCGCGCCTGCCTTGATAGACCGGCACCGCGATGTCGGCACCGCGACGCAGTGCTAAAGCCAGTGCCGCAATGGTCGCGCTCTGCACGTAAGGCATATCACCCAATGCAATCACCCAGCCATCGGCGTCGCTGGCGTGCTGCAGTCCGCATACCAACGACGCCGCCATGCCTTCGTCAGCGTTGGCACAATGCACATAGTCGCAATCGCCAAGTTGCGCCAACAGCTCTGGCGCCTGGTCCCGCATCACAATGCATGTCGGCAGCGCGGCAGCCAGATGGTGAGCTGCGCTTGCCAGCACCGTGTGGCCAGGCGCCGCCGGCAGCATTTGCAGCAATTTGCTAAGCGCGCCGCTCGGATCGAAGCGCCGACCGCGACCGGCGGCCAACAGCAGCCCTACTATCTGCCCGTGATATCGTTGGCCGCTCATGGTTGATGTTGGAGAGAAGGATGTCGGGTTGATCAATCTCGCCGGCACTGCAGCGAGTGCAATCTACTT
Organism: Collimonas arenae; assembly: GCF_001584165.1. Taxonomy (NCBI): domain Bacteria; kingdom Pseudomonadati; phylum Pseudomonadota; class Betaproteobacteria; order Burkholderiales; family Oxalobacteraceae; genus Collimonas; species Collimonas arenae. Next base: position 4,067,427 of record NZ_CP013233.1, read on the forward strand.
CAGAGACGTAAACTTGGCTTCCATGGCCTTGGCATCGATCCAGCCTGGCGCCCGCGTACCATCAGCAAAGATAATCGTCGGTGTACCAGTGACATTCAATTTCCGGCCGAGCGCCAGCACCTTGTCGTTAGGGGCCTGACATGCCGACGACGCCGCTGCCGCAGCCTTGCCGTCGACCATCAGCTCAGTCCAGGCCTTGGCCTGGTCCGCGCTGCACCAGACATTGCGTGACTTGACAGCCGAGTCTTCGGCCAGGATGTTGTACAGGAAAGTGTAGATGGTGACGTTGTCGACTTCTTGCAACGTGGTCTTGTGCAAGCGCTTGCAGTAGCCGCAGTTCGGATCTTCAAACACCGCGATCACGCGTTTGCCATTACCTTTGACTTTTTTCATTGCCAGGTCCAGCGGCAAATCCGAGAACTTGACCTTGTTGATATCATCGATCCGTTCACGCGTATAGTCGCGGGAAGTTTTGGCATCCATCACACGGCCGACAAAGACGTACTTGGCGCCGGCATCGGTATAAAAAATATCATTGCCGACCGTACTTCAAATAACCCACCATAGGGCGTCTTGGTGACCGAATCTACCTTGACGCCGTCGCCCAGCTGCGGCTCTATCATTTTTTTGACCGCAGCCTCTTGCAAGGTTTCCGCGCCGGCGACCGACATCCACAAACCAAAAACGGCCACCAACAGCAAGCTTATTTTTTTCATCACTTTTCCAATTATTCTTTGTCGAATGCACGACCCAGGGCGTGAGTCATCAGTTGTCTCTTTAAGACAGGAATCTTGTCCAGCAAGTTCAACCCGGCGTTGCGCAACCAACGCAATGGGCCGAAATCGGCGCCGAACAACCGCTCCAGGCCATCGGTCGTCACCTGCATCAACAATATCTCTTCCTTGCGCATACGAGCGTAGCGAGCGAGAACACCGGCATCCCCGCAATCGCGATGCGCGCCGCGCTCGGACAACACCTTGACCAAGGCCGCGACATCGCCAAACCCCAGGTTCATCCCATGTCCAGCCAACGGATGCACGACATGACCGGCATCGCCGATCAGCGCAACGCGCGGCGCCACCAGCGCATGGGTGCGCAGCAGCGACAATGGAAATGCCTGCGCCAGCTCCGGTTGCAGCGGTTGCAATTGCCCCAGCGTGTCAGTTGTCAGCAACGACAGGCGTACGGCCAGCTGCGACAGCGACTCATCCATCAATGCCTGCGCCAGCGCATCCGGCGCCGACCACACCAGCGAGACCCGCTGTCCGGGCAACGGCAGCAGCGCGACAATCCCTTCGCCTCCGGTAAACCATTGGTAAGCGACACCATGATGCGGCAGTTCACAGGCGAAATTGGCAACCACGCCGCGCTGATGATAGGAACGGTAGTCGATGCCGATCTCGCATTGGCTACGCACCCACGACTGCGCCCCGTCGGCGCCCACAACCAGGGCCGCGCTAATGGTCTCGCCCGATTCCAGTTGCAGGATTGCCGCTGTCGCATCGACCTGAAGCGCTTTGGCACGACCGCCAAGCAACTGCAGATTCGGCGAGAATTTGAGCGCAGCATCCAGCGCCTGATTAAGATTGCCGTCTTCGACAATCCAGGCCAGTGCATCGACATGCGCACTGTAAGCATCGAACATCAGATGGCCGGCCGCACTGTCGGCGCCGCCTTTCACCACCATGGCTTCGACCGCGGCTACCCGCGCAGCATCCAGCGCATCCCACACCTTAACCGTCGACAGCAGGTTGCGCGCAACGTGATTCAACGCGTACACACGCGTGTCCCAAGCCTGCCCCGGTGCGGCCGCAGTCGACACAGCTGACATACCCAGCAAGACAACGCGCAATCCAGCTTGCGCCAGGCCCAGCGCCGCCGCCTTGCCGACGGCGCCATTGCCGACGATGCATATATCGCATTGATGGGTGGCCATCGGCGCGACGCCGGTGCTCTTCGCAATTGATCCGATATCTTTCATATCGACATTATAGCGACTACAGTTCCACTGGCCCCGTCAATCGACTGCGAGCATGCCTTATCGAAACAATACGGCTGCATATATATATAGTGATGACGCCGCAGCGCGAGCGAAATCGGAACAAGAAAATCGAGCGCCGCAAAGTTTTTTTAAGAAGTTTCAACAAGGGGCTTTGCGAATCAAAAATGTTTTGCTATACTCCTGTCCCTTGGCCTGGTAGCTCAGTCGGTAGAGCAGAGGATTGAAAATCCTTGTGTCGGTGGTTCGATTCCGCCCCGGGCCACCAAGAATAGAAAAGGGCTTAGCTTCGGCTAAGCCCTTTTTGCGTTTGCGCAGCATATTTCAACTACGGGTAAATCGCGATGCCGGCGGCAGGAAAGCCACACTTGTGGAATGCTTTTTTTGTTATCACTCCGGGATTTGGTAAGATCACAAACTAAGACAATATTAAACATATCTTTTAACGAACCAATTGCCCTATCGACGCTCTATAAGCCAATTCGCCGGTGCATTCTGCCGTTTTGTTGGCCCGTCCATTCACCTCGCTGCTTTATGCTCAAAACAAATCCCGCAAGCCGATTGAAATAAAAATTGCAACTGTGGTGGCCGTCTCTGCCATCTTGCACGATGCAGATCCGATGGCCTTGGAAGCAGCGCTCCAGGAAATGACCGGCGGCGTCGCCGATTTCTTCGACAACGAATTCGCCGTCATTGACGTTAGCGGATTACCACCCGACCGCACCAGCATCGATTGGCCGCAATTGATCGGGCTGCTCAAGAAGTACCAATTGAATGCAGTCGCGGTACGCAATGCGCCGGCCGAAATGGAGGCCGGCATCATCGCCAGCGGCCTCAGCATCGACAACGTCAGTGTCGCTCGCCAGGAAGCGCCGGCGCCGGCGCCCGCTCCCGCGCCAGCCCCGGTCGCACAGAAAGTTGCCGCCAGCACCATGATCATCGACACGCCGATACGCGCCGGGCAACGCATTTACGCACGCGACGCCGATCTGGTGATCACCGCGACAGTCAACAATGGCGCCGAAATCATCGCCGACGGCAGCATCCACGTCTACGCGCCGTTGCGCGGACGGGCGCTGGCTGGCGCCAGCGGCGACACGTCGGCGCGTATTTTTGCGGCCAGCATGGAAGCAGAACTGGTATCGATTGCCGGCATTTATCGCACCTTTGAAAACGGCTTGCCGCCGGAACAGAAGGGGCAGCCGGCACAAATTCGCTTGAGCGGCGACCGGATTGACGTACTATCGCTCAATTCTGCATCACGCAATTAACCGAATTCGACATCGTAAAATTTTAATTTTTTATCTAATCAGTTGAGGATGGGACCGCACGGATAGTGCAATGCGCCGCGCTTCAGTGGCTCTTAAACCCTGCCCCTCAATGTATAAGGAGCTCTTCGTGGCAAAAATCATCGTTGTTACGTCCGGCAAAGGCGGAGTTGGCAAGACCACCTCCAGCGCAAGTTTTGCATCGGGTCTGGCCATGCGCGGCCACAAGACTGCGGTACTCGATTTCGATGTCGGCCTGCGTAACCTGGACCTGATCATGGGTTGTGAGCGCCGCGTCGTATATGACCTGATTAATGTCGTCAACAAGGAAGCCACGCTGACCCAGGCCCTGATCAAGGACAAGCATTGCGACAACCTGTTCATCCTGCCCGCATCGCAAACCCGCGACAAGGATGCGCTGACCGAAGAAGGCGTCGAAGCTGTCCTCAACGATCTCATCAAGATGGATTTCGAATTCATCATCTGTGATTCGCCGGCCGGCATCGAGCGCGGTGCGGTGATGGCGCTGACCTTTGCCGATGAGGCGATCGTGGTGACCAACCCGGAAGTCTCATCGGTACGCGATTCCGACCGCATCCTTGGCATCATTCAGGCCAAGTCGCGCCGCGCACAAAATGGCGGAGAGCCGGTCAAGGAACATCTACTGATCACCCGTTATTCACCGAAACGCGTCGAAGCTGGCGAAATGCTCTCGTATACCGATGTCCAGGACATCCTGCGCATCCCGTTGATCGGCATCATTCCTGAATCGGAATCCGTCTTGCACGCCTCTAACCAGGGCAATCCGGCAATCCACATCAAGGGCAGCGATGTGGCATTAGCCTACGAAGACGTCGTCTCGCGCTTCCTCGGCGAAGAGGTCACCCTGCGTTTCACTTCCTACGAGAAACCGGGTTTCCTGCACCGCATCTTTGGAGGGAAATAACATGGCATTGCTCTCGTTCTTATTCAACAGCAAGCCGAAGACGGCATCGGCCGCCAAGGAGCGACTGCAGATCATCATCGCCCGCGAGCGCAACGGACGCAGCGGTCATGACTTCCTGCCGGCGCTGCACAAGGAGCTGATCGAGGTGATTTCCAAATACACCAAGGTAAATGCCGACGACATCAAGATTTCTCTGGACCGCCAGGGCAATCTGGAAGTGCTCGATGTCAACGTTGTGTTGCCAGACGCATAACCAGAACAGAAATCCGGCTCCGGTCCGGCGCGTTTTGCACCATTTCACCGGCTGCTGCCGGCCAATTGCAATGTAGCGGGCATCTAGCAGGAAATATTGATATGCTTGCCCCTTGGACTGACGCTGATCCGTTGACTCGAATCGGCGTCCTTCATTACTGCCGCCCAAAAGGTGGAATTTTACAAATCCCGTCATACACTGTATTCCAGCGGGCCCAGAGCACTCCAAGACAAACCCGTCGCCGAGCAGCACTCTGACCAAGGCAATTCAAAATCCAGCCGACATGGCTTATTGTTTTTTTAATTTTTTTGTGACGAACTGAAAGCGCTGGAAAAAAATAAAATATTTGTCTACAGCAATGTGGCAATAAGATTAATATACTCCTTGCAATCGCCACAACTTCGACTCCGACCCTTGGGGCGGATGTCACCTAACATATACAAAATATGAGAATTGCTGTCCTTGATGACGATCCCAGTCAAACCGATCTAGTTTGCCAGGTGCTCACATCCAGTGGGCATACCTGCCATCCATTTCAAAGTGGAAAAGAGATACTGAACCAGTTGCGTCGAGAGAGCTACGACATGCTGGTCCTTGATTGGCAAGTCCCAGACCTGAGCGGGCCCGAGGTGCTGCGCTGGGTCAGAGACAAACTGCCCAAGACGATCCCTGTCTTGTTCATCACCAGCCGCTCCGGCGAAGACGATATCGTTGAAGGCTTGGCCGCCGGTGCCGACGATTACATGATCAAACCGATCCGGCGCAGCGAGCTGGTTGCGCGCGTGCAAGCACTGTTGCGACGTGCCTATCCAATTCAGAATTCGAGTGAACAAATCGTCTTTAACGACTATCTGTTTGAAACCCGTTCCGGGCGCCTGACCTTAGCCGGTAAGCCGATTGAGATCACGCAGAAGGAATTTGACCTGGCGCTGTTGTTTTTCCGCAACCTAGGGCGCCCACTCTCACGTGCCTATATTCTCGAAGCAGTATGGTCGCGCGATGTGGACATCCCTTCCCGAACCATGGACACGCACGTTTCGCGGGTACGGAGTAAGTTACAATTGCGACCAGAAAATGGCTACCGACTCGCTCCTGTCTATAGCTATGGTTATCGATTAGAACAACTCACGGGATAAAGCGCCTCTTTGTTGCGCTGACAGACAATATGCGCAGCACACTCAAAAAAATAGGTTTCCTGCTGTTTTGCTTCGCAGGTTCTACACAGCTTTTTGCAGCTGCACCCGCACTCGACCCTGGCTCGCTGCAGGTCGGTGCGGCCACCATTACCTACCGGGCCCAGCTTGGCGATACCTTGGGCGTCATCGCCGAGCAGTTGACCTCGAACAAGAACAACTGGGTACAGCTGGCAAAACTCAACAACATCCACAATGACCGGACCATTCCGGTCGGCACCGCCATCATTATTCCGGTGGCGCTACTGCCGGATGATCCGAGCAGCGCCCAGGTCGCCGCCATGTCCGGTACCGTCAACGCTACTGCGGCCGACGGCCGCACGATTGATATCAGCATCGGTACCACGCTGACTGAGGGCACCGTCATCAATACCGGCAGCAATAGCTTCCTGACGCTGGCCCTGCCCGATCAATCGCATATCGCCTTGCCGTCCAACAGCCAGGTCAAGCTGACGAAACTCCGCACCGCGCGCTATACGAATAGCCCGCGTACTGAAATCACGTTGCAGAAGGGACGGGTCGAATCCAGGGTTTCGCCGCTGGACAAGAACAAAGGCCGCTTTGAGGTACATTCGCCGCTCGCCGTCGCTGGTGTGCGCGGCACCAATTTCCGGGTTGACCTGGTCGGCGATCGCGTCATGACGGAAGTGTTGAGCGGCGGCGTGGCTGTCGCCAAGACCAACAAGCCGGTAACGCTAACGCTCCACGCTGGTCAGGGCAACGTCACCAGCATCAAAGGCGTCGGCAAAGCCGTCGCCTTGCTGCCGGCGCCCAAGCTCTCAGGCTACCCTGAACTGCAAGAGCGGCCCACAGTACGCTTCTCCGTTATCCCAGTCGGCGGAGCGCACGGCTATCGGGCGCAAATCACCACGGATGCAGACGCCCGCAATATCATCAGCGAAACGGAATCGAATACCAGCGACCTCAAGATTGATGGCCTGCAAGACGGCAACTATTTTGTGCGGATTGCCGCGCTTGACGATTTCGGATTGCAAGGCGTCCCGCAAACCACCGCGTTCAAATTGAAGGCGCGACCTGAACCACCGTTCAACGTTGAGCCCAAAAATAAATCGCGCAGTGAGAACGTTCTGTTCGGCTGGACCGAAGCCACCAATGCCAAGGCCTATCACCTGCAAGTTGCCAGAGACGCCGCCTTCCGCGATCTGGTGGTTGACGAGCCGGCGCTCACAGCGACGCAATTCACTGCCGGCAAGCTGGCGTTGGGAAATTATTTCTGGCGCGTAGCAACGATTGTGGAACAAGCCGATGGCGACGATCAGGGCCCCTATGGAGATCCGCAGGGCTTTGCCTTGCTGCCAGCCCTGCAAATCCCCAAGATTGCCGATGCAATCGACGGCGATCTATCGTTCAGTTGGCCGTCCGAGCCGCAGCAAAAATTCGTGGTTGAGATTGGCCGCGATGCCGGCTTTTCGGCGCTGCTGCTGACACAGGAAACAGCGACGCCGGAAATCACCGTGCCGCGCCCTGCCACTGGCACCTATTACATCCGCGTCAAGGCGATTGATTCCGACGGCTACGTCGGGCCGTTCTCGGCGCCGCAAAAAGTGTACGTAGGCAGCCGCTGGGTCAGCGGCGATGGTTCGCCGCTGCTCAATCTAGGCGGCAGCACCCCCGCAGGATATTAATGAATCACCACCGATGAGAGCCCTCATACACCCGTCATGATCAAGCAAGTCATTCCACTCCTGCGACGGGTGGCGTTTCGCCAATGGATGGCGATTGCCATCCTGATGCTGATGGTGGCGGGCGGCATGGGCTACATGAACGGCCTCGGCCGCCTCGACAGAACCTTGTACGACCAGTTCATGCGCGCCGATTCACGACCGGCACGGGACGATATCATCATCGTCGCCATCGACGATTACAGCATCAGCAAACTGGGCCGCTGGCCGTGGGAACGCAGCCTGCATGCCAAGCTGCTGAACCGGATCATGCGCGCCAATCCGTTGGCGATCGGCCTCGACGTCATCATGCCGGAAGCCGAGCACGACCAATCGCCCGGCCAGCGCGCCGACGACCGCGCACTGACCAAAGCGCTTGCAGCCAGCAAACTGACCGTACTGCCGATCGTGGTCGCGAGCGCCGGTCCTGGTCTCAAGGCCTTGCCGCCAATGCCGGACTTCCTCAACGCGGCACGCGGCGTCGGCCATATTCATCTAGAACTCGATCCGGACGGCGTGGTACGCAGCGTGTTCCTGCAAGAAGGCCAGGACGACAAATGGTGGCCGCATTTTGCCGTGTCGCTAGCGAACGTGGCCGGCCAAAAAATCACCGATACCAACGGCAACTTGCCCGGAGCACGTATGGCCCCTATCCCGGCCGGCAGCGAAGCCAGCCCCCACGACAGTTGGCAGCGCGACTATCAGATCCAGATTCCGTTTGCCGGCGGCAGCGGCCATTTCCGCTCGGTGCCGTATGCTGCGGTGTTGCGCGGCGATGTCCCAGATCAATTCTTCACCGGTAAATATGTGCTGATCGGCGCCACCGCGATCGGCATGGCGGACACTTTCCCGACACCGGTGTCGGGTACCTCCGGCGTCATGCCCGGCATCGAAATCAACGCCAACATCCTGGCCGGGCTGCTCGACCACAAATCGATCAGCATCGCGCGTCCATTACAAACCGCGCTATTCAGCATCGTGCCGGTATTGATCGCGCTGTCGAGCTATCTGCTGTGGACGCCGCGTATCTCGCTGCTTATCACCGCCGCTCTGATGGTGCTGACGATGGCCGTCAGCTATTTGCTGCTGACGCTGGGGATATGGATTGCACCGACCGCGGCCCTGATCGCGCTGGCGATTGCCCATCCGTTATGGAGCTGGATCCGCCTGGAATCGGCGATTTCCTATCTCGGCCAGGAATTCATGCTGCTCGACCAGGAGCCGCACCTGCTGCCGGAAGTGAATACTGAACGGGCGCCGCAGCAGGTCGAAGACCTGCTTGAGCAACGTATCAACGCCATGCGGGTCGCCGCGCGCCGTGTGCGGGATTTGCGCCAATTCATTTCCGACAGCCTCAACAGCCTGCCCGACGCAACCCTGATCACCACGATCGACGGCCATGTGCTGGTATCGAACCAGTTCGCCCGCGATTACTTCGCTGCGGCCGGCATCCGCAATATCGACGGCGCGCTACTGCCTTATCTGTTTTCCAACATGAGCACGCCGCAGGCGACCAACACCTCGGCCAACCACACATTCAGCTGGTGGGACCTGATCGACCTGGAGCACGTCTCCACGCTCACCAGCGGCACGTCGGTGCAAGACCAGCAGGGCGTGACCTGCTGATCAAGAGCGGCCCTGCCATTCGGCTCACCAAGTGCTGACCGGCTGGATCGTCAGCATTGTCGACATCACGATCATCCGCGCCGCCGAACGCAGCCGCGACGAAACCTTGCGCTTCCTGTCGCACGACATGCGCGCACCGCAGGCGTCAATTCTGGCGCTGCTGGAATTGCAGGGCAATCCTTCTTCGGCCCTGCCGCAGAAGGAATTCTTCTCGCGCCTTGAACAAGCGGCGCGCAAGACGCTCGGACTGGCGGACAACTTCGTGCAATTGGCGCGCGCCGAATCGTCGGAATACCGCCTGGAAGAAGTCGACTTCCAGGACGTGCTGTACGACGCTGTCGATGAAATGTGGAGCCTCGCGCACAACAAGAAGATCGATCTGATCACCGATATCGAGGGTCAGGAATTCCTGGCCAATGTCGATCGCTCCCTGATGGCGCGCGCGCTATGCAACCTGATTTCCAATGCGATCAGCTATAGCTTGCCCGAAACCCGCATCACCTGCACCCTGCGCCTGAAATATGTGAAGTTGCTGCCGCAGGTAGTGTGCAAGATTACCGACCAGGGTTTCGGCATCGCGCCGCACGATCAGATCAAGTTGTTTCAACGCTATCAACGCGTTAGTGCCCGGGGCAACCTCGTTCGGACGGCACCGGCCTCGGCCTGGTATTCGTCAAGACGGTTGTTGAGCGCCATTTCGGCGAAATTTCACTGGAAAGCACGATCGGCGAAGGCAGCACCTTTACCGTGACGTTGCCGGCGCTCACTATTTAAGATTCGGGATCTTGGCCGTTGCAAGAGCGGAATTTCCCTGGCGGCGACTAAGAGTATAATCACGGGTTAACAACGATTACCCGAACGATTACCCTTCCCGCTCCCACATGCACCTGCTGACCGTCGGACTCAACCACACCACCGCGCCTGTTTCCTTGCGCGAAAAGGTGGCATTCCCGGCCGACCAGATCGGCCAGGCAGTGATGGCGGCGCGCGCCTGGTTCAGCGGCGGCAATGCGGTCAACATGTCGGATGAAGCAGCGATCCTGTCGACCTGTAACCGCACCGAACTGTACGCCGCGGGCGATTTGCAGAACGGCGCCGGTGCCGCAATTGACGCCGCAATCGACTCGACTGCACATTTCCTGGCCCATTATCATCAGCTTCCCTACGCCGACCTGCGTCCGCATCTGTACACATTGCCGCAAGATAATGCGGTACGCCATGCGTTCCGCGTTGCTTCGGGACTTGATTCAATGGTGCTGGGTGAAGCGCAGATCCTCGGCCAGATGAAGGACGCCGTGCGTCACGCGGAAGCGGCGGGCGGGCTCGGCACCTATCTGCATCAATTATTCCAGCGCACGTTCGCAGTCGCCAAGGAAGTGCGCAGCACCACCGAAATCGGCGCCCACAGCGTTTCAATGGCAGCCGCAGCCGTGCGGATGTCGGAACGAATTTTCGATACCGTCGCCGGCCAGCACGTGCTGTTCATCGGCGCTGGTGAAATGATCGAATTGTGCGCCACGCACTTTGCTGCGCAAAATCCGAAATCCCTGACGGTCGCCAACCGCACCCTGGAACGCGCCGAACTGCTGGCGCACCGCTTCAGTGGCCAGGCCATGCGGCTGGCCGATCTGCCGAACCAACTGGGCAACTACGACATCATCGTCTCCAGCACCGCATCGAGCCTGCCGATCATCGGTCTCGGCATGGTCGAGCGCGCCGTCAAGGCGCGCCGCCACAAACCGATGTTCATGCTCGACCTGGCGGTGCCGCGCGATATCGAAACCGAAATCGGCCGCCTTGACGACATCTTTCTCTACACCGTCGACGATCTCGGTTCGGTGGTGCAGACCGGCATGGAAAACCGCCAGGCTGCTGTCGCACAAGCCGAAGCCATCATCGAAACCCGCGTGCAGTCGTTCATGCATTGGGTCGACAACCGCGCCGTTGTACCAGTGATCCAGGACTTGCAGGAATCCAGCGAGGCGATGCGTCGCATGGAGCTGGAACGTGCGCGCAAGATGCTGGCCAAGGGCGAAGACATCGAAGTCGTGCTGGAAGCACTCTCCAAAGGCCTAACCGCCAAATTCATGCATGGCCCGCAACAGGCCCTGCACAACGCTCACGGCGACGAACGCGCGCGCCTGGCGACCCTGCTGCCGCAACTGTTTCGCACCAAACGTTAGCGCTCCTGCGCAATTCACGCACATGGCCACGGTTTGTCCTGCCGCCTTGTGCAGCATGCGGCGTCGCTGCCGGCGCCTTGACTCCGCCCCGCCCTCTCTTCCTCTGATTGAAATACGCAATGAAACCATCCATGCTCGCCAAGCTCGACCAACTCGCCAATCGCCTGGTCGAAGTCAACGATCTGCTCAACCAGGAAGAAGCTACCGCCAACATGGACAGTTATCGCAAGCTGACCCGTGAACATGCGGAGCTTGGTCCGCTGGTGGAGTTGTACCAGGCCTACCAGCAGGCCAATGCTGATATCGAGGCGGCCCAGGAAATGCAGTCAGATCCAGACATGAAGGAATTCGCCCAGGATGAAATCCAGGCCGCCAAGGCGCGCATGGAGCAGTTGGAAGGCGATCTGCAAAAGATGCTGCTGCCGAAGGATCCCAACGACGAACGCAATATTTTCCTGGAAATCCGCGCCGGCACCGGTGGCGACGAATCGGCGCTGTTTGCCGGCGACTTGCTGCGCATGTACACGCGCTTCGCCGAACGTAACCGCTGGCAAGTGGAAATGGTGTCCGAATCGCCATCGGAAATTGGCGGCTACAAGGAAGTCATCGTGCGCGTGATCGGCTTCGGCGCCTATTCCAAGCTGAAGTTCGAATCCGGCGGCCACCGCGTGCAGCGGGTGCCTGCTACCGAAACCCAGGGCCGCATCCATACTTCTGCATGCACAGTGGCGATCATGCCGGAAGCTGACGAAGTGGGCGATGTCGAGATCAATCCAGCCGACATCCGCATCGATACCTACCGCGCCTCCGGCGCTGGCGGCCAGCACATCAACAAGACCGATTCGGCGGTGCGTATCACGCACATCCCGACCGGCATCGTGGTCGAATGCCAGGACGACCGCAGCCAGCACAAGAACAAGGCGTCGGCATTGAAAGTGCTGGCGGCGCGCATCAAGGATGGCCAGCTGCGCGAACAACAATCGAAGGAAGCGGCGACCCGCAAATCGCTGATCGGCTCGGGCGACCGCAGTGAACGGATCCGCACCTACAATTTCCCGCAAGGCCGTATGACCGACCATCGCATCAACCTGACTTTGTACAAGCTCGATTTCATCATGGACGGCGACCTGCAGGAATTGACCAATGCATTGGCCGCGGAACACCAGGCCGACCTGCTGGCCGCGCTTGGCGACGCCATCTGATTGAATTGTCTGGGCGACCAGGTAAGTAACTAAATAAGTGACTAAGTAGGCGCAACGCGTTGCCGGGCAATCGCGCGACTATTCGGAAAATCGAATATGCTGATGCCTGGCAACGGAACCAAGCTTTAGCGCCAGCTATCATATGCAATCGGATATGCGGTGGCTGACTTCCTTGGCGCCGTTCAACAAACAATCGGCCTGCACGTCACATCAACCCTCATCGACTTACAAAAATGAAAACATCCAAATCGGTCCTGCTTATCGTTGCCTTCATCTCCCTGGCCATTCTGGGTGCCGCTCTTTATCTGCAGCACGTCGAGGACATGCAGCCTTGCCCGCTGTGCGTGATCCAGCGCTATGCATTTGCCGCGATCGCACTGGTTTGCCTGGTTTGCGCAGGCTTGCCTAACGGCGCGCAAAAAGCCGGCGCCAGCCTCGGCATCCTGGCCGGACTGGGTGGCGCCGGTACCGCGATCTGGCACCTGTGGTCATTGCCCATCCATCGACTTCCTGCGGCCGCGATGCATTGGAAGCACCGATGAATGCGCTGCCGCCGGCGACACTGCTACCGTCAGTGTTCAAGGTGGATGCATTTGCGCTTTGCACGACCGCCTACGATGCGATCCTCGGATTGTCGATTCCGCAATGGTCACTGCTGTGGTTCGTAGTGCTGGTCGTGATTCTGGTTGCCGCGCTGTTCAAACGCAACGATGCCGGCAATCGCCGCTACTAAACGGTCTCGGTTCCATGACAGGTACTTCCAACACGTCGGCGGCAATCATCGAAGCCGGCAGCAGCATTGCAACGGTATTGAAGCAATCGCCGCTGCCTCCGCTGGAAAGCCGTATCCTGTTGATGCACGCGTTGCAGCTGACGCGCATACAGCTGATCACCCGGGACGAACGCTGCATCGATACCGAACAGGCGCAACAGCTATCCGACCTGTTCCGACGGCGCCAGCTGGGCGAACCGATTGCCTACCTCGTCGGCCACCGCGAGTTCTATGGCCTGCAACTGGAAGTCACACCCGACGTGCTGATCCCTCGTCCCGAAACCGAATTGCTGGTTGATCTGGCGCTGCAACAGCTGCCAGCCGACGCCGATGCTCCTCTGCGCGTTCTGGATCTCGGCACCGGTTCCGGCGCCATCGCGATTGCCATCGCCCACAGCCGGCCAGGCCTTCAGGTGACGGCGTTGGACGTCAGCGCTGCATCGCTGGCAGTAGCGCAACGCAACGCAGCACGACATCTGGCGCGAGGCATGTCGCCACTGGAACTGCTGCAAAGCGATTGGTATGCAGCACTGGGACAGCACCGCTTCGATGTCATCGTTTCCAATCCGCCGTATATCGTTGCCGGCGACCGTCATCTGAGCGAGGGCGACTTGCGTTTTGAGCCGCAGGATGCGCTGACCGACCATGCCGACGGCTTGAGTGCGCTACGCATTATCGTTGACGGCGCGCCCGCTTACTTGAAAGACGGCGGCTGGCTATTGATGGAACATGGCTATGACCAGGCGCCGGCAGTACGCGAACTGTTGCATGCGCAATCCTTCGACCAGATACAGAGCTGGCAAGACCTGGCCGGGATCGACCGTGTCAGCGGCGGCAGATGGCGATTGCCCGGTTAGAGGAAGAAGCAGGAACAAAAAAAAGAAAATAAAAAAGCGCGGCATGCCGCGCTTTTTTCATCGAACGAACATCCCGACGTCAGTCTTTCTCACCCCAGATCGCCGGATATACAATCCCGGCAATCAGAGCGCCAACCAGCGGCGCAACCCAGAACAGCCACAGCTGCTGCAAGGCCCAACCGCCGACAAACAGGGCCTGGCTGGTGCTGCGAGCAGGATTGACGGACGTATTGGTGACGGGGATGCTGATCAGATGGATCAGGGTCAGGCACAGACCGATTGCAATCGGTGCAAAGCCGGCCGGAGCACGCTTGTCGGTCGCTCCCAGAATCACGATCAGGAACATGAAAGTCATGACCACTTCCGAGATCAGCGCCGCGTTCATCGAATACAGTCCGGGCGAATGCTCACCGTAGCCATTGGCGGCAAAACCGCCGATCTCCGCACCGGGCTTGCCGGTAGCGATCAGATACAGGATGCCGGCTGCAATGATGCCGCCGATAACTTGCGCAACCCAGTAGGGCAGGATTTCACTCTTGGGAAAACGTCCGGCGGTAGCCAGTCCGATTGTCACGGCGGGGTTCAGGTGGCAACCGGAAATATGGCCGATGGCAAAGGCCATCGTCAACACGGTCAGGCCGAAAGCCAGCGCCACGCCATGGAAGCCAATTCCCAATCCGGGGAATGCCGCCGCCAGGACCGCGCTGCCGCAGCCGCCGAGAACCAGCCAGAATGTACCTAGAGCTTCCGCTCCCAGACGCTTAGAAAGATGCATGTTCGACTCCTGAAAAAAACAACAAGTGATTTATGTTGACTAGCTAAGGACAAATATCTTGATCCTGCACATCACGGCCCACAGCATATTTGCGGAACCGTGCACAAACAAGAAAAAATTTATCATTTAACAATTCTTTTCAATTACGACCAACCCATCTACTCTTTGTCAGGCACGGATAGCAATCTCCGGAAGCATCCTGGCAATTCAAATAATACTACCAAGAAATATGACGTTCGGATGCATGATGCATTTAATAATAAAAATATTCGTAGCTTGCGGCGACAGACGCAGAATCCGACGAAACAATGCATTGTACAAACAACATCTTTATTATGGATTTTTCAGTCCCGTTTCTTTTCGGGCTGTCAAGACTGGCGAAATTATCTGGATTGCGTATGATCCAACGCTTGATTTTCACTATTAAGACTTTCCATGCTGCCTTCGATCGAACAACGCCTCGCTCTTGAACTTGCCGCCAAACCGGCACAAGTCGCCGCTGCCGTCGCCCTTCTGGACGAAGGCGCCACCGTGCCATTTATCGCGCGCTACCGCAAGGAAGCGACCGGTGGCCTGGATGATATCCAGCTGCGTTTGCTGGAAGAACGCCTGCGTTATCTGCGTGAGCTGGAAGCGCGCCGTAGCGCGATTCTGGCCTCGATCGAAGAACAGGGAAAAATGACGCCGGCGCTACTGCAGGCGATCACGCTGGCCGAAGACAAGACACCGCTTGAAGACTTGTATCTGCCGTACAAACCCAAGCGTCGCACCAAGGCGCAGATCGCTGCGGAAGCAGGCTTGACTGAACTGGCCGATGCGCTGCTGGCCAATCCGGATCTGCATCCGGAACAGGAAGCCGAGAAATTCCTGAAGCCAGCGTTCAGCACCGACAACGGCGACAATCCTGGCGTCGCCGACGCCAAAGCCGCGCTCGACGGCGCGCGCCAGATCCTGATGGAGCGCTTTTCGGAAGATGCGGCATTGCTGCAGGCGCTGCGCGAATACCTGACAGAACACGGCGTGGTGGAATCCAAAGTGGTCGAAGGCAAGCAGGATGCCGGTGAAAAATTCGCCGACTATTTCGATTACTCGGAAACCATCGGCACCATTCCGTCGCACCGCGCGCTGGCGCTGTTCCGCGGCCGCCGTGAAGAAATCCTGAACGTGGTGCTGCGCCTCGACACCGAAGAAGAAAAACCGAAATGGGATGCGCCGCACAATCCATGCGAAGGCCGCATCGCCGCCCGTTTCGGTATCAGCAACAAGAGCCGCGCCGCCGACAAATGGCTGAGCGATACGGTGCGCTGGAGCTGGCGCGTCAAGGTCTTCATGCATCTGGAAACCGAGCTGATGACCAAGCTGCGCGAAACCGCCGAAGTCGAGGCGATCAACGTTTTTGCGCGCAACCTGAAAGCCTTGCTCTTGGCGGCCCCCGCCGGACCGCGCGCGACCATGGGCCTCGATCCGGGCTTGCGTACCGGCGTCAAGGTGGCGGTGATCGACGCCACCGGCAAGGTGGTCGACACCACCGCGATTTATCCGCATCAGCCGCGCAACGACTGGGACGGTTCGCTGCACACGCTGGCGCAGCTGGCGGAAAAACACAAGGTCTCGCTGATCTCGATCGGCAACGGCACTGCCTCGCGTGAAACCGACAAGCTGGCACAGGATTTGATCAAGTTGCGTCCGGAACTGAAACTGACCAAGATCGTAGTGTCGGAAGCCGGTGCGTCGGTCTACTCGGCTTCCGAATTTGCCTCGCGTGAATTGCCGGACATGGATGTCTCGCTGCGCGGTGCGGTATCGATTGCACGCCGCCTGCAGGATCCGCTGGCAGAACTGGTGAAGATCGACCCGAAATCGATCGGCGTCGGCCAGTACCAACACGATGTCGGCCAAACCCAGCTGGCGCGCTCCCTGGACGCGGTGGTGGAAGACTGCGTGAATGCCGTCGGCGTCGACGTCAACACCGCCTCGGCGCCGCTGCTGGCGCGCGTCTCCGGGCTGAACGCCAGTGTCGCGCAAAGCATCGTTACCTATCGCGACATGAAGGGCATGTTTGCCTCGCGGGCTGCGTTACGCGATGTGCCGCGGCTGGGCGACAAGACGTTCGAACAGGCCGCAGGATTCCTGCGCATCATGAACAGCGACAATCCGCTGGACGCGTCGGCGGTCCACCCTGAATCCTATCCGTTGGTGGAAAAAATCCTGGCCGATATCAAGAAAGACGTCAAGGGCGTGATCGGTGACGAGAAACTGCTGAAGTCGCTCAATCCAGCTAAATACGCCGATGAGAAATTCGGCGTGCCGACCATCGCCGACATCATCAAAGAACTGGAAAAGCCGGGCCGCGATCCGCGCCCCGAATTCACCACGGCCACCTTCAAGGAAGGCGTCGAGGAAATCCGCGACCTGCGGCCGGACATGATCCTGGAAGGCGTGGTCACCAATGTGGCGGCATTTGGCGCCTTTGTCGACATCGGCGTGCATCAGGATGGCCTGGTGCATATTTCCGCCTTGTCGAACACCTTCGTCAAGGATCCGCACACCGTGGTCAAGGCAGGCCAGGTGGTCAAGGTCAAGGT
The DNA here is from genome assembly GCF_001584165.1 of Collimonas arenae. NCBI lineage: Bacteria > Pseudomonadati > Pseudomonadota > Betaproteobacteria > Burkholderiales > Oxalobacteraceae > Collimonas > Collimonas arenae. Next base: position 4,084,768 of record NZ_CP013233.1, read on the forward strand.
TCTGGAAGTCGACGAAAAGCGCAAGCGCATTGCATTGACCATGCGCCTGACCGATAACGCCCCGGTAGCAGGCGCCAAACCTGAGCAGCGCGCCGACCGCAACGATGCCAAGCGCATGTCGCAACAGCGGCAAGCTGCACCGGCGCCTGCCAACAGCGCAATGGCGGCGGCCTTTGCAAAGTTAAAAGGATAACAAGCACTGGCTGGACGTGGCTGTGGGGCCGACATGACTCCACAGCACGACCGGTGTAATGACAAAGTCCCGCGCTCCGACAAAATCAGTCGTCACCCGATTTAATCGGGGCGGTCATCGTATAATCACGGCACACTCGATTTCCAACAGGTTTTATTTTGTCAGCCGCTCCCAATACTTCACACCAACAATCCATGATGTCTCCGATCGCGGCCGATATGGAAGCGGTCAACGCGGTGATCCGCCGGCAATTGCATTCGGAAGTGCCGCTGGTGAACCAGATCGCCGAATACATCATCAGCGCCGGCGGCAAACGCCTGCGCCCGGTCCTGGTCTTGTTGATGGCCCAGGCTTACGGCTATTCGGGCAACAAGCATCACGAACTGGCCGCGGTGATCGAGTTCATCCATACCGCCACCCTGCTGCATGACGACGTGGTTGACGAATCGTCGCTGCGGCGCGGGCGCCAGACCGCCAATGCCTTGTTTGGCAATGCCGCCTCGGTGCTGGTTGGTGATTTCCTGTATTCGCGCGCCTTCCAGATGATGGTCTCGGTCGATAACGCCCGCGTGATGCAAATCGTCGCCGACGCCACCAACGTGATTGCCGAAGGCGAAGTACTGCAACTGCTGAACATGCACAATCCTGATGTTTCCGAGGAAAGCTACCTGCAGGTGATTCGCTCCAAGACGGCCAAGCTGTTCGAGGCGGCGGCCCAGCTCGGCGTCTTGATCGCCGGCGCCGGTGATGACGTGATTGAAGCTGCGGGCGAATATGGCCGCTCGCTCGGCACCGCATTCCAGTTGATCGACGATGTCCTGGATTACTCCGGCAACGCGACAGACATCGGCAAGAACGTCGGCGACGACTTGCGCGAAGGCAAACCGACCCTCCCTCTGATTTACCTGATGGAAAACGGCACACCCGAGCAAAAGGCGTTGGTGCGCAGCTGTATCGAAAACGGCGACGAACAGCATTTCAATGAAATCCTCACCGCCATCACCAGCTCGGGCGCGCTGGACTATACCCGGCACGAGGCGGAGAAGGCGGCCCAGCGAGCGGCAACCGCAATTGCAGCCTTGCCAAATAGTCAGTTCAAAGATTCTTTGCTACAATTATCTGCCTTCGCGGTGGATCGCAATCATTAAACGGAATCACTGAGAATGCATCGAAGAGCTGCTGCATAGGTTACAACCGGAAGGAGGTACCGGCAGCAGCTTTAAAAAACCTGTTCAAGATATTGAACAGCTAGATCGGGGTGTAGCTTAGCCTGGTAGAGCGCTACGTTCGGGACGTAGAGGCCGGAGGTTCGAATCCTCTCACCCCGACCATCGAAGACTCCAGTCACGTCGAACGGTTGCGAAGGGGCGGAATGAGCGCAGCACAACACAACAATCCCAATAATCAGCAGTACCTCACTTTACGGTGACCCTTTGGATGCCGTGCCCATATGGGTGCAGATTCTTGCACTAGCCTTACTCATCTTCCTGTCGGCCTTTTTTGCAATGGCGGAAACCGCACTGGTTGCCGCCAACAAGCATCGCCTGCGCCATCTGGCCAAACGCGGCAGCAAATCCGCGACCACCACTTTGTGGCTGCTGGAGCGCACCGACAAACTGCTGTCGCTGATCCTGATCGTCAATACCTTGGTCAACGCACTCGCCACCGCCCTTGTGACCGCGATTGCGATCACTACTTTCGGCAACCATCAGCGCGTCATCACCGTCGCCACGGCAGCCGTGGCCTTCCTGTTGATCGTGTTTGCCGAAATCACGCCGAAAGTGATCGGTGCAACCTATCCGGAACGCATCGCCCTGCCGACCAGCTTCGTACTCAAGCCACTGATGGGCATCGCCAAGCCCCTGATCTGGTTTGTGAATCTGTTCGTGTCGGCGATCCTGAAAATCCTGCGAATCAAAACCGGCAAGCACGTGCAGGAGCAACGCGTATCACCGGAAGAACTGCGGTCAATCGTGCTGGAAGGCGGCAATTTCATGCCGCAGAAGCACAAGAGCATCTTGCTCAATCTGTTCGACCTGGAAAAAATTTCGGTTGAAGACGTCATGACGCCGCGGGCGCAAGTCGAGGCCCTGAATCTGTCGGCCTCGGTTGACGACATCAGGCACCAGCTGACCACTTGCTATCACAACAAATTGCCTGTCTATGAAGGCGAAATCAACCAGATCGTCGGCATCCTGCATGTGCGTAAAGCCATGGCGCTGTTGAACCAGGAAGCTGAATTGACGGTCGAGCATTTCCGGCAGCTGCTCAGCACGCCTTACTTCATTCCGGAAGACACCGACGTCTTCACGCAGCTGCAATATTTCCAGGAGAACCACGAGCGGCTCGGCATCATTGTCGATGAATACGGCGAGGTGCAAGGTTTGGTGACGCTGGAAGACATCATTGAAGAAATGATTGGCGAATTCACCACGTCCAAGCCAGGCGCAGCACGCGCCGACAGTTTTTCCTGGAATCCGCAGGGGCAGTGCCAGCTTGAAGGAACGACAACCTTGCGCGACATTAACAAACGCCTTGGCCTGAACTTCCCGCTCGATGGACCAAAAACCTTAAATGGTCTGCTGCTGGAGTGGCTGCAAGATATTCCGGACAATAATGTCAGCCTGAAAATTGCCGGATGCATCATAGAAATTGTACAAGTGCAAAATCAGGCAATTAAGGTTGCCAAACTGTTTCGCCCGAATAAACTACAGCAATGAGATTAATGCTGCCCAAAGGCAATTTTTACGACACATTTCTTCACAAATCCTTTACAAGTGAGTTTCCCCTAGGGCATCATTGATCGGTTTGAATGGTTCCGCACATCTTTTGGCATTGACCCCTTATGGCAGCAGTCTTTCCGAACTCAAGTTCCAGCAGTCCGATCTCCGGACTTGCCCGTGCATTGCTCCAGGCGGGCCGCCTTTCTGCGGCACAAGTCGAGACGCTACACAAGAAATCAAGCGGTGATCAGACGCCGTTCATTGCCGCCTTGCTGGAAAGCGGCCACCTGAATGCACGCGACCTGGCGCTGTTTTGCGCAGAGACTTTCGGCTATCCGCAGCTGGACCTGAACACGCTGAACTTGAGCTCGCTGCCGGAAAAGGCGATCGACGCCAAGTTGATGGAAAGCCATTCGGTTCTGGCGCTGGCCAAGCGCGGCAATAAGATCTATGTCGCGTTTTCCGATCCGACCAATATGCAGGTGCTGGACCAGATCAAGTTTCAGACCGAGCTGACGGTCGAGCCGATCATTGTCGAGCATCCGGTATTGCTGAAGCAAATCCAGAAACTGGTGAAGTCGGCCGAGCAAAGTCTCAGCGAGATGGTCGGCGACGAGCAGGAAATCAATTTCGTTGAAGAAGATGCCGCTGCCGTTGCCGATGCCGCGGCAACCGATATCGACGATGCGCCGGTGGTGCGCTTCCTGCAAAAGATATTGACCGACGCCATCAACCAGGGCGCGTCTGACTTGCATTTCGAACCATTCGAAAAATTCTACCGGATTCGATTCCGGGTCGATGGCGTACTGCGTGATATGGCCCAACCGCCGCTGTCCATCAAGGAAAAACTAGCGTCGCGCATCAAGGTCATCTCCAAGCTGGATATCTCCGAAAAGCGGGTGCCGCAGGATGGCCGCATGCGCCTGGTCGTTTCCAAGACACGCGCCATCGATTTCCGCGTCAGCACTTTGCCGACATTGTTCGGCGAAAAGATCGTCATGCGTATCCTGGATCCGAGCCAGGCACAGATGGGGATCGATGCGCTGGGTTACGACCCGGACCAGAAAGCCATCTTGATGGATGCCATCCAGCGTCCGTACGGCATGGTGCTGGTGACCGGGCCGACCGGCTCCGGCAAAACCGTATCGCTGTACACCTGCCTGAACATCTTGAACCAGCCGGGCATCAATATCTCGACCGCCGAAGATCCGGCCGAAATCAATTTGCCCGGCGTGAACCAGGTCAATATCAACGACCGTGCCGGACTGACATTCCCGGTCGCGCTCAAAGCTTTCCTGCGGCAGGATCCTGACATCATCATGGTCGGTGAAATCCGCGACCTGGAAACCGCTGACATTTCGATCAAGGCGGCGCAAACCGGGCATATGGTGTTTTCCACCCTGCATACCAACGATGCGCCGTCGACGCTGACGCGCCTGATGAACATGGGTGTGCCGGCTTTCAACATCGCCTCGTCAGTCATCCTGATTACCGCGCAACGACTGGCGCGGCGCCTGTGCAGCTGCAAACAGCCAATCTCGATCCAGGACGAAGCCCTGCTCGAAGCCGGCCTGACTGAAGATGACATCGACGGCACCTGGATGCCTTACAAGGCAGTGGGCTGCGAGCGCTGCAACGGTACCGGCTACAAGGGGCGGGTCGGCATTTATCAAATCATGCCGATTACAGAAGAAATCGAACGCATCATCCTGGCCCACGGCACAGCGCTGGAAATTGAAGCGCAGGCGAAGCGCGAGGGTGTCAAAACCCTGCGTCAATCGGGGCTCATGAAAGTGAAACAAGGGTTGACCAGCCTCGAGGAAGTGCTTGGCTGTACCAATATCTAAAAGTGCTTGGCTGTACCAAAGTTCCAAATTTAAATTAGGGGAAATAGTTCATGGCAACTGCCGCACCACGCAGCGCCTCCAGCGCACGCCAAGTCAAAGAGTGGGTCTATCTTTGGGAAGGCAAGGATAAAAAGGGCAAAGCCGTGCGCGGCGAATTGCGCGCGGGCAGCGAAACGGTGGTTACCGTCACGATGCGTCGCCAGGGTATCCTGGTCACCAAGATCAAGAAAAAAACCTTCCGTAGCGGCAAGAAGATTTCCGACAAGGACATCTCGCTGTTTACGCGCCAGTTGGCGACCATGATGAAGGCCGGCGTGCCATTGCTGCAATCGTTCGACATCGTGGCCAAGGGGCATGCCAATCCGTCTGTCTCGAAGCTGGTCAATGAAATCCGCGGTGATGTCGAAACCGGAACCAGCCTCAGCCAGGCATTCCGCAAATATCCGTTATATTTCGATCCATTGTTCTGCAACCTGGTCGGCGCCGGCGAACAAGCCGGTATTCTTGAAGATCTGCTGGAACGGCTGGCAATCTACAAGGAAAAAACCCTAGCCATCAAGGCCAAGATCAAGTCCGCCATGTTCTATCCAGTATCGATTCTGGCGGTGGCATTTATTGTTACCGCGGTCATCATGATTTGGGTGGTGCCTGCGTTCAAACAAGTATTCTCAAGCTTCGGCGCCGATTTGCCCGGTCCGACGCTGGTGGTGATGGCTATCTCAGATTTCGTGGTTGCCAACTGGTACATCATCTTTGGCGGCCTATTTGCTGCCCTTTACCTGTTCTTCCAGTCCTGGCGGCGCTCGCTCAAGGTGCAACGTTTCATGGACCAGTTGCTGCTAAAAGCGCCGATTTTCGGCCCAGTCATCCGTAAAGCCACGATCGCCCGCTGGACTCGTACTCTGGCCACCATGTTTGCCGCCGGCGTGCCTCTGGTTGAGTCACTGGACTCGGTTGGCGGCGCTGCCGGCAATGCGGTCTATCTGGACGCCACAAAAAAAATCCAGAGCGAAGTCAGCACCGGCACCAGCCTGACTGCCGCCATGGAAAACGCTGATGTGTTCCCCAACATGGTGACGCAGATGGTATCGATCGGCGAAGAATCCGGTTCGCTGGACCAGATGCTGGGCAAGGTTGCCGATTTCTATGAAGCCGAAGTTGACGATGCGGTTGCATCGTTGTCGAGCCTGATGGAGCCGTTGATCATGGTGATCCTCGGCGTGCTGATCGGCGGCTTGGTGATCGCCATGTATTTGCCAATTTTCAAACTGGGTTCGGTGGTCTGATGCAAGATGGGATTTTTTTCCTGGCGGCGGGAAGCTTGCTTCCCACCGTCATGGCAGCAATTTTTGGCTTATTGGTCGGCAGTTTCCTGAATGTGGTGATTCACCGGCTGCCGATCATGATGCAACGCGAGTCGGACAATTATGTTGCCCACGAAAGCGGACAACCGCTGCCACATACGGATCGCTACAACCTGCTGGTGCCGCGTTCGGCCTGCCCGCAATGCAAACACCAGATCGGTGCGTTGGAGAATGTGCCGGTCTTTAGCTATCTGGCGCTGCGCGGCAAGTGCCGGGCCTGCAAGACTCCGATCTCGGCGCGCTATCCAATTGTCGAGACACTGACCGGCGCCCTGTCTGCACTGCTGATCTGGCACTTTGGCAGCGGCTGGAGCGGCCTGGCGTCCCTGGTCTTTCTCTATCTGCTGATCGCCATGACGTTCATCGACGCCGATACGCAACTGCTCCCAGACGACCTGACATTGCCCTTGCTTTGGATCGGCCTGTTGCTCAACCTGTCAGGACTGTTCGTGCCACTGAACGAAGCCGTGATTGGCGCTGCTGCCGGCTACTTGGCGTTATGGTCAATCTATTGGATATTCAAGCTGCTGACCGGCAAGGAAGGCATGGGATACGGAGACTTCAAATTGCTGGCCGCGCTGGGCGCCTGGATGGGCTGGAAAATGCTGCCAATCATTATCCTGTTTTCATCGCTGGTGGGAGCGGCAGTCGGCCTTGCGCTGATCATATTCTTCCGTCACGGGCGCGACAAACCGATTCCTTTCGGCCCATATCTGGCCGCTGCCGGCTTACTGGCCCTGCTCTATGGCCACACAATCATGGAAACTTATTTCGGTTTTGTTGCCTAAGCCAGTATGAAGCAACATGATGCCGATCACCACAGCCCCTCTCAGGCCAAGTTTTCCGTTGGCCTGACCGGTGGCATCGGCAGCGGCAAGACAACCGTTGCGGACATGTTTGCCAAGCTCGGCGCGTCCGTCATCGACACCGACGCCATCGCCCACCAGTTAAGCGCAGCCGGCGGCATCGCCATCACGCCGATCATTGCCGAATTCGGCGCCGACTTCATCGATGCCAGTGGTGCGATGGACCGCGCCAGGATGCGCGCGCTGGTGTTCTCCGACTCTGATGCCAGGCACCGGCTCGAATCGATCCTGCACCCGTTGATCCGCACCGAGACCGCACGCGCCGCGGAACAGGCTGAAGGCCCCTATCTGATCTTCGTCGTTCCGCTCTTGATCGAATCCGGCAACTGGAAACGGCGCGTTGAGCGCATACTGGCAGTGGATTGCGACGAACAGGTCCAAGTGCAGCGCGTGATGCAGCGCAATGCAATGTCCGAATCACAGGTGCGCGCCATCATGGCGACGCAAGCCTCCAGGCAGCAACGTCTGCAAGCCGCCGACGACGTGATTGTCAATGATGGAGACCCGGCAGCGCTATTGCCGCAAGTAGCGCAGTTACATACGCGTTATCTATCATTTGCTCGATTGTTATAAATGGTATAAAACTGACTCCGGGATATGAAATAACGTGCGCCCAGTCGACCGGCAAGCTGCAAAGAGGACTTGGGCGATAACCAAGGCGTAACGATCTCTCAGAAATTTCAGAGGTTATTTGTAATTTCCTGTTGCATCGTTCAGAATCATGCCTTGTCCGGCTCAAATTTTTAAGGGATGTCACTTTGATCGTCTACGAATATCCTTTCAACGAGCGCATCCGTACCTTGTTGCGGCTGGAAGACCTGCACGAGAGATTCGTTTTCTTCGTGCAGCAAGAAAATCCCCTGCAGCATCATATCGCGCTCTCCACCATTTTTGAAATGCTGGAAGTGGCCGGACGCGCCGATTTGAAATCGGATTTACTACAAGAACTGGAACGGCAGCGCCAGACCCTGCTCGGCTTCAAGTCCAATCCGAATGTTGCGCCGGATATGCTGGACGCCATATTGCAGGAACTGGATCGCGTCAGCACTTCGCTGATGGCGACCCAGGGCAAGACCGGCCAGCACATCCGCGACAATGAATGGCTGATGAGCATCCGCGGCCGCACCATCATTCCGGGCGGCGCCTGCGAATTCGATCTGCCCTCGTATTACGCCTGGCAGCAGCATCCAGCTGAAAAACGCTACGCCGATATCGTAGGCTGGTTCGCACCGTTGGCGCCGTTGTTCGATGCTATCGGCATCGTATTGCGTTTACTGAGAGAAACGGGAAGTTCGGTTAAAATCAATGCTGAAAACGGCAGTTACCAGCAAATGCTGCAAGGAAAGTCCTACCAGATGCTGCGCCTGATCATTGATGAGCAGCTGGCTGCCATCCCCGAAATATCGGCCAACAAATACATGCTATGGGTACGCTTCACCTCGCAAGGCGGCGACCTCAAACCCAAAGCCTATGAAGGCGATGTGCCGTTTGAACTGACCCTGTGCAATTTTTAACCTGAGTTTGAATAGATTTGTATGACTACTACCGTCGATTGCCCGACCTGCGGCGCTAAAGTTGAATGGATTGCCGCTAATCGCTTCCGCCCATTTTGCTCGGAACGATGCAAGCAGATTGACTTGGGCGCCTGGGCCGAAGAAAAATACACGATTCCTGCTGTCAATCTGCCCGACGACCTGGACCAAGAAGGCAATATCCCGCAATAACCATCAACATCGGCCAACTGTGGCGAATTCTTCGCCGCAGTAAAATCCAAGCACTCTTCGGCCTTATCCTACCTGTTCCTTGCGCAATTCATCCAGCCACTCGATCAGCGGAATCGCCGCCGGCAGCAGCGGCTCGACACCGACACTGCCTTGCCACGAAAATGCCTGACCTTCAAGGCTCTGCGGTTCGCCACGCCAATCCCTGCTGATATAGAAATGCAGGCGCACGTGGGCGTGCGAATATTGATGTTCAATCCCGCACCACGGCTCGGCAGAGGTAATCTCCACTCCCAGCTCTTCCAGCAGTTCGCGCTTGAGCGCATCGAAAATGGATTCGCCAGGCTCAACCTTGCCACCAGGAAACTCCCAATATCCAGCCATCGGCTTACCTGCCGGCCTCTGCCCCAGCAGTACGTCGCCATTAGGTTTCATCAAGATGCCAACTGCGACGTTGACTGGTGAGACAGATGCTGTGGTCATGGTAGGGAATTCAGGGCGATTTAAAAAACAATCAGTTAAATTAATAAAAACCAATATTGCGCATGGTCAGCCGCACAGCCGCTGAAGCGGACTACTTGCCGCCTGCTGACATGCGACCGGCATGGTCGCGGGCAAATTGCCAAGCCACCCGGCCCGAACGCGATGCACGCTGCAAGGCCCAGCGCAGGGCATCTGCGCGCGCTTCGGCGATCTGCTCGGCGTTGCACCCGAAATGGCTGAGCCAATGGGCAACGATATCCAGGTAATCGTCTTGCTTAAATGGATAAAACGACACCCACAAACCAAAGCGTTCCGAAAGTGAAATTTTTTCCTCTACGGTTTCACCTGGATGCAAATCGCCATCTTCAGTGGTTTTATAGCTGGCGTTGTCGGACATCCGCTCCGGCAGCAAATGGCGGCGATTCGAGGTGGCGTAGATCAGCACATTGTCCGACTGCGCGGCGATGCTGCCGTCAAGCGCTACCTTGAGCGCCTTGTAGCCGCTCTCGCCTTCCTCAAAGGACAAGTCGTCGCAAAAAATGATAAAGCGCTCAGGGCGCGCAGAAACCAGGTCGACAATATCCGGTAAGGCGGCCAAATCATCCTTGTCCACCTCAATCAGGCGCAAACCCTGGGCCGCATACTGGTTCAGGCAAGCCTTGATCAGCGACGATTTGCCGGTCCCGCGCGCGCCCGTCAGCAAGACATTGTTGGCCGGCCGGCGCTCGACGAATTGGCGGGTGTTCTGGTCGATCTGCTGTTTCTGAATTTCGATATTGTGCAAATCCGACAAGGCAATATCAGAGATATGGCCCACAGCCTGCAGATAGCCGCCCGCCTGGCCGCCGCCACTGCCCTTATGGCGCCACCGGAAAGCGGTGGCAGCCTGCCAGTCAGGCTCTGCATTGGCTTGCGGCAGGATGGTTTCAAGGCGCGCCAGCAGCGCCTCGGCACGGATCAGGAATTGGTCTAATTGGGTCATGGCGCGTGAGGTCGATAACAAATGATGGTCAATGAGCACCATTCTGACGCAAAGCAAAACGACGCAGGGTGAATATTATTCGTCGCAACGGACTTGCGGCCTTAGCCTGCTACTCTGGCAGCAGAACGCCAGGTGTTGAAATCGACTTGCGCCGCCCTCTCAACACCCGGTAGTGCAAAGCCGATCAGGAACGGTAGTCGGCGTTGATCGACACGTAGTCATGCGACAAATCGCAAGTCCAGATGGTCGCCGCAGCCTCACCACGCGCCAGTTGCACGCGCACGGTAATTTCGCTCTGCTTCATTACTCGCTGGCCATCCGCTTCCTGGTATTCAGGATTGCGGCCGCCACTCTTGGCGACCAGTACGTCGTCCAGGTAAAGATCCAGCTTGCTGACATCCAGGTCGTCAACGCCGGCATAGCCGATCGCCGCCAGGATCCGGCCCAGGTTTGGATCGGAAGCGAAAAAGGCGGTCTTGACCAGCGGCGAATGGGCGATCGAATAAGCGATCTTGCGGCATTCGGCAACGTTGCTGCCCTGCTCTACGGTGACCGTGATGAACTTGGTTGCCCCTTCGCCGTCGCGGATGATCATCTGCGCCAGATGCTGCGAGATATCGGTGACTGCCGCTGCCAACGCCGCGTATTCCGGGCTGTCGACGCTGTTGACTTCAAGTTCGCCGGCGCCGGTGGCGATCAGCATGAAGGAATCGTTGGTCGACGTGTCGCCGTCGATCGTGATGCAATTGAACGAGCGGTCGGCAGCCTGGCGCACCATGTGCTCCAGCACCGGCTGCGCAACCTTCGCGTCGATCGCCAGGAAACCCAGCATGGTTGCCATATTCGGCTTGATCATGCCCGCGCCTTTGCTGATGCCGGACATGATCACTGTCTTGCCGTCGATGACCAGGCTGCGCGAGGCGGCCTTTGGCTGGGTATCGGTGGTCATGATGGATTCGGCGGCGTTGAACCAGTTGTCAGCCTGCAGGTTGCCGATTGCTTGCGGCAGTCCAGCGGTAATGCGCTCCACCGGCAGCGGCTCCAGAATCACACCGGTCGAGAACGGCAGGATTTGTGCGGCATGGCAGCCCAGCAGCTCGGCCAATGCGTCGCAAGTGGCATTAGCGGCAGCCAGGCCGGCTTCGCCGGTGCCGGCATTGGCATTGCCGGTATTGATCAGCAATGCCCGGATCGGCTCGCCGGAGATTTCAGCGGCAGCCAGATGTGCTTTGCTGACTTGTACCGGAGCGGCGCAAAAACGGTTCTGCGTGAATACGCCGGCCACCGTCGCGGTTGGCGCCAGCTTCATGACCAAGACATCCTTGCGATTCGCTTTACGTACGCCGGCTTCGGCGTGTCCGAGTTCGATGCCGGCTACTGGAAGCAGGTCGGCGGCGACAGGAATAGGGGAATTGACGGCCATGAGAGTCCTTGATAACTAGGTAAGAATGTTAGCGGCGCTTGCTCGCCGGGATTAAATGATGGGGCCTTGATTTCAGCTGACTATTTTAAAGCCGATCGCGCCGGCAGGAGCATATCTGCCGCGCAAAAAATAAAGGGCGGGTTTCCCCGCCCTTCTTGATCAGTCGCCGACCATGTCGATTTACATCAACTGGCCATGGCACTGCTTGTATTTCTTGCCGCTGCCGCAAGGGCATGGATCGTTACGGCCAACCTTCGGCACCGCGTTGACATTCTGCTGTGATTCGTCGCTATGCGCAGTCGGGGCCAGCAAGGCTTCCGGTGCGGCATTCGGGTCAAAGTCGGCATGCTGGTAATGGACATTCTCAACGTGAGATTGCGCCAGCTCTTCTTCCACCGCAGCGATTTCTTCGCGGCTTTCGATGCGCACTGTCATCACCACCTTGACCACTTCATTCTTGATCAGGTCCAGCATCTGCCCAAACAGTTCAAACGCTTCACGCTTGTATTCCTGCTTCGGATTCTTCTGCGCATAGCCACGCAGATGGATACCCTGGCGCAGATGATCCAGCGCCGCCAGATGTTCGCGCCAGTGGCTGTCGACGCTTTGCAACATGACGCTGCGTTCGAAACCGGCAAACGATTCCTTGCCGACGATTTCCGTCTTGGCGGCGTATGTGCCCTCGGCGGTTTTCAGTACGCGTTCCAGCAATTCTTCGTCTGTCAGGTTCGGCTCGGCCTTCAACATCTCGCCCAGCGGCACTTCCAGATGCAGCTCGTTGGCCAGAGTGGCTTCCAGCGCTGGAATATCCCATTGCTCTTCCAGCGACTCTTCCGGCACGTGGGTGCGGAAGGTATCGCTCAGAACGCCTTCGCGCAACGAGGCGACAGTTTCCGATACGCCTTGCGATTCCAGCAACTCATTACGCTGTTGATAGATCACCTTGCGCTGGTCATTGGCGACGTCATCGTATTCGAGCAGCTGCTTACGAATATCGAAGTTACGTGCTTCCACCTTGCGCTGGGCCGATTCAATCGAACGCGACACGATGCCGGCTTCGATCGGCTCGCCTTCCGGCATTTTCAAGCGGTCCATGATGGCGCGCACGCGGTCGCCGGCGAAAATCCGCAGCAAGGCGTCGTCCAGCGACAAATAGAAACGCGAAGAACCCGGATCGCCCTGGCGTGCGGCACGGCCACGCAACTGATTGTCGACGCGACGCGATTCGTGGCGTTCGGTACCGATGATATGCAGGCCGCCGGCATTGACCACGTGGTCATGCAGCGATTGCCATTCGTCGCGCAGCTTGTCGGAGCGCAATTGCTTCTCCGTATCGCTCAACGCTGCATCGGCCTCGATGAACTGGATTTGTTTCTCAACGTTGCCACCCAGGACTATGTCGGTACCGCGACCAGCCATGTTGGTCGCGATGGTGATCGCTTGCGGACGGCCGGCCTGCGCAATGATTTCCGCTTCACGTGCATGCTGCTTGGCATTCAGCACGTTGTGCGGCAATTTCGCCTTGGTCAGGATGCCCGACAGCAGCTCCGAGTTTTCGATCGAGGTGGTGCCGACCAATACCGGCTGGCCGCGCTCGTAGCAATCCTGAATATCCTTCAGCATTGCATTGTATTTTTCCTGCGAAGTCTTGTAGACCTGATCCTGGCGATCCTTGCGCTGGTTCGGCCGGTTCTGTGGGATCACGACCGTTTCCAGGCCGTAGATTTCCTGGAACTCGTAGGCTTCGGTATCGGCGGTACCGGTCATGCCGGCCAGCTTGCCGTACATGCGGAAATAGTTCTGGAAAGTGATCGAGGCCAGCGTCTGATTCTCGTTCTGGATCTTGACGCCTTCCTTCGCTTCCACCGCCTGGTGCAAGCCATCCGACCAGCGGCGGCCGGTCATCATGCGGCCGGTGAACTCATCGACGATAACAATTTCGCCGCCCTGCACCACATAGTGCTGGTCCTTGAAGTACAGCGAATGCGCGCGCAAGGCTGCGTACAAATGGTGGATCAGGCTGATGTTGGCGGCGTCGTATAGCGACGCGCCTTCTGCCAGCAGGCCCATATTGGTGAGGATCTGCTCGGCCTTGTCGTGACCAGCCTCGGTCAGCAAGACCTGGTGTGCCTTCTCATCCTTGGTGTAATCGCCAGGCACTTCAATCTTGCCCTTGCCGTCCGGTGTTTCTTCACCGATTTGCTGGATCAACAGCGGCGGCACTTCATTGATCTTGTAATACAGATCGGTATGATTTTCAGCCTGGCCGGAAATGATCAGCGGAGTACGCGCTTCGTCGATCAGGATCGAGTCAACTTCATCGACGATGGCGAAATTCAGGGTGCGCTGCACGCGATCTGCCGCGTCATACACCATATTGTCGCGCAGATAATCGAAACCGAATTCGTTGTTGGTACCGTAAGTGATGTCGGCGCCATAGGCAACCTGCTTGGCATCGTGCTCGACCGACGACAGATTGACCCCGGTAGTCAGGCCCAGCCAGCCATACAGACGCCCCATCCACTCGGCATCGCGTTGCGCCAGGTAATCATTGACGGTCACAACATGCACGCCCTTTCCGGACAGTGCATTCAGGTAGGCCGGCAATGTCGCCATCAGCGTCTTGCCCTCACCAGTGCCCATTTCGGCAATTTTCCCGTAATGCAAAACCATTCCGCCGATCAACTGAACGTCGAAATGGCGCATTTTCAGGACCCGCTTGCCGGCTTCCCGGCAAACCGCAAATGCTTCCGGCAACAGGTCGTCAAGCTTTGCACCGTCGGCAATCCGTTGCTTGAATTCTGGCGTTTTAGCCTGCAGCTCGGCATCAGTCAGCTTTTCGAGAGCTGGCTCAAGCGCGTTGATCTGGCGGACGACTTTTTATATTGTTTGAGCAGGCGCTGGTTGCGGCTACCGAAAATCTGGGTCAGTAATGACATGCTTGGATTCTAAAAAAGAGCGCCGGCGACATTCCGTGACCATCTCATGGATTGACACGAAACCGGGCTGTGGCTAAATAATCGGTGAATTTTATCATGCAGTCCCCGACACATTGGGGTTATACGGCCGGAAACAATAGCAAGTTGCGCAAATTGTGCCGCGTATTTGTTCTGCATCGACGACTATCCCGGCCTATGTTGCTGGTACCACAACAAATTCATTACTTTCCAGACAGTGTTGCCACTTTAGCCAGATCGGTACCCGCATTGAGGAACTTGCGCGGATCCTGCGCCACGCCTTTGATTCTTACCTCGAAATGCAAGTGCGGGCCGGTCGAGCGCCCGGTTGTGCCGATATCTGCGATGTGCTGGCCGCGCTGCACGATATCACCAACCTTGACCAGCAAGCGCGAGGCGTGCGCATAGCGGGTGATGATGTCGTTGCCGTGGTCGATATCGAGCATGTTGCCGTATTGCGGATGATATTCGGCTGCAATCACGACCCCAGCAGCAGCAGCCACAATCGCGGTGCCAACCGACGCCGGGAAATCCAGTCCCTCATGGAACGCACTGCGGCCGGTGAACGGATCGACCCGCCAGCCAAAACTCGACGAGTTGTAGCTGACGTTGACCGGCTGGTTGGTTGGCAACAATTTGGATTTGATCTTGTCGCTCATCAATACGGTTTCGACCACGTTCATGTAGTCAGTGCGATAACCGATGTCGCGCGACATGGCAGCCAGCGCCTGCTGGAACTCGATCATGGTCAGGTCGTGCGGCCGATGGTCGGCATCGAGACTGGTCGGTTCGGCACCGCCTCGCCCAGGTGCTTCCTTGAAATTGAATTCCTCCGGCTTGACCCCGGCCAGCCCCTGGACCCGTTCGCCCAAGGCATCCAGGCGCATGATCTGCGCCTGCATTTCACCCAGCTTGACCGCCATGGCTGCCAGGTTTTCCTTCAGATATTTGTCTTTATCCGTAGCACCGGCCGCCGTATTGGCGGCAGCCACGGAGCCGAGAAACGGCAAGTTTCCCGCGTAACGGAGAGTGACGTAATACAGCAGGGCCGCAGCCAGCAGGACTGCCAGCAAAAATGCGGCGATCATCAGCACCAGATGTTTGGCGCCCAACGTGATGGATTTTGCGCGATTAAAGCGCGGATGCAGAAGAATTACCTGCATTGTGTCCCCTGTGACTCGCTGGCAGCGCCGCAGGTGTGATAAGGTTTCAGGATCATGCGTAGACTCTCATCTTCTTCTTACCGGCCAGCGATAACCGGCTCCAGGACTCCAATACAGACATCCAGGGACGTCGCAGATTTTTTACGGGGGAATGACAAAATGGCGGCGCTTCTGCCTGCTGTCACACGCATGGCGGCACTGCAAAAACAATGTGCCGCCGAGCTGCCATCCATGTTCAGTGCTTGCGAGGTATTGCAATTCGAAGCCGGGCAACTCGTACTGTCTGCACCCAATGCCGCTCTTGCAACAAAATTGAAGCAGCAACTGCCACGCCTGCAAAGTCAGCTGCAGTCAGGGCACTGGCAGATTAATGCAATCCGAATCAAAGTGCAAGTTAGCCAAAATCTTAACAAACCCGCGCCAGCCAAGCAGTTGCACTTCCCGTCGAAGGCGGTATCAGCCTTCTCCTCATTGATGGAAGAATTGGGGCAATCGTCTGGAAACGATGCATTGAAAAACGCCATCGCGGCGATGGTGCAACGCTACAGCGAAAAAAAATAAGGCCGCCGCGGCGACCTTATTCAATGAGAAACTTTTCAAACGAGTAGGTAATCTCCGCTCAGTTCAGGGCCCACTCTTGTCCAACCTGGCGCTGATAGGCGCCGGGCGCCTCCGCCAGCTCATCGAAACTGACCACTTCATAGGCGTGCGGCTGGGCCAGCAACGCACGCAACAACTGGTTATTCAATCCATGGCCCGACTTGTGCGCAGTGTAGCTGGCCAGTAGCGGATGGCCGATAAGATACAGGTCGCCGATGGCGTCAAGAATCTTGTGACGCACGAATTCGTTTTCATAACGCAGGCCATCGCTGTTCAAGATACGGTACTCATCCATCACGATCGCGTTTTCCAGCGAACCGCCGCGTGCCAATCCAAGGCCGCGCATGGTTTCCACATCCTGCATGAATCCAAAAGTACGCGCGCGCGCCACTTCCTTCACATACGATTCAGTGCTGAAATCCACCTCTGCGGTCTGGCCAGTGCCATCCACAGCAGGATGATTGAACTCGATGAAAAACTTCAGCTTGAAACCGTTGCACGGTTCCAGCCGCGCCCATTTTTCACGATCGCCCTGGCCTTCACGCACTTCCACAGTTTTCTTGATGCGGACAAATTTCTTGGCGGCGTTCTGTTCTTCCAGCCCGGCTTGCTGCAGCAGGAATACGAACGACGATGCAGAGCCGTCCATGATCGGAATTTCTTCCGCGGTCACGTCAACATACAAGTTATCGATGCCGAGCCCGGAACAGGCCGACATCAAGTGTTCGATGGTCGATACGCGCACCCCATCCTTGACCAGCACCGACGCCATGCGCGTATCGCCGACTTCGGTCGCTTTCGCAGGAAAATCGACAGGCGGATCGATATCGACACGACGGAAAATGATTCCGGTATCGATGGCAGCAGGACGCAAGGTCAACTCGACCTTGGTGCCGGAATGGACGCCAATGCCTGTCGTCTTGACAATTTTCTTGATAGTGCGTTGTTTCAACATGATGACATTATAAGTCTGACTGATAATTATTCTGTAACGATGTGTAGTCGCTGTTGGGTAAAAAATACGCAATGATTTTTTGCCAATAAACAAAAAGCGGCGCCTGAAGCGCCGCTTTGCTTATCCAGGGCCTGTTGACCCTGGCAGGATGAATGATCAGCCCAGTTGCGCCAGCAGGGTTTCTGCATTGGACACTTCAAACTTGCCGCCTTCTTCTACGTTCAATTGCTTAACCACGCCGTCTTCGACCAATGCCGAGAAGCGTTGCGAGCGAACGCCCATGCCGAATTTGCCGAAATCGGCATCCAGGCCTAGCGCCTTGACGAAATCGGCATTGCCGTCGGCCAGCAAACGGACGATGCCGGTGGCTTTCTGGTCACGGCCCCATGCGCCCATGACGAACGCGTCGTTGACCGAGATTGCCCAGATTTCATCGACGCCCTTGGCCTTGAAGTCTGCTGCATGCTGGATATAGCCAGGCAAATGCTTGGCCGAGCAAGTTGGAGTGAATGCGCCTGGTACGGCGAACAAGGCGATTTTCTTGCCCTTGACTAGGTCGCTGACGTTGAACGAATTCGGTCCGAGCGAGCAACCTTCGGTTTCGGTTTCGATGAATTCTGCTAATTTGCCTTCTGGCAGGCGATCGCCGATCTTGATAGTCATGATAAATCCTTGTCTAGGTGATGAGGTCTCCAGCAATCTGTCGCGCAAGCCCAATCGGTATCTCGGAAATTCCTGCAACGCCATCCCGCGAGCGCTGGATGAGCAGGGTTTTAGAGCTACCTCAAGCCGCACAACCGATTCCTGGCAACCCCGAATAGTAATGTATGGGGACTACAAAAGAAAACGCCGCGCCTTGCGACGCGGCGTGGAATCCGCAGTATGCCTTGTTCCGCAAATTCATGCAGAAGCCGGTCATTGATACCGGGTATATAAAACCCCAGGTAGCGCCGGCCGGCGCACTACATTTATCTGCTTAGTCCGCCTGTTTGCGCAGGAAAGCCGGGATGTCATAAGTTTCCATGCCATTTTTTTCCAATGCACGTACGGTGTCGGAAGCCGACTCGCGACGCCATACTGCCGGCGCCTTCATGCCTTCGAACGACGAGCTGCCGTGACCTACAGATGCCTGACCATGCTGCATCATCGGCTCATTGTGTGTACCGGTACGCATCATCGGCGCCTGCACCAGCTGCACCGCCTTGCGAGCACGGCCCAGACCAGTGGCAACCACGGTCACGCGGATATCGTCGCCCATGGCTTCATCGTAGGCGATACCTTGTGCGATCGACGCATCCGGCGCAGCAAAAGCGCGCACGGTCGCCATGACTTCCTTGATTTCCTTACCCTTCAGGCTACGGCTGGCAGTGACGTTGACCAGCACGCCGCGCGCGCCGGACAGATCGATGCCATCCAGCAGCGGCGAGGCAACCGCCTGCTCCGCCGCCAGGCGTGCGCGATCCACGCCGGATGCCGTTGCGGTGCCCATCATCGCCTTGCCTTGTTCGCCCATGATGGTCTTGACGTCATTGAAGTCGACGTTGATGTGGCCAGGCACGTTGATGATTTCAGCAATACCGGCAACCGCATTGTTGAGCACATCGTCAGCGTGTTGCAGCCATTCCATCATGCTGTCGTCTTCATAAATCTCTTCGAGCTTCTCGTTGAGAATGATGATCAGCGAATCGACATGCTGGGACAACGCTTCCAGGCCTTCATCGGCGATGTCCATGCACTTCTGGCCTTCATACGAGAACGGCTTCGACACCACCGCCACGGTCAACGCACCTTGCTCCTTGGCGATCTGCGCTACCACCGGCGCAGCACCGGTGCCGGTACCGCCGCCCATGCCTGCTGCGATGAATACCATGTGCGCGCCACGCAACGCATCTTCGATGCGGCCGCGTGAGTCCTCGGCTAACTGACGGCCAACCGAAGGCTTCATGCCGGCGCCCAAACCGGTCTCGCCGATCTGGATGACGTTATGCGCCTTCGATTGCTTGAGCGCCTGTGCATCGGTATTGGCGGCGATGAACTCGACCCCCGACACCCCTTTATTGATCATATGTTGGACCGCATTGCCGCCAGCACCACCGACGCCGACGACTTTAATCACGGTACCCAAAGTTGCATTGTCAAGCATATCGATTTCCATGATATTTCCTCATAAAGTTGCAGCATTCAGTCAGTAGGCATCACGCGCTGTGAGGCCTAGCAACTGACAACTGCGTTTTACACAAACAACATTAAAAATAAAACTTAACCAAATAACCAAATACGCGTCACACCAACTAGTTACTAGAAATTCCCTAAAAACCATTCCTTCATGCGTTGCCAGATCGCTTTCGCCGAGCCCTCTTGGCGTGTCACGATGTAGCCGCGCAGGTATTGCTTTTTCGCTTCCAGCAGCAAACCCAGTACGGTCGAATAACGCGGGCTGCGCACCACATCGGCCAACTGACCGTGATATTCCGGCGTGCCCAGACGTGCCGGCTTGAGGAAAATATCCTCGGCGAGCTCAATCATGCCGGGCATCATCGAAGACCCACCGGTCAGCACCACGCCGCTCGACAACACTTCTTCGTAGCCGGACTCGCGCACCACCTGGTGCACCAGCGCGAACAATTCCTCGACACGCGGCTCAATGACTGCCGCCAGTGCCTGGCGTGACAAGGTACGCGGATTGCGATCACCCAATCCCGGCACTTCCAGCGTCTCGCCAGGGTCGGCCAGGATCTGCTTGGCCACGCCGTAACGCAATTTGATTTCTTCCGCTTCGGTGGTCGGCGTGCGCAAGGCCATCGCGATATCGTTAGTGATCTGGTCGCCGGCAATCGGGATTACCGCCGTATGCCGAATCGCGCCTTCCGTGAACACAGCAACGTCGGTCGTACCGCCACCGATATCGACCAACACCACGCCCAACTCTTTCTCATCGGGAGTCAACACCGCGTCGGCCGACGCCATCGGCTGCAAGATCAAGTCCGACACTTCCAATCCGCAACGACGGATACATTTGACGATATTCTGTACGGCAGAAACCGCGCCGGTGACGATGTGCACCTTGACTTCAAGTCGGATGCCGCTCATACCGATTGGTTCGCGCACATCTTCCTGGCTATCGACAATAAATTCCTGCGGCACGGTATGCAGCAACTGCTGGTCGGTCGGGATGTTGACCGCCTTCGCCGTTTCTATAACGCGCGAGACATCGGCTGCGCTGACTTCCTTGTCCTTGATCGCCACCATACCGCTCGAATTGAAGCTGCGGATGTGGCTGCCGGCGATCCCGGTGTACACGTTACGGATCTTGCAGTCGGCCATCAGCTCGGCTTCTTCCAAAGCGCGCTGGATCGACTCGACGGTAGCCTCGATGTTGACCACCACGCCCTTTTTCAAGCCCTTTGATTCCGCCTGCCCCAGGCCGATGACTTCATGGCGTCCATCCGACAATACCTCGGCTACCACGGCCACCACCTTGGAGGTGCCGATGTCGAGACCGACGATCAAATTTTTTGCGTCTTTTGTCATAATGTTTCGCTTATTTTTTCTTGCTTCCCAATCCGCCAGACAAGCCGCTCGCCTTCAGCGCCAAGCCATTCGGATACCGCATATCCACACTCTCAATCCGGCCCTGCAAACGCGACTTCAATTGCGGATAAATCTGCACCAGCCGCGCCACACGATCTTTCAGCGTGTCCTTGTTTTGCTCACGCCCCAGCTCCACCGTCATGCCGTTGTCCAGCTTGAGGGTCCACGCATATCGACTTGATAAATCGACTTCTACCGGATTCAATTCAAGCGGCCCGAACCAGCGACGGAAATCCGCCAGCCGCGCCACCACATCCTTTTCGCTGCCATCCGGACCGGACAGGCGTAGCAACTCGCCGTCTTCTTCCGCCTCATCCAGATTGGCAGTAAACAAATCACCATGCACCGACAGCAAACGTCCATCATCGTCCCAGGTCGCCAACGGCTGATGCTCTTCGATCGACACGATCAGCTTGTTCGGCCATTCGCGCTGCACCGATGCCTTGCGCACCCAGGGCACAGATTCGAAGGCGGCGCGGACGGTGTCCAAGTTGGCGGTAAAGAAATTGCCCTTGATGCGCGGTAGCGCACTGGCGCGGATAATCAACGGATTGACCCGCCGCAATTCGCTCTGCCCGGCGCCTTCGACGCGGATTTCCCTCAACGTGAACATCGGCCTCTGCGCCAGCCACCAGATGCCAGACGCCAGCAATGCGAGCGCAGCCAGGCCCAGCAGGGCATTGGAGATTGCGTTCAGCATTTTGATGTCTTGCCACATGGTTATCGACTTTATCGTCCGAATCGTTAGGTATTGCTTTAAATATTTTCTTTAAATCTTCGCGTGTTCGTTACTTGCCATTCACTCCGGCTTCCAATCTGCGTTAGGATTCAAATCCAGCGCCGCAGAAGCCAGTATCTCAAGACACAGGTCTTCGTAACTGACGCCATCCGCCTTGGCCGCCATCGGCACCAGCGAGTGGCCGGTCATGCCCGGCGAGGTGTTGATCTCAATCAGGAATGGCTCATTGTCCGAAGCGCGCAACATGAAATCCACCCGCGCCCAACCTTCGCATCCGATCGCCTTGTAGGCCTGCACTGCCAGCGACTGTATGCGCTCGGTCAATGCGGCATGCAGCGGCGCCGGGCAGAAATACTTGGTGTCGTCGGTAAAATATTTATTCTGATAGTTGTAGTTGCCCTCCGGCGCCCGAATCTCGACGATAGGCAGCGCTCGCGCCGTGCGGCCTGCGCCCAGCACTGGCACGGTCAATTCGCGACCGCGGACGAACTCTTCCGCCAACACCACGTCATCATATTTGGCGCACAATGCAAAGCCTTCACCCATGTCGGAATAACCCGCCACTTTGCTGATGCCGATGGTCGAACCTTCATGCGGCGCCTTCAGCATCAACGGCAAACCCAGCACATCCGGCACCTGGCGCAGTTCTTCACGCGTGGCGGTATGCGCATCCAGAACAAGGAAGCGCGGCGTGGGCAAATCCACGCTGCGCCAGATGCGCTTGGTCATCACCTTGTCCATCGCAATCGCCGATGCCATGACGCCCGGGCCGGTGTAAGGAATGCCGAGTTGCTCCAGCGCTCCTTGCAATGTGCCGTCTTCGCCGTAGCGGCCGTGCAGGGCGATGAACACGCGATCAAATTTTTCTGCGGCCAGTTCCGCTAGGCTGCGCTCGGCCGGATCAAACAGATGGGCGTCGACGCCATGGCTTTGCAATGCCTTCAGCACGCCATTTCCAGACATGATGGACACTTCGCGCTCGGCCGAACGTCCGCCGAACAGTACGCCGACTTTTCCGAATTGCTTGCCTGTCATTTTTTTGCTCATCTCTTCACCCACGCCTATTGCTCTACCTGTTGCGCCAACTTGCCCGGTACGCCGCTAATCGATCCGGCTCCCATGGTCATCACCACATCGCCGTCGCGCACGATATTCAGGATCGAGGTCGGCATATCGTTGATATCTTCCACAAACACCAGCTCGGCCATGCCGGCAACCCGCAACGCATGTGCCAGCGCACGACCGTCAGCGGCAACAATCGGCGATTCTCCGGCAGCGTATATTTCGGCCAGCACCAGTACATCGACGGTCGACAGCACCTTCACAAAATCCTCGAACAGATCGCGGGTGCGCGTGTAGCGATGCGGCTGGAACGCCAGCACCAGACGGCGTCCTGGATAGGCACCGCGCGCAGCCTGGATCGTCGCCGCAGTTTCCACCGGATGGTGGCCGTAGTCGTCAACCAGCGCGAATTCACCGCTCGGCTTGCCTGCCGCGTCATGCAGTTTGATTTCACCATAGCGGGTGAACCTGCGGCCGACGCCGTTAAATTCAGTCAATGCCTGCTGGATCGCCGCATCTGCCACACCCAGTTCGCGCGCAATCGCAATTGCGGCGCAAGCGTTCTGGACGTTGTGCATGCCGGGTTGATTCAGGCTGATCGGCATCGCCGGATAGCCTTTTTGAATCACGGTGAATTGCATGTGGCCGGCGACCGCCTTGGCATCGATGGCGCGCACATCGGCTTCCTCATGGAAACCGTAAGTGGTGATCAGCTTGGAGATCTGCGGCATGATTTCGCGCACATTGGCGTCGTCCATGCACAACACTGCGACACCGTAGAACGGCAGGCGCTGTGTGAATTCGACGAAGGCCTGCTTCAGCTTGCCGAAATCGTGATCATAGGTGTCCATGTGATCGGCATCGATATTGGTGATCACTTCGATCACCGGCGACAAGTTCAAGAACGAAGCATCCGATTCATCGGCTTCAGCCACAATAAAATCACCCGAACCCAGCTTGGCGTTGGCGCCGGCACTCGTCAGGCGGCCGCCGATCACGAAGGTCGGATCCAGGCCGCCTTGCGCCAGCACGCTGGCCACCAGGCTGGTGGTGGTGGTTTTACCGTGCGTACCGGCAATCGCGATGCCGCGTTTCAGGCGCATCAATTCCGCCAGCATGACTGCACGCGGCACGATCGGAATATGCTTCTCACGCGCGGCAACCACTTCCGGATTATCCGGCTGTACCGCAGTCGACGTGACGATTGCGTGGGCCTGGTCGATGTTCGCGGCTGCATGCCCTCGGCTCACCTTCGCGCCAAGACCGACCAGACGACGGGTCGCGGCGTTGTCGCCGAGATCTGAACCGGAAATCGTGTAGCCGAGATTAAGCAGCACCTCGGCGATGCCGCTCATGCCGCTGCCGCCGATGCCGACGAAATGGATATTTTTAACTTTATGTTTCATGCTACGTCCCTGCCAATTCTTCAAGGACCTGCGCGATGGCTTGATTCGCATCGCGTCGGCCGTTTTCATATGCTGCCTGCGCCATTGTCTGGCAGTCCTCGCGCGAGATCCGCGTCAATAACGCAGCCAGGCGTTCTTTAGTCAATTCTGTTTGCGGCAAATGGATAGCCGCTTTCTGGCTCGCCATCCATTTGGCATTGTCACGCTGGTGCGACGTGGTCGACGCCACCAACGGCACCAACACGCTGGCGACACCGGCAGCGGTCAGTTCCGACACCGTGATGGCGCCGGCACGGCAGATCACCAGATCGGCATCCGCATAACGGCGCGGCATATCGTCGATGAACGCCACCACTTCCGCGCTAACGCCCGCCGCAGCATAAGCGCTGCGCAAGGCTTCAATATGCTGCTTGCCGGACTGATGCGTGACGCTGGGGCGCGATTCGGCGGGAATCAACGCCAACGCCGCAGGCAAGCAATCATTCAACGCTTTCGCGCCAAGGCTGCCGCCCACTACCAGCAAACGCAATGGGCCGATACGCCCGCCGTAGCGCTGCTCAGGCAATGGCAAGGCCATGATTTCCTTGCGCACCGGATTGCCGGTGACCAGCGCCTTGCCGGCCGCCTTGCCAAAATCGGCCGGGAAGCCGAACAACACGCGTTTGGCCAACGGCGTCAGGGTCTTGTTCGACAGCAGCAAAGCCGCATCGGCATTCACCAGCACCAGCGGTATACCGCGCAAGCGCGCCATTGCGCCGCCCGGCACCGTCACGTAGCCGCCCATGCCCAATACGACATCGGCCTGACGCTTCCCCAGAATGCGGAAGCAAGCCGGAAAGCTCAACAACATGCGCCAGACGCCACGCACCGTGTGCGCCAGCCCTTTGCCGCGCAGGCCGGCAAATACAATCTTGTCCATCTCGACGCCATGCTGCGGCACTAGGTCTGATTCCATGCCGTGCGTGGTGCCGAGCCAGGTCACTTGCCAGCCGCGCGCACGCATGGTGTCGGCAATCGCCAGGCCAGGGAAGATATGGCCGCCGGTGCCCGCGGCCATGATGACCAGACGTTTCATCGTCGCTGTCATGCCCGGCCTCCGCGCATCAGAACCCGGTTTTCATAATCGATGCGTAGCAGGATCGCCAGGCCGATGCAATTGATCAGCACGCCGGATCCGCCATAGCTCATCAGCGGCAAGGTCAAACCCTTGGTCGGCAGCAAGCCGAGATTGACGCCCATGTTGATGAAGGTCTGCACACCAATCCAGATGCCGATGCCTTTGGCGGTCAATCCGGCAAACGTCTGTTCCATCGCAATCGCCTGACGGCCGATTTCAAACGAACGCTTGATGATCCAATAGAACAACATGACCACCACCAGCACGCCGACAAATCCCAATTCCTCGCCGATCACCGCCAGCAGGAAGTCGGTATGCGCTTCCGGCAGGTAATGCAACTTCTCGACGCTGGCGCCAAGACCGACGCCGAACAATTCACCGCGTCCAAACGCGATCAGCGAATGCGATAACTGATAAGCCTTGCCCAAAGCATTTTCTTCCGCCCACGGATTCAGATACGCGAAAATCCGTTCACGACGCCATGGCGACAACCAGATCACCATCGTAAACATACCAGCCAGCATCGCACCGATGCCGCCGAACCAGATACCGTTGATGCCACCCAGAAACAGGATGCCCATGGCGATGCAAACGATCACGCCGAGCGCGCCGAGATCCGGCTCCAGCATCAACAACAGGCCGACCAGCCCGACTGCGGCAGTCATCGGCAGGAAGCCTTTGGTCAGCTTGTGCATCACTTCCTGTTTGCGCACCGTGTAATTGGCGGCGTACAGGACGATGAACAGCTTCATCAATTCCGATGGTTGCAGGTTGAAGACGCGGAACGACAGCCAGCGCTTGGCGCCGTTGACGCCACGGCCGAGGCCCGGCACCAGCACCGCTGCCAGCAGAATCAGCGTGACCACAAACAGGTATGGCGCCCAACGCTGCCAGGTCGCAATCGGAATGCGGAAAGTCAGCATTCCGGCAAACAGCGAGACGCAGATGAAAATCGCCTGCCGCACCAGGAAATGGGCATTCGTATAGTTCGCATATTTGGGCGAATCGGGCAACGCGATCGAGGCCGAATACACCATTACCAACCCAAACAGCATCAACAGCACGACCACCCACACCAGCGGCTGGTCGTACTCCATCATTTTCGAACGCTGAACGCCGTGCTTCTGGCTGTCGAGCGGACGCGACCGCGCTGCCGGCGCAGCCTCGGGTTTCGCTGAAAATGATGGGAAGGCGAATTTCATAGTCCGACCTCGCCACGCGACAAGGCCAATTCACGTACGGCGTCAACAAACACCTGCGCCCGGTGCGCGTAATTGCGGAACATGTCAAAACTGGCGCAAGCAGGCGACAGCAACACGGCATCGCCAGGCTGGGCCAGTTCAGCGGCGCGGGTGACGGCTTGTTCCAAGGTATCGCAGGCGACAATCTCGATTCCGGCAGTTTCCAGACGGCTGGCGACGGCGGCACGGATTGCCGGCGCGTCGCGGCCGATCAGCAGCAGTGCGCGGCCGTAGGCTGCCAGCGGTTCCGCCAGCGGCGCAAAATCCTGCCCCTTGCCTTCGCCACCGGCGATCAGCAACAGGCGGCTGGCATTGCCGTCGCCATCCGAGCCGCGGCCAAGGCCGTTCAATGCCGCCACTGTAGCGCCGACATTGGTGCCCTTGCTGTCGTCGTAATATTCGACGCCGCCAATGGTGGTGACCAGTTCAACCCGATGCGGCTCGCCGTGATATTCGCGCAGGCCGTGCAACAGCGGCGCGAAAGGCAAGTCAATCGCCCGGCACAAAGCCAGCGCCGCCAAGGCATTCGCCGCATTGTGACGGCCACGGATGCGCAGCGCATCGGCCGGCATCAAACGCTTGAGCGTGACCGGCAGCAATGCCAGTTGTTCTTTCTTGCTACGCCGTTTCTCGACCCGTTCCTCTTCGTCTCCCGGCACCGCTACCGACAGCCACTGCATGCCGTTATCGCTGATCAGGCCGAAGCAATCGCCATCGAGCGGCTCATCGAAGCCGAAGCTGAGGCTGCTGCCGGTATTGAATTGCATCGTCAACGGATCGTCGCGATTCAGCACGCGAATCGTGTTGGCGCCGAAAATACGCGCCTTGTCGGCGACGTAGGAATCCATATCGCCGTGCCAATCGAGGTGATCCTGGCTGATGTTCAGGATGGTTGCGGCATAAGCTTGCAGGCTGCAGGTTGCGTGCAGCTGGAAGCTCGACAGCTCCAGCACCCAGACCTGCGGCAGTGCATCTTTTTCCAGCGCACTGCGGAGTACATCCAGCGCAGCCGGGCTGATATTGCCTGCCACTTGCACGGTCAGGCCGGCGCGTTCGCACAGCAAGCCGGTCAGGCTGGTGACGGTGGTTTTGCCGTTAGTGCCGGTGATCGCGATCACTTTCGGCGCATAACCCTGGCTCTCGCGCAACGCCGCTAGTGCTTGCGCAAACACTTCGATCTCGCCCCATACCGGGATATTACGATCGGTCGCCGCCGACAAGATATCTTTCAATTCACCGGTTGGCGCCAAGCCAGGGCTGGTGACGGCAAAGTCGACGCCATCCAGCAGGCTGGCAGCAAACCCGCCGCCATCACCGGATGCAACGAATTCCACAGCTGGGATTGCCTGCTGCAGCAGCGGCAGGCGTTCCGGTGCGCTGCGCGTATCGGCCACGCGCACGGTGGCGCCGCAATGTGCCAACCACAATGCGGATGCCAGGCCCGATTCGCCCAATCCTAATACCAGAACATGTTTACCCGTATAGTTCATTACCGCAGCTCACTACCTTAACTTCAGAGTTGAAAGTCCAAACAACACCAGCATCATCGAGATGATCCAGAAACGCACCACAACCTGCGTTTCTTTCCAGCCTTTTTGTTCATAGTGATGGTGCAACGGCGCCATCAGCAATACGCGACGGCCGACGCCGAAACGCTTTTTCGTGTATTTGAAATACATTACTTGCAACATCACCGATAAGGTTTCAACCACGAAAATACCGCCCATAATGAACAGCACGATTTCCTGGCGCACGATGACGGCAACAGTGCCCAATGCACCGCCCAATGCCAGCGCGCCGACGTCGCCCATGAATACCTGGGCCGGATAGGCGTTGTACCAAAGGAAGGCCAGCCCCGCGCCAGCCATCGCGCCGCAGAAGATCAGCAGTTCGCCAGCGCCGGGAATATGCGGGATCAACAGGTATTTGGCGAAAGTCACGTTACCGGTCAGATAGGCGAACAATCCAAGCGCCGCCCCACCATGACGGTCGGCATGATCGCCAGGCCGTCCAGGCCATCGGTCAGGTTCACCGCATTGCTGGTGCCGACGATGACGAAGTAGGTCAAGGCCATGAAACCCCAGACGCCAAGCGGATAGCTGACCGTCTTGAAGAACGGTACGATCAGGTCAGCCTTGGGCGGCAGATCCAGGCTGAATCCGGATTCAACCCAGGCCAGAAACAGATCCCAGACCTGTGTGTTATTAGGCGCCGATACCGAAAACGCCAGGTAAATCGCAGCAACCACGCCGATCACTGATTGCCAGAAATATTTTTCGCGCGAACGCATGCCGTTCGGATCCTTGTAGACCACCTTGCGATAGTCGTCGACCCAACCAATGGTGCCAAAACCCAGTGTCACGATCAGGACGATCCAGACAAAACGGTTGCTCAGGTCGCTCCACAGTAAAGTCGAAATACCGATCGCGATCAGGATCAGCACGCCGCCCATGGTCGGCGTGCCGGATTTGATCAGATGCGTTTGCGGGCCATCGGTGCGCACCGCTTGCCCGACCTTCAGGCGCGCCAGCATGCGGATCACGCCAGGTCCGGCGATCAGCCCGATCATCAACGCCGTCAACGTCGCAAACACCGCACGGAAGGTGATGAAGTTGAATACGCGCAGGAAACTGAAGTCCTGCTGAAAATTTTGTGCCAGCCAAAGCAACATGTTAGTGAGTCCCCTCGGAAGTTGTACCGACCAGATGCTGAACTGCGCGCTCCATTTTCATGAAGCGCGATCCCTTGATCAGCACCGTGGTGTCTGGTGTCATGACGGCATCGAGCGCGGCTAGCAACGCTGCGATGTCGATAAAATGTTTTGCCTGCGGACCGAAGGCGGCACTAGCGTCCGCCGCCAGGTCGCCCAGCGTAAAGAATTGGGTAATGCCGCGCTGCTGCGCGTAGGCGCCGATTTCCTGATGGAATTTGCGACCTTCGTTGCCAACTTCGCCCATGTCCCCCAGCACCAGCAGCCGCGGCGCATTGGCCTGAGCGAGCACATCGATGGCCGCCCGCACAGAATCCGGATTGGCGTTGTAGGTGTCATCGATGACCAGTGCGTCGCGGCAACCAGCGACAGTTGCCAGCTTACGCTGCAAACGACCGCTGACCGGAGCAAACGATTCCAGGCCACGCTTTATCGCCGCGATGTCAACGCCGATGGCCAGCGTGCAGGCAATCGCAGCAAGCGCATTGCGCACATTGTGCTCGCCAGCCGCCGCCAGTTGCACCACGAACTTCTGGACACCGGCGACCGTCATGGCGGTCACCGCCAGCTCGCTGCCAAAGCCATTGGCCGCAGCGGCATAACTACAGCTGACATCCGCATTCGCACTCAGTCCGAACGTGATACTGCCAGCCTTGTCGGCGGCATAGCTGCGCCACAAGTCTGTGTACGGATCGTCAGCCGGGTACACAGCGATACCGCTTGCCGGCAGGCCGCGGATCACATTGCCGTTCTCCGCGGCAACCGCAGCCACGCTCGCCATGAACTCCTGATGTTCGCGCTGGGCATTATTTACCAGCGCCACCGCCGGCTCTGCAATTGCCGTCAGCACTGCGATTTCACCGGGGTGGTTCATCCCCAGCTCAACCACCGCGGCCCGGTGGCCTGCATCGAGCAGTAGCAGAGTTAACGGTAAGCCGATCTCATTATTGAAGTTGCCGCGCGTCGCCAGCGCTTTGTCAACGCCAAACGCTGCGACCAGGATCGCAGCAATCATTTCCTTGACGGTGGTCTTGCCGTTGCTGCCGGTGACGGCAATCAACGGCAGCGCGAATTGACGGCGCCAGCGATTGGCTATCGCACCCAAGGCGGCCCGAGTGTCCGGCACGACCAATGCCGGCACCGATAGCCCGGCCGGGGCACGCTCAACCAATACCGCGGCAGCACCTTTCACGATCACCTGATCGAGGAAATCGTGGGCGTCGAAACGCTCCCCACGCAATGCCACGAACAGATCGCCGGAGGTCACCGCACGGCTGTCCGTGGACAAACCACTGATCTTCAGCTGCGCATCATCCCCGGCAACAGCGGCCAAGCCTAGCCAGGATTGCAATTGAGCCAATGACGTATTCATGCGTGACCGCCTTTCATCGTGGCCCGTGCAGCGAGAGCAACTGCGGCGTGGTCTGCATCCAAAAACGGCAATTTCTTTCCTTTTATTTCCTGATAAGTTTCATGTCCTTTGCCGGCCAGCAGCACCACATCGGCCTTGGCCGCATGGCGTACCGCCCACAGGATTGCAGCGGCCCGGTCTTCCAGCGCCTGCGCGTTATGCGGCGCTTTCATTCCGGCCATGATCTGGGCGATGATGGCGCCCGGCTCTTCGCTGCGCGGATTGTCGCTGGTGACAATCACGTGATCCGCCAACTCAGCGACAGCGCCCATCTGCGGCCGCTTGCCGGGATCGCGATCGCCGCCGCAGCCGAACACGCACCACAACTCGCCGCCGCGCTGCTGCGCGACCTGGCGCAAGGTAATCAGGGTTTTCTCCAAGGCATCGGGCGTATGTGCATAATCGATAACAACCAGCGGCGCATCCTGGCCGCCGAATTGCTGCATTCGACCGGGTACTGCGACCAACAGTTCAATCGCCTTGAGCGCAGCGTCCCATGCGACACCTTTGGCCAGCAGCACCCCCAGAATTCCCAATGCATTGCTGACATTGAACAAGCCCACCAACTGCGTTTTTACCTGGCCGGAACCGAACGGGGAATCAATGTGGAACGCCGTGCCGCTGGCATTGGTGCGGATCGCCGAGGCACGTAATACTGCTACGCCCGGCGCCTCTGCATCGCCCAAGGTATATCCGATCAACGACATGGCGGCTTTTTTCTGCTGCAGATGCGTCACCAGACGCAAACCCATCGCGTCATCAAGATTTAGCACTGCCTGCTGCAATCCGGGCCAGTCGAACAGCATGCGCTTGGCAGCTTCGTAATGCTGTTCGTCGCCGTGGTAATCTAGATGATCGCGCGTGAAATTGGTAAATAGGGCGATATCGACATGCATGCCGCTCAGGCGCCCTTGGTCCAGGCCTATCGATGATGCTTCGATGGCCAGCGCACGAACGCCTTTGCCGCGCATGTCGGCCAGCGCCCGTTGCAGCAGGACCGCATCGGGCGTGGTGTAACCGGTTTCCTCGAATTCGCCGCGCTGGCCCTGCGCGAAAATGCCGACGCCCAGCGTACCGATGACGCCGGTAGTTTGCCCCAGCTGCGACAACGCATGTCCCAGCCATTGGTGCAGGAAGTCTTGCCGTTGGTGCCGGTGACGGCAACAATCTGCATGTCCTTGTCAGGTTGTCCATAATGGCTGTTGGCAATCATGCCGGCCAGCTTCTTGAGGCCGGCCACCGCCAAGTGCGGTACGCTCCATGCGGCATCCCAGTTAAAATCCGTCGTCTCATACAGCACCGCGGATGCGCCGTTTTTCAAGGCTTGCCCAATGTACGCGCGACCATCGGCGGCATCGCCCGGGTACGCAAAGAACACGTCGCCGGGCTTGACCCGGCGCGAATCGGACACCAGCTCCGCACCAGCCTGGATGACCCCGGCCAGCCATTGCCGCACGTCCTGCAATTGCGATGTTTTGCGCGTCATCACAAGCCCTCCTGCGGGCCATCCGCGGGAATGATGATGTCCGTGACATTGGTGTCAGGCGGCACATTCAAGGCCCGTAGCGCATTCGCGGCAACTGTCGCAAACACCGGCGCGGCGACGTCACCGCCGAAATGGGAACCGACTGTCGGTTCATCCACCATGACGGCAATAATCAGGCGCGGATCGGAGGCCGGCGCAAAGCCGACAAAATCGGCAATGTATTTCCTGACGTATTTACCGCCCTCAATCTTGTAAGCAGTACCTGTTTTTCCGCCGACCCGGTAACCGGGCACCTGTGCTTTCGGTGCGGTGCCGCCTGGCGCCGTCACCCGCTCCAGCATGGCCCGCATGGTCAACGCCGTCTTTTCAGAAACCACGCGCTGGCCGACCGGCGGTTCAGTGACTTTCTGGAACGACAGCGGGATCAGGTCGCCATTACGTGCAAAAATCGTATAGGCGTGCGCCATCTGGATCAGGGACACGGAAATGCCATGGCCGTAGCTCATGGTCGCCTGTTCGATCGGACGCCAGGATTTGGCCGGACGCACGCGCCCCGCCACTGCACCCGGGAAGCCGAATTTCGGCTGCTGACCGAGGCCGACGGTAGTAAACATCTCCCACATTTCCTCGGCAGGCATCTTCAATGCAATCTGCGCAGTACC
This sequence comes from Collimonas arenae, assembly GCF_001584165.1. Classification (NCBI taxonomy): domain Bacteria; kingdom Pseudomonadati; phylum Pseudomonadota; class Betaproteobacteria; order Burkholderiales; family Oxalobacteraceae; genus Collimonas; species Collimonas arenae. The sequence goes on from NZ_CP013233.1 coordinate 4,117,470, forward strand.
GAGATTGGATGATTTCTGGATGATCTGCGCCACACTCATGGTCAGCAAACCGTGCGGATGCGAATCGCCAATGGTGGCGGTGCCGATGGTCATCTTGTCCGGTACCTGGAAGGTCGTGGTGGCCTGCACCCGGTTAGTATCCAGCGCCAACGCAATGGTGAACGGCTTCAAGGTCGAACCCGGCTCGAAGGTGTCGGTCATCACGCGGTTGCGCAATTGCGCACCGGTCAGCACCGAGCGGTCGTTAGGGTTGTAGCTGGGCAGGTTAGCCAGCGCCAGCACTTCGCCGCTTTTCGCATCGACCACGACAATGCCGCCCGCCTTGGCCTTGAACTTCTCCACCGCCTCCTTGAGCTGGGTGAAGGCAATGTACTGGATCTTGCTGTCGATCGACAGCACCAGATCCTTGCCGTCATGCGGCTCCTTGACCGCCTCGATATCCTCGACGATACGACCGAGCCGATCCTTGATGACGCGCCGGCTGCCGGTAGTGCCGGCCAATGTCTTTTGCTGCGACAGCTCCATGCCATCCTGGCCAGCGTCTTCCACATTGGTAAAGCCGACGACGTGCGCCATCACCTCGCCTTCGGGATAGAAACGCTTGTATTCCTTGCGGGTTTCAATGCCGTCGATGCCGAGCTTGACGATCTTGTCGGAAGTCTCTTGCTCGACCTGGCGCTTGAGGTAAACGAAATTGCGATCGGAATCGAGCTTCTTGTTGAGCTCGGCGTCGCTCATGTCAAGCAGTTTGGCCAGGGCTTGCAGCTTTTCCTTCGGCGCATCCTTGAGGTCGTCAGGGATCGCCCAGATCGCCTTGACCGGCACCGATGAAGCCAGCACTTGGCCGTTGCGATCGAGGATCTTGCCGCGTGTGGCCGGCAGTTCCAGCGTGCGCGCATAGCGTGAAGCACCCTGCTTCTGCAGGAAATCGGTGGACATGCCTTGCAGCCACAACGCCCGCGCGATCAGGGCCAGGAATGCGGCGAACAGGGCAAACAGCACGACGCGCGAGCGCCATACCGGCAACTTGACTTTCAGCACTGGGCTGGACGAAAAAGGTACGCCTTTGCCGGCTGCGACGCGCGCGGTATGAGAGGTGCGCGGAGGATTTCGCGTCATTTCTCCCCCACCGTCAGGTATTGGGTACGGGCCGGCGTCAACGGCACCATGTTCAGGTCGCGGGTTGCGCTGGCTTCGATCCTGGCGTTCTTGCCAAGGGTCGATTGATCGAGTTGCAACTGCGCCCACTCGATATCCAACTGGCGCGACTGGCTGGCCGAACGCTCAAGTTCAATGAACAGCTGGCGCGCCTGGTACTGCGCGTTGACAAGCGCCAGCGCGCATAGCACCAAGGCCAGCGCCAGGACAAAATTGAGACGCCCGCTCACGTACGGGCTCCGTTAGATGCAATGCCGGCCAGGCGCTCGCCGACGCGCATGATGGCTGAGCGCGCGCGCGGATTTTCCGCAACCTCGGCGTCGGAAGGCTTGATCCGCGCCAGCAGTTTCATTTCCGGCTGAGGCAGGTCGACAGCACGAATCGGCAGGCGACGGTCGGGCTGCGGCAGCCTGGCTTTGGAAGCCATGAACTGCTTGACGATCCGGTCTTCCAGCGAATGAAAGCTGATCACGACTAATCTCCCTTGCTGGGCCATCTGCCGAAATGCCTGGTCCAGTACTACCTCGAGTTCTTCAAGCTCTTGATTGATGAAAATCCGTATAGCCTGAAAGGTGCGAGTGGCCGGGTCTTTGCCTTTCTCGCGGGTCTTGACGGCGCCTGCCACGATCTGGGCAAGCTGTCGGGTCCCAGTGATGGGCCGGACTGCCCGGCCAGCAACAATCGCCTTTGCAATCTGAACAGCAAACCGTTCTTCCCCATAATCACGTACCACCTTTCCGATTGTTTGTTCATCCGCGATTGCCAGCCATTCCGCTGCCGACATGCCGCGCGTCGTATCCATGCGCATGTCGAGCGGACCATCAGCCCGAAAACTGAAGCCACGGCTGGCATCGTCCACCTGCGGCGATGAAATCCCCAGATCCAGCAGGACGCCATCCACCTTTTCAATTCCTTTTTGCTGCAGCGCCTGCGCCATCGTGGCAAAGCTGTCGTGCACGATCTCGAAGCGCGGATCGGCAATCCCGGCCGCAGTGGCGATCGCTTGCGGATCCTTGTCGAAGGCGATCAGGCGGCCGCGCGGCCCGAGGCTTTCGAGGATCTTGCGGCTATGCCCGCCACGCCCGAAGGTGCCGTCGACATAAATACCGTCCGCCCGCACGCCTTCGATTGCCAACGCACTGACAGCCTCGTCCAATAACACGGTGCGGTGCTGGAATTCGGGCACCACTTGTTCACTCATGGCAGGTCCGTCAGAACGAAAAATTACTTAACACTTCGGGCATGCCAGCCGCAACTGCTTGCGACTCGCTCTCGGCCAGCTTGGCCGCGTCCCAAATCTCGAAATGGCTTCCCATGCCCAGCAACATAACTTCACGTGTCAAACCGACCGCGGAGCGCAATTCCGGCGCGACCAGGATTCGTCCAGCGGAATCGAGTTCAACGTCAGAGGCATTACCCAAGAAAATACGTTGCCAGGCGCGCGCCGACATCGGCCACGCCGCGATTTGCTCGCGATGGCTTTCCCAGGTCGGGCGCGGGAACAACAACAAGCAGCCGTGCGGGTGCTTGGTGAGAGTCAAACGACCTTCACACTGAACAGTGAGCGCGTCACGATGCTTGGATGGCACCGCCATCCGTCCTTTCGCATCGAGATTTAATGCCGACGCCCCCTGAAACACCGCACACGCTCCTTTTTTGAATTGCTAAATTCCGGAAAAGTCTTCTTTGCGAATCGCAAAATACCCCACAAAAAAACACTTTTCCACACTTTCACCCACTTTAGAGGATGCACTATTCTAGGTCAAGCCATTTACGGCGGCCTCATCCAAAATATTCGAGTAAAGTCAATGACTTAGCGCGACTATTTAAAGATGCACCAATAAGCCCCTTACATTGAATTATCAAATAAATGAAGGACTTACCAGATGATGTAAAAGTCAGCTCTTAGATATATACATGTATCTGTTCCGGCAACCGCGAAACAATGATTCACAATTGGAAGGGGACATCGGAGGCTCAAAATGCGACAGATCGTGGATAAAGAAGGAAGTTGACAGGCTGTTGGTGCGGGATGAACGGCGCGGAAGCGTGGACGACAAGAACACTCACTGAACAGCAGAAAACATACAAACACAATATATACCAGTCGGCAGTGCTACAGATTTATCCGATCAAGCGTCCTCCGCGTACTCGCAAACCTTTTTTTGCCAAACCGGGCGCCAACGCGCCCAAGTGCGCCAACGCATCGCCGCTGTGCGCATGGCAAATCGCCACGGCCAACGCATCCGCAGCATCGGTTCCGGGCAGGCCGGGCAATAACAGCAAGCGCTGCACCATATCCTGGACCTGCTGCTTTTGCGCCTTGCCGTGTCCGGCCACCGCTTGCTTGATCTGCAAGGCCGTGTATTCCGCCACCGGCAAGTCAGCGCTTACCAGCGCGCAAATCGCTGCACCGCGCGCCTGCCCGAGAAGGAGTGTCGATTGCGGATTGACGTTGACGAAGACTTTTTCGATTGCCGAGCAGTCCGGCGTGTAAGTACGGATGACTTCCGAAACGCTCGCCAATATGACCTTCAGGCGCTGCGGCAAATCGGCATCCGGGGTCTTGATCGTGCCCGACGCGATATAGCTGAGTTTATGGCCCTGCTTGTCTATGATGCCAAAGCCGGTGGTCCGCAGTCCGGGATCGATGCCGAGGATTTTCATATATTACTTACGCAAAAACCCTGCAGGGCGGACAAATCGTGTCCGCCCTGTCCATCGGCGCATGACCTGCCGATGATCGAGTCCGACATCAAGAACCAAGGGCTGATCCGCTCTTAGTGGCGGAAATGGCGGGTGCCGGTCAGCAGCATGACGACGCCATGCTCATCCGCTGCATCGATCACTTCCTGGTCACGCATCGAACCGCCCGGCTGAATCACGCAAGTGGCGCCCGCGTCGACCACCACATCCAGGCCGTCGCGGAACGGGAAGAATGCATCCGAAGCGACGGCCGAACCTACCAGCGACAAGCCGGCGTTCTGCGCCTTGATCGAAGCGATGCGAGCGGAATCGACCCGGCTCATCTGGCCGGCGCCAACGCCCAATGTCATACCGTTGCCGCAGAACACGATGGCATTCGACTTGACGAACTTGGCAACGCGCCAGGCAAACATCAGATCCTGCAATTGCTGCTGGGTTGGCTGTTTCTTGCTGACCACCTTCAATTCGCTCAAGGCAACGTTGCGTGCGTCCGGCGACTGCACCAGCAAACCGCCGCCGACACGCTTGAAGTCGTGCAGGTTGATGTCATGCGCCAGCGGAATTTCCAGCAAGCGGACGTTCTGTTTGGCGACGAACACCTGCTTGGCTTGCTCGGTGAACGATGGCGCAATGATCACTTCAACGAATTGCTTGGCCACCGCTTCGGCGGCATTGCCGTCCAGTTCCTGGTTGAAGGCGATGATGCCGCCAAAAGCCGAGGTCGGATCGGTTTGCAGCGCCTTGCTGTAGGCTTCCAGCGGATTGCCGCCGATGGCGACGCCGCAAGGATTGGCGTGCTTGATGATGACGCAGGCGGTTTCGTTGAAGGTCTTGACACATTCCCAGGCAGCATCTGCATCAGCGATGTTGTTGTAAGACAGTTCCTTGCCCTGCAACTGCTTGTAGTTCGCCAGCGCGCCTTCGACATGACGGGTGTCGCGGTAAAACGCCGCCGACTGGTGCGGATTTTCGCCGTAGCGCATTTCCTGCACTTTTTCGAAATGCAGGTTCAGCGTTGCCGGATAAGCACTGCGGGTCGCATGCTGCTTGTCTTCGCCCAGCGAAGTAAAGTAGTTGGTGATCGCGCCGTCGTATTGCGCAGTGTGGGCAAACACCTTCTTCGCCAGCGCAAACTTGGTGGCGTAGCCGACTTCACCGTCATTGGCCTTCAACTCGCCCAGTACAGCGGCGTAATCGCTTGGATCGCACAGGACGATCACGTCCTTGTGGTTCTTGGCCGACGAACGCAGCATGGCCGGGCCGCCGATGTCGATATTCTCGATCGCATCTTCCAGCGAGCAATGTTCCTTGGCAATGGTTTGCTGGAACGGGTACAGGTTGACCACTACCATGTCGATGGTCGGAATCTGGTGTTGCGCCAAGGCGGCAACATGCTCCGGAAAATCGCGACGCGCCAGGATACCGCCATGCACCTTTGGATGCAGAGTCTTGACCCGGCCGTCGAGCATTTCCGGAAAGCCGGTGTAATCCGCCACTTCAGTTACCTTGATGCCGTTATCGGCCAACAGCTTGGCGGTGCCGCCGGTCGACAGAATATTCACACCCAGCGCCGACAACTCTTTTGCGAAATCAAGTATCCCGGTTTTGTCGGATACGGAAATGAGGGCTTGTTTAATCATAATGAAAACTCTGGAAGTGAAGATGAATGACGGGAAGGGAAACGAATAAATGCATCATTGCGGGGAAAACGCTGCGTCCCGTGACGGGAACTGCGGCATGCTACCGGCGTTAATCCTGATTGTGCCTGACCTTATTGCCTGACTTTACTACCTGTTGAGCGGGCGTGACCGGCACGCCCGCGGCTCTGCCTGAAAATTACAAAAGACCGTGTTGCTGCAGCTTCTTGCGCAAGGTATTGCGATTGATGCCCAACATTTCGGCCGCATGCGACTGGTTACCCTCGGCGCGCGCGATCACGGCTTCCAACACCGGCTTTTCAACCGTGGAAATCACCATGTCGTAGACGTTCGACGGCGGCTGCTCGCCCAGATCCTTGAAATATTTTTCAAGGCTTTGCTTTACCACGTCTTGGATACTTTCTTTACTCATTCTTTTGACTGTTCTTTTTTTTTGAGGACTTACGCAGAATTTCGCCAGCGGTCCGATACCGCATTGCCGTGCGCCATTGCCATCAGCGCAGGCGGGTGTCGCCAACGACGTGCAACGTAAGTCTTGTTGATCTGATTCAGGCCGCCAGCATCTGCTCGGCCACCCCGTATTGTAACCTCTCCCCAAACGCAAACTGCGATTCAAAGAAGCTATTTACCGCAGCCAACTGCTGGCCGCAGTCTTCCAGCAGGTTCATGCGTTGCCGAAATGCCTCTCCGCCAGGCAAATCGCGCACGTACCAGCCAATATGCTTGCGGGCGGTGCGCACCCCCAAGTAATCCCCATAAAATCCGTAATGTCCACGCAAATGCTCGTCCATCAGGTGTTGCACTTCCGTCACCAGCGGCGCCGGCAGATACTCGCCGGTACGCAGGTAATGATCGATCTCGCGGAAAATCCACGGCCGCCCCTGCGCCGCGCGGCCGACCATGATGGCATCGGCCTTGGTGAACTCAAGCACCTGGCGCGCTTTTTCCGGCGTCGTAATGTCGCCGTTGGCCACCACCGGAATCGACACCGCGGCCTTGACCGCCGCAATCGTCTGGTATTCGGCATCGCCGCTATAGCCATCGGCGCGCGTACGGCCATGCAAGGTCAGCATGGCGATGCCGCTGGCCTCCGCCAAGCGCGCAATATTCAAGGCATTTTTGTTGAGGCGATCCCAGCCAGTCCGGAACTTCAGCGTGACCGGCACGTCGACCGCGTTCACCACGGTCTCCAGGATCTGCGCCACCAATTGTTCATTTTGCAACAATGCCGAACCGCACCAGCTGTTGCAGACTTTCTTGACCGGGCAACCCATGTTGATATCGATGATTTGCGCGCCATGGTCAACGTTGTATTTTGCGCACTCCGCCAGCATCAGCGGGTCGGCGCCGGCAATCTGCACAGCGCGTGGCTCCATTTCGCCATCATGGTTGATCCGACGAGAGGTTTTCTCGGTCTGCCACAGGCGCGGATTGGATGCCGCCATTTCGGAAACGGCGTAGCCGGCTCCCAACTCTTTGCAAAGCTGCCGGAAAGGCCTGTCCGTGACGCCCGCCATGGGTGCCACAAAAACATTGTTGCGAAGGATGTAAGGGCCAATATTCACGGCGGTTTCGATAACTCGGATTGAAATTGCAAGGGAAAGGCGTCATTTTATCGCGATTGCCGCAACAGGCGGATTATTCTGAGCCGATACCGTCAAATCAGATTTCCGCTTCCGGCGCGCTGCTCGAACTTCGCAGATGCTGTGTCGCGTAGTGAATCAACTCATCCAGTCCGCGTCCATCGGCACCATAAGTGGCGACACCAATCGACAACGCCAGCCGGATCGACCAGTTTTCTATGTTGACCGGGTGATGCATGAAATGACTCAGGAATGCTTCGGCCAGATTCTCCGCATCAACCGCATCTGTGGCCGGCAACACGTACAGGAATTCCGTCGCATTCCAGCGACCGCCGCTGTCGGCCTTGCGCAACTGGGCACCGGTGTCTTTGGCGAAAGCGGCGAGGATGTTGTCCGCCACCGCCCAGCCGTACAGATCGTTGATCTTGTGAAAATCGTCCAGCTGGCAATACAGGATCGAGAGCGGCGACTCGTCCATCGCCGTGGCCGCCACCGCCTCTTCATAAACATGCACGATGCGTCGCCGCGTCAACAGTCCGGTGAGGGAATCAAGCTGTGCCTGACGCGTCAACAGGTGCGACAGATTGGATTGTTTCCAGATCACTTCGCAGATATGGCCGAAGGCCTGGAACGAGGCAAACCCGGTTTCCGAAAAATAATCCTCGCTATCGGCATAAAACACCATCATGCCGTGCATGCGCGCCTTTTCCGAACGTAGCGGAATCGCCAGCGCGGCCTTGGCGGAACAAGCTTCGGGATGCGCCTGCCAAGGTGCGAACAATGCGTGGAAGTCGCTTTCGTGGCCGGCATCCCAATCGACAGTCTGGGCAAACGGCGCTGCGTAGTCGAAACAATCCTTGGCCAGATGCCAATGTTCGGCCTCGCCCACAGCCCTGCCGATCACTGCCGCCGGCTTGATCGTCGGCCCCGAATCGTCCTGGCAAAACCCTACCCATACCAGCCGGATATGCGGACTGGCTGGCAAGATCATCTGGCATAGCCGCTTGATGCTTTCGCGGCCGCTATAGGCTTGCGGCAAGACTTGCAGCAGTTGATGCAATACGCCCACCAGCTTCATCTGCTCATCGCTGGGCGTCAATGCAGGCGGCAAGGTTTTTTTTGCCCCCGTCGATTCCGCCAACGGCTCTGTATCAGCGCCGCGCTGGGTCCGGGGAAAGAGATTGAGTTTCATGCTGGCACCTGAGCCCCAATATTGTTTTAGTTCTTGCCAGCAAGGTTAGCACAAGCACACCGTTTTTATTGTGACTGATTGTGCACTTTCTTATACAGATTTATAGCGGTTCCCAGCGCTACAACGAGATAGCTGACATAAACGCTCCGATGCCAATCTGCACCATCATTTGAAGCGCGCGTGCTCAGCCGATTTCATCTAGCGAAATGTCGTCCAGATGCGTCACGTCCGCCCAGCCGTCGACCCGCAATTGCCGCGGCTGTTCGGCCTGCCAGGTCAGACGGTTGATGCTGGCGTTAAACACATCGCAACTGCGCGGCTGATCCAGTGGCAGGTTGTGGGCGTAGCGGTAAATGCAATCAAGCACGCCGCCGTGGGTAACCACCGCGATGCGGCGAAAACTCCCGCTCTCCAGCATGCGCAGCAAGGTATCGACCGTGCGTCGGGAAAACTCGCGCACGGTTTCGGCGACATGTACCCCGGCAGGAAAGCGGACATCAAGGTCGCGCGCCATGAGCGCCGCATAGGCTTCGGGATAACGCTCGGCGGCCTCCGTATAGCGCAAACCTTCCAGCGCGCCGTAGCAGCGTTCACGCAATCCACGATCGATCGTCACGCCGATACCAAGCAGTTGCGCCAACGGCAATGCGGTTTGCTGCGCGCGCTGCAAGTCGCTGGCAAAAATGCCGTCCAGCGCAACACCGTCCAAATGCCTGGCCAGCGCCTGCGCCTGACGCTGACCTTCCGCATTGAGCGGGATGTCCAGATGGCCTTGCAGGCGACGCTCCAGGTTCCAATCGGTTTCGCCGTGGCGGATCAGTAGGATTTCGGTAGTTGACATGAATTGATGCGTTGCCTCGGGATGCTTTTACAAAGCAGGGTTCAAGGTGTAAATGCTGACGATCGACGCCTCGCCCAGGATATGCCCGCGCATCGCCGCCAGTGCCTGCTGTCCGGTGAACTTGCCCTCCACCGGCAGACGCGCAATATCCAGCGCATAGACAGTAAAAATGTAGCGGTGGATGATTTCATCGTTCCACGGCGGGCACGGTCCGTCATAACCGAAGTAGTCGCCGCCCATCGCCGGATCATCGGCAAACCAGCTAGTGTAATCGTTCAAACCATGGCGCGCGCCGGCAATCGGGCTGTTATGGATTTCCGGGCCGGATTTGCCACGCGAAGTGATGCGATCGCTGAACGAAGCGGCTTCGATCGATGCCGCATGCGGCGGCAGGTCGATCAGCACCCAGTGGAAGAAATCGACGCGCGGCAAATCTGCCGGCACGGTCTTGCCCTCCTGGTTGACGTCATCGCCGCGCGACGGTACATCAGGGTCGTGGCAAATCAGCACCAGCGACTTTGTGCCGGCCGGCGGCTCGCCCCAGCCAAGATGCGGATTATGGTTGGCCGACAAGGTGATATGGGTTTCGGGATTAACGACCGCGAAGGCGAATTCGCCCGGGATATACGCGCCGTCATTGAAAGAATGGCTCCAGAGTTTCACGGTGATCTCCTGTCGATGAATGCGAAGTTGTCAGCAGAATTGCCAGACTACAGCAAAAACCGCTTACGCTTTTACTAGCGTCGGCTTTACCTGCAACCAGAATGTCACCGGGCCGTCATTGGTCAGCGACACTTTCATGTCGGCGCCAAACTGGCCGGTTGCCACTTGCGCATGGCGACTCGCAGCTTGTGCGACGAAATAATCGAATAAGCGGCGGCCATCTTCGGGCGCTGCCGCCGGCGTAAACGACGGCCGGGTGCCCGATTGCGTATCCGCCGCCAGCGTGAACTGCGGCACCAGCAGCAAACCGCCGCCGATATCGCTGACGCTGCGGTTCATCTTGCCGGCATCGTCGCTGAACACGCGATAGGCGAGCAGCTTGGTCAGTAAAGCATCGGCCTGCTTCTCGCTATCGCCGCGCTCGGCGCACAGCAGCACCATCAAACCGCCTTCGATGGCGCCGACCGTGGCGCCATCCACCACCACGCTGGCGTGACTAACTCTCTGCAACAAACCAATCATGCGACGATCAAGCCAAGGTCACGCGGGCGAACTTGCGCTTGCCGACCTGGATCACGAAGGTCGATGCTTCGACTTTCAAGCCCTTGTCGCTGACTACGGCGCCATCGATGCGCACGCCGCCCTGCTCCACCATGCGCAGCGCTTCCGACGTCGACGGGCACAGGTTGGCTTGCTTCAGCAACTGGCCGATACCGATTGGTGCACCGCTCAATGTCAGCTCAGGGATGTCGTCCGGAATGCCGCCCTTGGCGCGATTGTTGAAGTCCGCCAACGCATCTTCTGCCGCCTGCTGGCTATGGAAGCGCGCCACGATTTCCTGGGCCAGCGCCACCTTGATGTCGCGCGGATTCTGGCCGCCCTCGACCTGCGCCTTGTAGCTGGCGATCTGCGCCAGCGACTTGAACGACAGCAGTTCGTAATAACGCCACATCATCACGTCGGAAATACTCATCACCTTGGCGAACATGGTATTGGCCGGCTCGGTGATGCCGATGTAGTTGCCCTTCGATTTCGACATCTTTTCGACGCCGTCCAGGCCTTCCAGCAGCGGCATGGTCAAGATACATTGCGGCTCCTGGCCGTAATCCTTTTGCAGCTCGCGCCCTACCAGCAGGTTGAACTTCTGGTCGGTGCCGCCCAGTTCCAGGTCCGACTCCAGCGCCACCGAATCGTAACCCTGCATCAGCGGATATAGCAGTTCATGCACCGAAATCGGCGTGCCGGCCTTGAAGCGTTTGGTGAAATCTTCTCGCTCCAGAATACGCGCCACGGTGTACTTGGCCGACAGTTCGATCATGCCGCGGGCGCCGAGCTTGTCCGACCATTCCGAGTTGTAGCGAATTTCCGTACGCGCTGCGTCCAGCACCAGGCTAGCCTGCGCAAAATACGTCTTGGCGTTTTCCTCGATCTGCTCACGGGTAAGCGGCGGCCGCGTCACATTGCGTCCGGACGGATCGCCGATCATCGAAGTGAAATCGCCGATCAGGAAAATCACGTTGTGGCCAAGATCCTGCAGCTGCCGCATCTTGTTCAGCACCACCGTGTGGCCAAGGTGCAGGTCCGGTGCAGTAGGGTCCAGGCCCAACTTGATGCGCAACGGCTTGCCGGTTTGTTCAGAACGTTGCAGCTTGCGCGCAAAATCGCTCTCGATCAGCAGTTCGTCGACGCCGCGCTTGGTAATCTCCAGCGCCTCTTTGGTCCGGTCCGACAGGATCAGGGGGTGTTTTCAACAGCAGTCCCTGCTGCCGTCGGTGATGCGTTTTGAGAATCGTGAGCCATATATCCAGCGAAAGTAAAATCTAAAAAATGGTGCTTGCGTCTGCACGTGAAACAGCAGGAATTGGTCGCTAGCGCAAATCAGACCAATCCTATAAAGTGCCCCAGACCGGTAAGGTATAATCCGTGATCCCTTTTAATCCCGCCGCAAGTCGTTCCAACAAGCAACAGCACGAGAATCGGTAGCAAACGGCAAATTTTAACGTATTGCATGTCTCCTAAAGATAAATTCATTCACTTGCGCTCCGACATCAAGTTGCTTTTCAGGCTAGCGGTCGCACGAATCACTGATTCCTCGCGCAAAACCCGCATTGTCACCGCCTCTGCAGCTGCGCTGACATTGATTGCCTTCGGGGCTGCCGGCGTTGCTCCAATTGCAACAGATCCTGACGATATCCAGGTTCGGGCGATTTCCGCAGAACTGGAATTGCCAAGCCTCAATGAGCAGATTGCCAAGCTTGAAGCCCAGCAGCAACTGTACATCGCCGAAGACAAGATGCGCGCCGGTGACACATTGGCAACCTTGCTGACACGGCTCGGGGTTGACGACGACGCTGCCAGCAGCTTCATCAAGTCCGACAGCGCCGCGCGTGCCATATTGCGTCTCAAGCCCGGCACTACGGTGCAGGCGCAAACCAGCAACGACGGCGTGCTGCAAACGCTGCGCGCCACCATCGCCGACGGCGGCGACACCACCAAGAATCTGCTGATTCGCCGCGACGGCGACAAATTCAGCGTCAGCCTGGAAAACGCCAGCATTGAACGCCGCGTCGAAATGCACACTGGCGTGATCCGTTCCTCCTTGTTTGCAGCGACCGATGCCGCAGACATCCCGGATAGCGTGGCATCACAGATCGTCTCCATGTTCGGCACCAACATCAACTTTGCTTCCGACCTGAAGCGTGGCGACCACTTCAATGTCGCCTATGAAACATTCTGGCAAAACGGCCAATTCCTGCGCGCCGGGCGCATCCTGGCCGGCGAGTTCGTAAATGGCGGCAAGCCCTTCCAGGCAGTCTGGTTTGATGACCCGAGCAACGCCCAGGGCGGCGGCTATTACGGTTTCGACGGCAAGTCGCTGAAAAAAGCCTTCCTCAAGTCACCCCTCACCTTCACCCGCATTTCATCCGGCTTCTCGATGCGTATGCACCCGATCCTGGGTAAATGGAAAAAGCACACCGGCGTCGATTTCGCCGCTACCACTGGGACGCCGATCCATGCCACAGCAGATGGCACCATCGATTTTGCCGGCGTCGAAACCGGTTACGGCAATGTCGTCATCATCAAGCACGATGGCAAATATTCCACCGTGTACGCACACATGAGCCGCTTTGCGCCAACTTCACGCAAAGGCGCCAAGGTCAGCCAGGGCGACGTAATCGGCTATGTCGGCATGACCGGCTGGGCTACCGGCCCGCATCTGCACTACGAATTCCGTGTCGACAACCAGCCGCGCGATCCGTTGTCGGTGGTGGTGCCTACCGTGACGCCGCTAGCTGGCGTCGAGTTGCAGCGCTTCCGTACGGTTGCAGCCGATATCACGCATCGCTTCAACCTGTTGAGCGGCAGTGAAATCGCAACGGCGCCGACCGCAAAACTGGCGTCGAAATAGACCAACGCCGATTGCCCGGCAACTAAGCAAATACCAGGCACATCTGGAATAAACATAGAACCGTTGTTGGAGCGCTAGTAAAATTAGCCAACCCCACAACGGTTTTATTATGCCTACTCCAACTCCCCATAGCGCTCTCTACATCGGATTGATGTCCGGCACCAGCCTGGACGGCGTCGATGGCGTCATCGCAGCCTTCCCGAGCACGCCGACGCAACATCCTGTGACCACTCTGGGATCGGCCTACATGCCGTTTTCAGCTCCATTGCGACAGGAGCTGATGGCGCTGCAAAGCCCAGGCGCCAACGAAATTGAGCGCGAAGCGCTGGTCGCCAATACCCTGGCCACTCACTACGCGGCCTGCGTAGAGCGCCTGTTGGCCGATGCCGGCTTGCGGCCGGACCAGATCCGCGCCATCGGCGTCCACGGCCAAACCATTCGCCATCGTCCCGAACTCGGCTTCACGCGCCAGGCCAACAACCCGGCGCTGCTGGCTGAATTGACCGGGATCGACGTGATCGCCGACTTCCGCAGCCGCGACATTGCCGCCGGCGGCCAAGGCGCGCCGCTGGTACCGGCCTTTCACCAGGCCGTCTTTGCCGATCCGCAGCAAACCCGGGTCGTTGTGAATATCGGCGGCATCGCCAACATCAGCGTACTGCACAGTCACGCCAGTTGTGATGTGATCGGCTTCGATACTGGCCCGGGCAACGTGCTGATGGACCTCTGGATCAAACGCCATCAGGGCAAGGATTACGATGCGAACGGCCAGTGGGCGGCCAGCGGACAACAGTCACAGGCTCTACTTGACGCGCTGTGCAAGGAAGACTATTTTGCCGCACCGCCGCCAAAAAGCACTGGCCGCGACCTGTTCCACGCAGCATGGCTGGACAAGCATTTGGCAAGCTTCCCGCAGATTTCCAGCGCTGATGTGCAGGCAACACTGGCCGCGCTGACTGCCAACACCATCGCCGACGCAATAGCGCGCCACGCCGCAGATGTGAAAACGGTAAATGTCTGCGGCGGCGGAGCATATAACCCTTATCTGATGTTGCAACTTGCGCAAGGGCTGCAAGCGCGTGGCCTGACGGCGACGGTGCAATCGACGGAAGCGTTGGGGATTGCGCCGAACCACGTCGAGGCAATCGCATTTGCCTGGCTGGCCCTGCGTTTCGACCAGCGCTTGCCGGGTAATTTACCGTTGGTGACGGGGGCGCGCGATTTCCGGATTTTGGGCGCACTGTATCCTGGAAGCTGACGGGAAGCAGGACTGCATAAAAAAAGGACGCCCGAGGATTTCTCCCCGGCGTCCTTTTTTAACGAGCCTTAAAAATCAGGCCGAGAACGAAGAACCGCAGCCGCAAGTAGTCGTTGCGTTCGGATTCTTGATCACGAATTGCGCGCCTTCCAGATCGTCCTTGTAGTCGATTTCAGCGCCGACCAGGTACTGGTAGCTCATCGAATCGATCAACAGTTGCACGCCGTTCTTGCTCATTGTGGTGTCATCTTCGTTGACGATTTCATCAAACGTAAAACCGTACTGGAAGCCAGAGCAACCGCCACCCTGCACGAAAACGCGCAATTTGAGGTCTGGATTGCCCTCTTCTTCGATCAGCTGCGCAACCTTCGAGGCGGCGCTATCGGTAAAGACGATAGGGGATGCAACGGCATCTTGGATTTCTGCGACAGCATTCATTTTTGGCTCCTGCGGGGGGACATACAATACTGCATTATAGGCGCTTGGCTGAAATCATGCAGCGCAACGCCGAAACTGCGGTTTTAAGGCAACGATCAGGCGGATTGCGACATGGCAAGTTTCAACACCGGTTCGGCCGTACTTTGTTCATGGGTCAGTTTGCCGCTTACCAGGGCGCCGCTATGCATTTCCAGCGCCTTGTAGTTGACATCCCCAGTTATGCGGGCTTTCGGCTGCAATTCAAGCAGTTCGGATGAATGGACATTGCCAACGATCTCACCGTTGACCACCAGATGCGCCACCCGCACTTCGCCTTCGACCTTGGCGCTCTCGGAGATGACCAGGACGCTAGCCTGGCCAGCCTCGGCTACTACGTTGCCCTTGACGTGGCCGTCGATACGCAGGCCACCCTTGAAATGGACATCGCCATGAATGCTGGTCGAGGAACCAATCAAACTCTCAATCGTGCTCTTTGCCTTACGGTTGAACATGCTGTTTCCTTTACAAATTTGTGGTTTGCTGCGCCCGCGTCTGTCCTTTTTCAAGGACCTTGGCCTGAATTGCCTTGACGACAGCGCCTTCCGGCAAAGGCAGGATAGCCTCGACCCGCTGGTAATACTTGAAATCCAAACGATAGGCAGCCTTGTCAGCAGCCACGGCATTCGCAGCAGGAAACGTCAGCACTGTGCTTTTTCCAGCTACCGTTGCCGTCACCAGCAATTGCACTTCACCGACAAAATCGCTGCTGCTCTTGCCGCCTTGCATAATCAGCATCCGATAACGCAATTGCGTCGGCGTCAACAGTTCGGCCGACAGACGCTGGATCGTGATGCCCTGGCTGCCGGTTGCGTTAGGCAGCAAACCTTCGAAAAACGCCAGATCCTCTTTCAGTTTGGCATTTTCCCCTTCCAGCGTCCTTATCTGCTGGCTTAATTGTTCCTGCGTCGCCTTCTCGATATTGAGCTGGCTTTCTGCCGCATTGACGGTCGTCGAGAAGCGATCCCTTTCGGCCGTCAATGCGCTGATTTTGTCATTCAATTCGGCCAACTGCTGCTTGCTGACACCTGATTTATGACCGGTAAAGTCGCGCCCGAGATCGTAGATCGACATTGCCAGCGCACCGCCGACGCCCAACACCAGCGCCAGGAACGCAGCCTTCAGCGGCCAAGGCAGATGGCTTTTCACAGTCATTTTCGGCGCCGAAATCGACATGCGCCGAACCCACAACTTGTACTTCATCGCGACAGGATCCGCCGCTCAGCGAGATCGACAGGCAACGCCCCGGTCGAGCGCATCATGGCAGGACCGGCACGTGCATCAGACCAGTGGTTTCCTCCAGTCCAAACATCAGGTTCATGCATTGCACCGCCTGGCCTGCCGAACCCTTGACCAGATTGTCCTGCACCACCAGTACGACCACGGTATCGCCGTCATTCGGCCGATGCAGGGCAATGCGCAGCATGTTCGAGCTACGGGTGGAACGGGTTTCCGGATGCGAACCGAATGGCATGACGTCGACAAATGGTTCATTCTTGTAGGCGTCTTCAAATAGCGTCTGCAGCGTAGCGTTGTCGATATCCTTGGTCAGGCGCGCATAGATGGTCGAATGCATGCCGCGGATCATGGGCACCAGATGCGGCGTAAACAACAGGCCAACTTTCTTGTCGGTCAGCTTGCCCAGTTGCTCCAGCGTTTCCGGCGAATGCCGGTGGCCGGAGACGCCGTAGGCCTTGAAATTGTCGCTGGCTTCCGAAAACAGCATGGCGACTTCGGCCTTGCGGCCAGCGCCTGAGACGCCAGATTTGCAATCAGCGATCAGATGCGAGGCGTCAACCACGTCAGCCTTCAGCAGCGGCGCCAGGCCAAGCTGCATCGTGGTTGGATAGCAACCGGGATTGCCGATAATGCGCGCGCCCTTGATGGCTTCGCGGTTCAGCTCCGGCAAGCCATACACGGCTTCTTTCAGCAATTCTGGGCAGCTATGCGCCAGCTTGTACCATTTCTCGAAAACTGCGGTGTCCTGCAAGCGGAAATCGGCGGCGAGATCGATCACCTTGACGCCGGCTTCCAGCAGCTCAGGCGTTTGCGCCATGGCGACACCGTGCGGCGTAGCAAAAAACACAACATCACAATCAGTCAGGCGTGCCTTTTCAGGTACAGAAAATGCCAGCGAAACGCGCCCGCGCAACGATGGATACATGTCCGCCACCGGCATGCCATCTTCTTTGCGCGACGTCACCGCTTCCAGCTGCACATTCGGATGGGTCGCCAGCAAGCGCAGCAACTCGACTCCGGTATAACCCGTACCACCTACAATCCCGACTTTGATCATCATTTTTCCTTGCATGAAACTGTACTTGTTGCGTACTTGTTGCGTACTTGTTGCGTACTTGTTGCGTACTTGTTGCGCACTTGTGTCGTACTTGCTTCGTACTTGTTTATTTAGAACTCATTGCATCCATATCCGCGAGCAAAAATTGCACGACCACTTTGACCCTGCACGCCAGACAAGTTGCAGTCCAGAGCGAACTATTTTATCAGCCTATGAATTGTTCGGGCGGGTTAACATTCACCACAGCAACAGCCAACGCCCCTAGACATGGCAACGGCTCGTTCAATGTTACGTTTCAGGAAATACTTACAGCAAAAAAAACAAAAAGCCGCCAGGCGCGAACCTGGCGGCTTTTTGATATTCTGAAAGCGTAGATTAGCGCTTGGAGAATTGTTTCGCGCGACGTGCCTTGCGCAGACCAACTTTTTTACGTTCAACTTCACGTGCATCACGTGTAACGAAGCCGGCTTTCGACAGTTCCGATTTCAACGTTGCATCGTAGTCGATCAGAGCACGAGTGATACCGTGACGAACCGCGCCAGCTTGGCCGGACTCGCCGCCGCCGCTAACGTTTACCTTGATGTCGAAAGTTTCGACATGGTTGGTCAGTTCCAGTGGTTGACGGATCACCATCAGGCCGGTTTCGCGCGAAAAATACTCATTCGCTGGCTTGCCGTTGACGACGATCTGGCCCGAGCCGGACTTGATGAAAACGCGAGCCACTGCACTCTTGCGACGGCCGGTTCCGTAATTGTAGTTACCGATCATGTCTATTCCTTAGAGTTCAAGTGCTTTAGGTTGCTGCGCAGTGTGCGGATGGCTACCATCTGCGTACACTTTGAGCTTCTTGATCATTGCGTAGCCAAGCGGGCCCTTAGGCAGCATGCCCTTGACCGCTTTTTCCAACGCACGACCTGGAAAACGCTGTTGCATTTTCTGGAAATTTGTTTCGTAGATGCCGCCTGGGTAACCGGAGTGACGGAAATATGTCTTGTCGGTTGCCTTGGCGCCAGTGACGCGCAGTTTGCCTGCATTGATGACGACGATGAAATCGCCGGTATCAACGTGTGGAGTAAATTCCGGTTTGTGTTTGCCGCGCAGTCGGAGTGCCACTTCGCTGGCAACACGTCCGAGGACTTTGTCCGTCGCGTCAATCACGAACCAATCACGCTGGACTTCATGGCCCTTAGCGGAAAAAGTTTTCATGTTGACTTCCTAACTAGTTTAATTCGCTCAAATGGTGGTTCCATCGCTATCGGAGACCGGGTTGTTACACCCAATTTTCGTCCTGCATTAACGACAGACTCTTCCTTGTTATCTTTTCCTGAGCAAACGGAAAAGCCGTAAATTATAGCCTTTTCAAGGACTTGGCGTCAAATTGATTGAATAAATTTGCCATTTGCGCTAGGGATTGTTGTAAATCCGTTCGCACTACCGTGCAATTGCAGGAACCCAGCGTCCCGGACAAAAGAAAACCCGATCTGCGATGAGGCATCGGGTTTAAATCCACTCCCGAGGAGGGTGGAGGAGACATTGCAATAATTGCCAAAGGTCAATCAGGCAATTGATGAATTGATCTTAGC
Organism: Collimonas arenae; assembly: GCF_001584165.1. Taxonomy (NCBI): domain Bacteria; kingdom Pseudomonadati; phylum Pseudomonadota; class Betaproteobacteria; order Burkholderiales; family Oxalobacteraceae; genus Collimonas; species Collimonas arenae. The sequence continues at coordinate 4,136,291 of NZ_CP013233.1, forward strand.
AAACGAAATTGTGCATCGCAAGGCAACAAAACCTTCTTTTACCAAAATTTACAGATATCACCCGGCTTGCAGCCAATTAATTAAAGAAAACACAAATATCAGTACCTCGGCGCGACAAACCCGTTGCGCCAAGAGCAGTTAGAATATTGTGACACTACAATCACTCAGCGAGATTTTATGGAATGCACAGTACGCTGGACCGGCTCGTCCGGCATGACTTTCTTGGCCGAGACCGGTTCCGGCCATATGTTGGCAATGGACGGCGCCCCTGATGGCGGCGGCCGTGACCTGGCGCCGCGGCCGATGGAAGTGGTGCTGGCCGGCACCGGCGGCTGCACCGCTTATGACGTGGTGCTGATCCTGCGTAAAGGCCGCCAAGACGTGCGCGGCTGCGATGTCTCGCTGAAGGCGGAACGCGCTGAAACCGAGCCGAAAGTCTTCACCAAAATCCACTTTCATTTCACCGTGCGTGGCCGCGACCTGAAACCCAACCTGGTTGAGCGGGCCATCAAGCTGTCACACGAGAAATATTGCTCGGCTTCGATCATGCTGGAAAAAACCGCCGTGATGACCCATTCCTTCGACATCATCGACGATCTGGCCGAACCAGCGGCCAGCGCCTGATATGCTGCCGGGCAGGAAAGGGCGCTACCCGGCAAAATCAGATGTGGTAAGCAACTGTCGTCATCACCTTGGACATTGCCTGCATCGCTTTTTTTACCGGCAAGGGCATTTCCGTTCCGCCCAGAATGCGTGCGGCCTCGCCATGGGCGATTTCATCGTCCCGCATCTGCTCGACAATGGCGCGTGATTTGGCATCTTGCAGCGGCAATTTTTCCAGATGGCTGCTCAAGTGCTTTTCGACCTGACGCTCGGTTTCCGAGACGAACCCAAGGCTGCGTGCATCACCTAGGCGCGCTGCGATCGTGCCCAGCGCGTACGAGCCCGCGTACCACAGGGGATTGAGCAGACTGACGTGCGAACCGAGTTCGCGCAGGCGCTCGGCAGTCCACGCCAGATGATCTTCTTCTTCCCTGCCCGCTTCTGCAAACTGCAGCTTGATCGGCTCGCCTTGGGCGAAACGCCCCTGGGCGTCATACAACGCTTGCGCGCAGACCTCGCCAACATGGTTGACCCGCATGAGGCCGGCGCTATGGCGCTGCTCGGCGGCATCCAGGATGCCATCCGGCGCCTGCAACGCCGGATTTGGACGCGATGCCGAGGCTTGCCCGGTGATCACGCGCAGGGCGTTGTCGAAATCGGCGATGGCTTTGTCTATGAATGTCATGCTCAGGATCGATTATGAGAAAGTAGATGCCCGAATTTTATCAGGCTAGTAGCGATTAACGGATATCAACCAGCGCGCTTCGGCCGGAACACCGTCGCATCGGCATAAAAATCGCTATCTTGAACGCATGCCCAACCCGGCACACCCAGCACTGGCAGCGGCGTCAGACGCCTGACCGGTGCACCTTGCTGTTCCAGGTCGGCTGCAACATGCTGGTCAATCCAGATACGCCTGGCATCTTCCGTTAGGGAAAAAACATGCGCCGGGACACTGATTACCAACGTATGCGCGGTAATCGCCTTGTATGGCCGCACCAGCTTTTCCAGCAAGGCATGGCCGAACAGCCAGACTTCGGCATCCCCGCCAAACATGTCGCGCTGTTCCAGAAACGCCTCCTGCCACAGGTGGTTGCGCAAGACAGCAATCAACGCCTGCCCAGCCGCGTTGTCGCGCACCAGCAGCAGTGCCGCATTTTCATCGAAAATAGTGACGGCATCGCGCGCCGCGCCGCGTGGCTTGCTGCTGCCGGACAGCGTCCCCGCCTTCGCCAACTCCGCAGCTTGCAGAGCATTCAATTGGGCTTTTATCGATGGGAACGAAAGCCATATCAAGGCATTAAGAAAATCGTGAAGGTTGTCGCGCGTCGGCACCTTGCCGCTGCTGCCGATGAATGCTTCGTAGGCCGTCGCCGCCGGCAATTCGGCTTGCTCGACAAAGCGAATCGGCAAACCCAGGTAATTGCGGATGTCACGCGCAAGGGCCAACGCATTCAGGGCACCTCGCCAGTCGGCGCTCGCCGTCAATTGCCAGCCAAGTGTGCGAAACGGTTTCAGCCAGGGCTGTTGCCAATCAATAGCAGCAAGAAACGATGGGAGATGGGGGGCGGCGGGAGTATCCATTTGCCGCGCATTTTACCCCGCGTGCAGCTATCAGCCAACGCTCGCTGTATCAGCCCAGCGCCAGTTGCAAGCCGTCCAGCTCAATGGCTCCGAGTGCATCGGCGTAACGCACGGCTTCGCCGACGACGATGATGCTGGGGCTGCCGAGACCACTGTTGTGCAAATCCTGCGACAGGCGCTCCAGGGTCGTCTGTAACCGAACTTGCGTCGGCAACGTTGCCGACTGGATCACCGCAACCGGCATCGATCTGGCCATGCCAGCCTCCAGCAAGCTGCTTTGCAATTGGCGACAGCGGGCGATACCCATGTAAATCACCAGCGTCATGTTCGCATCCACCAACGCCTGCCAGTTTGGCTGCACCGAATCGTGTTTGCTGTGGCCGGTAACGAAAATCACGCCTTGGCTATGTTCGCGATGAGTGACTGCGATCCCGGCGCTGGCCGCTGCCGCCATGCCGCTGGTAATTCCAGGCACTACCTCAACCGTCACCCCCTGCGCCAGCAAATGCGCCCGCTCCTCGCCGCCGCGGCCGAACAGGTAGGGATCACCTCCCTTCAGCCGCGCCACGCACTGGCCGGCCGCGCTTCCAGCGCCATCAGGCGTTCGATGAATTCCTGCGACGTCGACTGGCAACCGCCGCGCTTGCCGACATGAATTACGCGAGCGGCCCGCTGCGCGTGCTGCAAAATCTCTGGATTGACCAGATCATCTACCAGCAGCACATCGGCCTGGGCGATAGCCTTGACCGCCTTCAGTGTCAACAGATCGGGATCGCCGGGACCGGCGCCGACCAAAAATACCTTACCATACTGTGCCGTCATCTTTCCTCCAAAATCATCGCCGCGGCTTGCCGCTCAAGCCGCCTGCGCCGCCGGATGCGCCTGTTTGCGATAAAGGAATTCCAGTACCGACGTCCGATATTCGGCATACAGTGCGTCCTGCGCGAGCGCTACCCTTTCACGCGGCCGCGACAGGCGCACCTGGACAATGTCGCCGATGGAGGCAGCTGGGCCGTTGGTCATCATGACGATACGGTCCGACAGCAGTACCGCTTCATCGACATCATGCGTCACCATCACCACCGTCGATCCGGTCTTGGCGACAATCTTCAATAACTCGTCCTGCAAATGCGCGCGCGTCAACGCGTCGAGCGCACCGAACGGCTCATCCATCAGGAGCACCTTTGGCTCCATCGCCAATGCCCGGGCAATACCGACCCGCTGTTTCATGCCACCGGAAATCTCGTGTGGGCGTTTTTGTCCGGCCGCGCTCAGCCCGACCATCGCCAGCGCTGCCTTGGTGCGCTCCTTCAATGCACTCTTGTTTTCGGTAGTGGCGAATACCCGCTCTACACCAAGGTAAATATTTTCGTGGCAAGTCAGCCATGGCAGTAGCGAATGGTTTTGAAACACCACTGCTCGCTCTGGGGACGGGCCGGCGATTTCACGCCCAGCGCAAATCAGCACGCCATCGCTCGGCATCAGCAACCCGGCAATCAAATTCAGCAGCGTCGACTTGCCGCACCCGGAGTGACCGATCAAGGTGACAAATTCGCCCTTGCGCACCGTCAGGTTGATATCGCGTAGCGCATGGAACTGTCCCTTGCGGGTATTGAACACCATTTCAGCCTGGTGGATATCGATGAATTTAGCGTCGCGCTGTTCCATACTTTCGCCCCCCCCCAATTAGCTTGCAACCTGTTCATAGGTAAACGCTTTCGCCAAAGCTACCAGCAATTGCTCCAGCAGCAACCCGACCACGCCGATCACGACAATTGCGATGATGATGTGCGGCACATTAAGATTGTTCCACTCATCCCAAACCCAGAAGCCGATGCCAACGCCGCCGGTCAGCATTTCGGCGGCAACGATCACCAGCCAGGCAGTACCAATCGCCAGCCGCACCCCGGTCAACATGTACGGCAGCACCGACGGAAACAGAATCTTGCTGATGATTTTCCACTCCGACAGGTTCAGCACGCGGGCGACGTTCATGTAGTCCTGCGGCACCCGTTGCACGCCGACTGCGGTGTTGATGATCATCGGCCAGATCGAACAAATGAAGATCGACCAGATCGCCGCCGGATTGGCCGATTTGAATACCAGCAGGCCAATCGGCAGCCACGCCAGCGGCGATACCGGCTTCAACAAACTGATGATCGGACCGAACATGCTGGACAGGAATTTGAAGCGACCGATCATGAAGCCCAAGGGGATCCCGACCAGCGCCGCCAGACCGAAACCAACGCCGACCCGCTGCAGCGAAGCCAGGATATTCCAGCCTATGCCCTGATCGTTGGGACTGGTGCGGTAGAACGGATCGGCGAACAGCTTGAGTGCTTCCTGCAAGGTCAGCAACGGTGTCGGAAACTGGCTGTTGCTCATTGCGATGATCTGCCACAGCAGCACCAGGAATGCCAAGCCCAGCACGGGCGCGACAATCTGCATCAGCCATGGCGGCATGGTGCTGCGTCGACTGCCTGTTCTCGCCAACCGCCGGACCGCAACACCATCGGTTTCAGTTGGCGCCTCGGCAGAAGTGTCGACTGTCTCGCCCTGCACTAGCGCTGCCTGGCGATTCGCATTTGCCGCTGTGTCCATGATTGCACTCATATTGGCTCCCAGGTAAATCGCAGCTCCAGATTAGCCACGCCTACGCGTGGATCTTGAAGGAAGCGGCGTAAGCTGTTGGATTCTTTCCGTCCCACACGGTGCCGTCCATCAGCTTCGAGGTACGCAGCACGTCTTTCGGCACCGGCGTCTTGCTCATCGCTGCGGCATCCTTGTACAGATCGATCTGGCTAACCGATTTGGCCACCGCCAGATAATCCGGATCGCTCTTCAACAAACCCCAGCGCCGATGCTGCGTCATGAACCACATGCCATCTGACAAATAGGGGAAGTTGACCAAGCCGTCGTTGTAGAACTTCATGTAGTTGGGATCGTCCCAAGTCTTGCCCAGGCCGTTCTGGTAGCGCCCCATGATGCGCTGGTCGATCACATCCTTGCTGGTGTTGACGTAGGATTTATCGGCGATGGCTTCGGCCATCTTGTTCTTGTTGGCAAGCGAGGCATCGATCCATTTGCCGGCTTCCAGCACGGCGGCAATCAAGGCGCGACAAGTGTTGGGATTCTTGGCGGCGAATTCGGCAGTGGTGCCGAGCACTTTTTCCGGATGGTCTTTCCAGATTTCCTGGGTGGTGATCGCCGTGATGCCAACGCCGTCGACAATCGCCCTGTGCCCCCATGGCTCGCCAACGCAAAAGCCATCCATGTTGCCAACCCGCATATTGGCCACCATCTGTGGCGGCGGCACAGTAATCACCTTGGCATCCTTGAGCGGATTGACACCATTGGCGGCCAGCCAGTAATACAACCACATCGCGTGCGTGCCGGTGGGGAAAGTCTGGGCGAAAGTGTATTCGCGCTTGTCGCTTGCCATCAGCTTGGCCAGCGACGGCCGTCTACGGCACCCTTGTCTGCCAACTTTTTGGAGAGCGTGATGGCCTGGCCGTTGTTGTTGAGGCCCATCAGAATCGCCATGTCCTTTTTCTGGCCGCCGATTCCCATTTGCACGCCGTAGATCAAACCCGACAGCACATGCGCGGCGTCCAGCTCGCCATTGCACAGCTTGTCGCGCACACCGGCCCACGATGCCTCCTTGCTGAGGACTATCTTGATGCCGTACTTTTTGTCGAAGCCAAGCAACGACGCCATCACCACCGAGGCGCAGTCCGTCAACGGGATGAAACCGATCTTGACCTCGGTCTTCTCCGGCTTGTCCGAGCCGGCGGCCCATGCCCCGGCGCTTGTCAGTCCCAACATGCTGGCTCCTGCCGCGATCGTCGCGGTTTGTAGTAGTTGACGGCGCTTGCCATCGACAGGCGCATTTGAATCAAGGATATCGTCGTGCGGCAGTGCTTTTTCCAAATCCATCGCATGGCTCCACATGGTTTTCGGCAACAAAAAAGGTGTCGTCCCGCAATGACCCAGTCATGCGGAAAGACACCTTTGTCTTATGTGGAAAAGACCGCCGTTAGCCCATTCCAGCGGCGCCAACGTTGGCGCTTGCAAATAGCAATGCAAACCACATGCCAGGATTTTTGCGTCAAATCGATGGGTTTTCAGCAGGAAACTGCACCTGTCTTGTGCATCGCACCAAATATGCTCGCTTTCTTTGGGCATTCCGGCCCGATGAATAGGTGTTGAGCGCGTCGAATCAACCCAGTAAATCGGCGGCGTCGATAATCCGTTGCGCCACCTCTGATAATTTCAGGTTCTTGTCCATCGCCAGCCGCCGCAGCCGTTGGTAGGCCTCCTGTTCGCTCAGCTTTTGATGTTCCATCAGCAGACCTTTGGCACGCTCCAGCACCTTGCGCTCGGCCAGCTTCAGCTTGGTGTCGGACAGTTCTGCCAACAGTTTCTGCTCCTGCCGGAAGCGCGCCAGCGCCACGTCCAGCACCGGCTTGATACGCGCCGATTGCAACCCGGCAACGATATAAGCGGAAACGCCGGCAGCCATGGCGGCTTCCATGCTTGAGGTCTTTTCATCTTCGGTAAACAGGACAATCGGGCGGCGCGCATCGCGGGTCGCCACCACGACATGCTCTAACACATCGCGGGCGTCGGATTCGGCGTCGACAATAATCATGTCAGGTTGCAACTGGGCAATCCGATCCGGTAAATAGAGGTCTGCCGGCAGCGACGCGATAATGTTGTAGCCAGCTTGCAACAAGCCGATACGCAAAGCCTTGCCACGCGCTGCCTGCGCTTCGAACGCAGGATCATCGTCGCCCTCGATGGCGACTGGATTGACAACAACTATGCGAAGGCTTTGCATGCTTGAAACCCGAGTCCAGGAGTGAAGCGGTGAGCTAAGGTTAGACCGGATGGAGGTACTGCATTATCCACACCCTCCGTTGGAGCATGCAAAAATCGCACCATGTCGATGCGAATAGCAGATAAAAGTGTAATTGAGACAGGGTCAAACCACTCGCTCCGTCATTCCCGCGCACGCGGGAATCCATTTTGAGAGACGGTAAATAAAGTAAATCCCCGCGTGCGCGGGGATCAGGGAGTGTCAAATCCGATGTTAGATGCGGTTATGCCATCTGCCATTCAATCGTTTCGCCGCCATTCAACGGCACCACCGTGGCATCGCCCAGCGGCAGCTCGGCCGGCAGCGTCCACGGCTGGCGCTTCAGGGTAACGCTGCCCTGGTTGCGCGGCAGATTGTAGAAAGCCGGGCCATTGAAACTAGCGAAGGCCTCCAGCTGGTCCAGCGCGCCGGCTTGGTCAAAGGCTTGTGCATACAGCTCCATCGCATGCAGCGCGGTGTAGCAACCGGCACAACCGCAGGCGTGTTCCTTCAGGCCCTTCGGATGTGGCGCCGAGTCGGTGCCGAGGAAGAAACGCGTGCTGCCGGATGTCACTGCGCGCACCAATGCCTGGCGATGTTCTTCACGTTTCAGCACCGGCAGGCAATAATAATGTGGGCGAATCCCGCCTTTGAAGATTTCGTTGCGGTTATATAGCAGGTGATGTGCCGTGACGGTAGCGGCGACCGGACCTTCCGCACTTTCGACATACTGCGCGGCATCCTTGGTGGTGATGTGTTCGAATACCACTTTCAGTTCCGGCATGTCGCGCCGCAACGGCAGCATCACGCGATCGATGAAGACCGCCTCGCGATCGAAAATGTCGATGGCCGGATCGGTCACTTCGCCGTGCACCAGGAACGGCATGCCCAGCTCTTGCATCACTTCCAGCGTCTTGTAGCATTTGCTGAGATCGGTGACGCCGGCATCCGAATTGGTGGTTGCGCCGGCCGGATACAGCTTGACCGCGTGCACGAAGCCGCTCTCCTTGGCGCGTCGGATTTCGTCGGGCGGCGTGTTGTTGGTCAGGTACAGCGTCATCAGCGGTTCGAATCTCATCTCCGGTGGCAGCACCGCCAGGATACGTTCGCGATAGGCAACTGCCTGGGCCGTGGTAGTTACCGGCGGCTTCAGGTTCGGCATCACGATGGCGCGGGCGAACTGGCGCGCACTATGTGGCAGCACGCTGGCCAGCGCCACGCCATCGCGCAGATGCAAGTGCCAGTCGTCTGGCCGGGTAATGGTCAAGGTATCAGTCATTTTCGTTCTCTTCTGCAAAAAGTCGTTCCAGCATGCCTGCCGGATTGTTCAGGAAATGGCGTGTGGTCGTATAGTGTTCCGTGTCTTCATAGCGGGTTTCCGTCAAGCCGCTCTGGTCCAGCAAATAAATCCTGGCGTACGGATAAGCCAGCAGAATCGGCGAATGCGTGGCGATAATGAACTGGCAGCGATTTTGCGCCAGTTTATGAATGATCGCCAGCGCCGTCAGCTGGCGATTGGGCGAAAGCGCGGCCTCGGCTCGTCCAGCATGTAGAAGCCATCGGGCTGGAATTTGTTTTGCAGCAGTGCCAGGAACGATTCGCCGTGCGATTGCCGATGCAACCCTTTGTCGCCGTATGACGGATGCTGGCCGCCATCCATGTTTTCCTCATAAGTGGCGAAATTGAAGAAGCTTTCGGCACGCAAAAAGTACCCGGCTCTGGGGCGTTTGAAGCTTTTCACCGTCCGCAGGTAACGATGCAGATCTGAATGGGCGTCCGCGGTCGAGAAATTCGCATTCCGGGTGCCGCCCTCGGCGTTGAATCCCCATGCAACAGCGATCGCCTCCAGCAAAGTCGATTTGCCAGCGCCATTTTCACCGACCAGGAATGTGACTTCAGGATGAAAATCGATCTGTTCCAACTCCTGCACAGCCGGAATGTTGAACGGATAGGCATCGAAATCAATCGCCATGTCGGGATTGAGCTTCAGGCTGCGGAGATAGGGTTTAATGGAAAGCATCATACTGCGGCAGGTTTGTTGTGCGACATTTTACAGCAGCCGCGGAGGCCGGCCTGAATTGCGGCAGATGTGCCCATGCCACGAGGCCAATACGCGAATTGCGATCAATAAAAAAGCCGCCGGGAGATTATCCCAGGCGGCTTCTTGTCCTGCAAAAACACGGATCAGTGAATGATCTTGGCCAGGAAATCGCGTGCGCGGTCGGAACGCGGTGCACCAAAGAACTCTTCCTTCGTGCAATCTTCCACCACCAAGCCGCGGTCCATGAAGACCACGCGATTCGCTACCTTCTTGGCGAAGCCCATTTCATGCGTTACCACCATCATGGTCATGCCTTCTTGCGCCAGGCCAACCATGACGTCCAGAACTTCATTGATCATTTCCGGGTCGAGCGCCGAAGTCGGTTCATCGAACAGCATCGCGATCGGATCCATCGACAACGCGCGGGCAATCGCCACACGTTGCTGCTGGCCACCGGACAATTGTCCAGGGAACTTGTCCTTCTGCGCGATCAGGCCGACGCGATCCAGATATTTCAGACCTTTTTCGGTCGCTTCGTCAACGCTGCGGCCGAGCACCTTAACCTGGCCGATGGTCAGGTTTTCACGGATCGACAGATGCGGAAACAGTTCGAAATTCTGGAACACCATACCGATGCGCGCACGCAATTTCGAGAGGTTGGTTTTCGGATCGCCAACCGAGATACCGTCGACAATGATCTCGCCCTTCTGGAACGGCTCAAGGCCGTTGACGGTCTTGATCAGGGTCGATTTACCGGAACCCGATGGTCCGCAGACCACGACCACGTCGCCCTTGGCCACTTGCGTGGTGCAATCTGTCAGAACCTGGAACTGGCCATACCATTTGCTGACGTTGTTAAGTTTAATCATCTTGTTTCTCCTAATTCCTGAATTCTGTTTTGCAAGTCAGGCGCCGCCGCGATCTGCATCGGGCGGCGCACTGCACACTATCGAATAATCGCGACCCTTTGCTGCAGCTTCTTGACCAGCGTCGACAGACCGAAGCTCATCACGAAGTACACCACGGCGACAAACATGTACATTTCCACCAGACGGCCGTCACGCTGCGCAATCTTCGAGGCGACGGTAACGAAGTCCGGCACCGAACCCAGCACGTAAACCAGCGAGACGTCCTGGAACAACACGATGGTTTGCGTCAGCAGGATCGGGATCATGTTGCGGAATGCCTGCGGCAGCACCACATTGCCCATCATCTGCCAGTAATTCATGCCGAGCGCGTAGCCGGCAGAAATCTGGCCGCGTGGAATCGACTGGATCCCGGAGCGCATGATTTCGCAATAATAAGCTGCTTCAAACAGAATGAACGTGATCAGGGCCGAAGAAAACGCGCCAACCTGCACCGGTTGCGATGCACCCGTGATCCAGGCGCCGATGAACGGCACCAGGAAGTAGAACCAGAAAATCACCAGCACCAATGGCACCGAGCGAATCAGGTTGACATAGCTGGTAGCAACGAACGAGATCACCTTGTTGTGCGATAGACGCATCATTGCCAGCACAGTACCGAACAGAATGCCGCCTATCATCGCCACCACGGTCAGCGTCAGCGTGAACTTCATGCCGGTGGTGAACAGGTAGAACCAGGAACGCTGGATGACATCAAAGTCGAAATTCGAAAACATGATTAATGACCTCCTGTATTCGCACTGCCGGAGGCAATAAACCCTGGAATCGCAATCGCTTTTTCAAGCCAGCGCGCCAGTAACAAGGCGATTCCTGAAATGATCACGTAAATCACCGTGGCGCCGGTCAGGGACTCGAACGTCTGGAAGGTGAATTCACGCATCGAGTAGGTGGCGGCGGTCAGTTCGACCAGGCCAATCGTCAATGCGACCGAGCTGTTCTTGATGATTGCTGCAAATTCGTTGGTCAGCGACGGAATGATGATCCGAAACGACATCGGCAACAATACGTAACGATATGTTTGTGGCAACGTCAAGCCAAGTGCAGTACCCGCCAGCTTTTGGCCACGGGGCAGTGCATTGATGCCAGCGGAGACTTGTACAGCGATCCGCGACGACGTAAAGAAACCCAGCGCCAGGAAGGCTGTGACGAATGATGCGTTTGGCAGGCTCTTGAGCCAGTTGCCAATGCCCGCAGGGACGATTTCCGGCATGACGAAATACCAGAGAAACATCTGCACGATCAGCGGGATGTTACGAAATAATTCAACGTAGCCGTTGGCTACGCGCACCGCCCATTTGTTCGGCATGGTACGAATCGTACCGATTACCGTACCGATAATGAGCGCCATGATCCAGGCCGAGATGGACAACGCAAGCGTCCACTTCAGCCCGGCCAGCAAGGTGTCCATGTAAGTACTGACACCGTCGGGAGACTCTTGCCAGAAGATGCCCCAGTTCCAGTTGTAATGCATATTAAGTCCCCTCTTATTACTCAAATCCTCACTGCTACCGTCTGAATCCGGCGCACAAACAATGAATTTGTGCGCCGCAGCAATTCGAATCCAGAAACAAAACGGGAGGCTTTCGCCTCCCTATTCAGTTCTCTAGATTGCCAATCTTATTTTTTCTTCGAAGATTGTTTTTGCGCTTCAGGCACGGCAGCATACGCAGCTGGATCGCCAGAATCGGTTGGATTGGCAAATGCAGCCTTCAACTGCGGGCTCATTGGCACGTTCAGGTTGACACCCTTTGGCGGGATTGGCTTCAAGAACCATTTTGCGTAGATGTCATTGACCTGGCCCGATTTGTACAGAGTAGCCAATGCAGTGTCGACTGCCTTCTTGAAGGTAGGGTCGTCCTTACGCTCAATGATGCCGTACGGCTCAACCGACAAGGCTTCCGAAGTGATCGCGTAGTCGTTAGGAGCGCGCGAGCTTGCAGCCAACGACGCCAACAGGATGTCATCCATCACGAATGCCACTGCGCGGCCGGTTTCAACCATCAGGAACGCTTCAGCGTGGTCCTTGGCTGCCAGGATGTTCATGCCGAGGTTGCGCTCGCCATTCAGGATGGTGATCTGCTTCAGGTTCGATGTGCCGGAAGTCGATACGACTGTCTTGCCCTTCAGGTCATCCAAAGTCTTAATGTTGGATGATTTCTTGGCCAGGATACGATTAGCGGTAACAAACATGGTCGGCGCGAAGGAAACAACCTTCTGGCGGTCGGCGTTGTTGGTTGCGGAGTCGCAGGACAGGTCAATCGTGCCGTTGGAGATCAGCGGAATACGGGTGGCCGAAGTCACAGGAACCATCTTGACGTTCAGCGCTGTCATGCCCAGTTGCTTCTGGATGGCAGTTGCAGCTTTCAGGCAGAGGTCGATCGAATAGCCTTGATAGGATTGCTTATCATCAAGATAAGAAAAGGGAATGGACGAATCGCGCACACCCAGAGTAATGGTGCCGGTGTCCTTGATTTTCTTGAGGGTACCGGTCAATTCTTGCGCTTGCACGGCGCCAGCCATGATGCCCAGGCCAACCAAAGCAACAACTAATTTTGATGACTTCATAACAACTCCCGAAAAAATTATCTGTATAGTTTAACAAATGTCTGCTTCAAAAGCGGACTTAAACTGATGCTTATTTTTTATTCTTGCCACTCCTCCAAAAACACTCATCTCCCTCACTTTATAAAACATTCAATTACATCGATTTCTCTACTTCGGTACAGTGAACATCATGATGCACCCCTCATCATGATGCGCACCTTGTTACTGCAATTTCTTGCTCAATCATTCCAAATTTGCCACGCTGCGGTGGCTCTTAAACGTTATTCCGCACTCTATTAGTTTCCCACCTGATCCGACGGAAACCGCAATGACTCTCTGAAAAGATAGCCCATAGGCATGTTCAGCGTAAGATTATTTTTATTCGGTATCGGGCTCAGGAACCACTTGGTGTACAGCTTGTAAATCTCTCCATCGTGAATGATGCGGCCCATTTCACGGTCAACCAGCGCCTTGTATGCCGGGTCGCCTTTCGGCAGCATGATGGCATACGGCTCGGTAGTCAAAGGCTCACCGACGATGGCATAGGCGGCAGGATTCTTGGCTGTGGCTTTCAAGCCATAGAGCAGCACGTCATCCATCACGAACGCGTCGGCAGTCTTGTCTTCCACCATCTTGAACGATTCGTTGTGATCGTGGCCCTCCAGCACAGTCATGTTCAGCGAACGCACCTGACCGCGGTCTTCCAGCGACTTTACACTCGTCGTACCCTTGGTCGTCACCACTTTCTTGTTGCGCAGATCAGGCCAGTTCTTGATCTTGTCGTCAACTCGGACGATCATGCGCGACGATGCCATGAAATGTGCGATAGTGAAATCAACACGCTTGCGGCGTTCCGCATTATTGGTCGTCGAACCGCATTCCAGATCGGCCTTTCCGCTTGCAATCACGTCAATCCGATTGGACGAAGTCACCGGAACATACGCGATATTCAATTGCGGCAGCTTTAGCTGCTGCTTGACCGCATCAGCTATCTTGAGGCACAAGTCGATCGCATAGCCAACCGGTTTTTTGTCCTGATCCAAATAGGAGAATGGGAAAGAAGCCTCCCGATAAGCAAGTGTAATCGTCTTGCTATCACGTATTTTTGCCAATACATCCTCGGCACGGGCAGCTGTCGCCATAACACTGAGCAACAACGCTAACGCCACGCCATAGCCGGAATTGCGCCACACGGCATGATCGGTCCCTTACATTCCCTAGTCACCACATTACTCTCCTGTTAATTTGCGCTACTGATGTCGAAATATCTTTTATGCAATGGACGTGCTTAAACATGCAATATTCAAGCCAGCCAATTTATTTTCTTTTGGCAACTTAATTGTGTCGCCGAATGGAATAATGGCCCGGATTCTACCGGAGCCAGATTGCAAATACGCGCAACTGGCGATGTAGCATGCCAGTTGCGCGTGAGAAAAATATTTCGACTATAACGCAACATCAATCAAGGATACAAACCGCGCATTTCGCGCGCCTGCAGTACGCGGGTACATGCGACGATAAATGCCGCGGTACGGAGCGAGACTTTCTTCTCTTCAGCCAACTGCCATACGGCCGTAAAGGCTTCGCGCATGATCCGGGTAAGACGAAGATTAATTTCATCTTCGGTCCAGAAAAAGCTGGAGAAATCCTGTACCCATTCGAAATAGCTGACCGTCACACCACCGGCGTTGGCGATCACGTCTGGCACGACCAACACACCCTTTTCATGCAGGATGTCATCTGCGGCTGGACTGGTCGGACCGTTCGCGCCTTCGAGAATGATCTTGGCGCGGATCGACGAAGCGTTTTCCACGGTGATTTGCTGCTCCAATGCTGCAGGCACCAAAATATCACAGTCGACTGCCCAAAACTGCGCACGATCGCTGATCTCTTCGCCGCCCTTGAAGCCGGCGACGCTGCCGGTTTCATTGACGTGCGCTTGCAATGCCGCCACGTCCAGGCCGCTGGAACGCACTACTGTGGAAATATGGTCCTGCACCGCCACCACTTTGGCGCCGGCTTCCGAGAACAAACGCGCAGCGATGCCGCCGACGTTACCGAAACCTTGCACCGCAACTTTGGCGCCATGGATATTCAAGCCGCGCTTGGCAGCCGCTTCGCAGCCGACCACAAACACGCCGCGGCCGGTAGCTTCACGCCGTCCCAGGCTACCGCCCAGGGAGATCGGCTTGCCGGTCACCACGCCAGATGCCGTGCTGCCTTGGTTCATGGAATAGGTATCCATCATCCAGGCCATGATCTGTTCGTTGGTGTTGACGTCCGGCGCAGGGATATCCTTGTTCGGTCCGATGATGATGTTGATTTCGCTGGTGTAGCGGCGTGTCATACGCTGCAGCTCGCCTTGCGACAGGGTCTTCGGATCAACCCGAATACCGCCTTTGGCACCGCCGTATGGCACGTTGACTGCCGCGTTCTTGACGGTCATCCAGGCCGACAGGGCCATCACTTCCGACAAGGTCACGTCCTGGTGGAAACGGACGCCGCCCTTGCCTGGACCACGCGAAGTGTTGTGCTGTACGCGATAACCTTCGAAGTGAGCGATG
This sequence comes from Collimonas arenae, assembly GCF_001584165.1. Lineage (NCBI taxonomy): Bacteria > Pseudomonadati > Pseudomonadota > Betaproteobacteria > Burkholderiales > Oxalobacteraceae > Collimonas > Collimonas arenae. The sequence goes on from NZ_CP013233.1 coordinate 4,151,411, forward strand.
GTACCGTCGTCACGCTCGATTGGCACGTCGACGACCAGGATCCGCTTGGGACGCTTCATCGTCTCGACCCAGCGGGCCAGATTTCCGAGATAGGGAGTTACACGGTCAATTTGTTCGAGATAGTCGCCCCATGGACCAATGCCATGTTGCGTCAGATAGGATGGGACTTCATGCTTGATAGTCATTCTTTGCGCGCTCCTGAGATTGCAGGCCGGCCCCTTTTAAGGAGACTACACCGGGGCTAAATCGGTCTAGTCGCAGATCGTAGGGCAACGACGCAGGGCAAAGCCAATGCTTTGTGCGCATGTAACTATGCATTTTTTGCATTGATATGAATAATACAATCCGGGCGGCAAGAATCTCCCCGGCGGACTCCTGCCGCGGATTGACGGCAATCGAACGATTACGAGATGGGACTCGAAGCGGGATTAGCGGTTTTACGCTTACTGCTCCTGGCCGCAGCTTCCTGCTGTTGCAGCAGATAAGCCCACAACCTGGCCACCACCGGCTTGCCCGGCCTCTGCACCGTCGGACGTTCTCGGTACAAACGGATTTCCATCGTCGCTTCCCACTCCGGCGCATCCTGGTCAACGCTCGCCAACTGCTTCAGCTTGACCTCGCGCGTCACCGCCGACTCCGGCAAAAACGCTACACCATGCCCTTCCAGCGCCATCATTTTCAACCCTTCCGCCATGTCGGTCTCATAGCGTTTTTCCAGGTACAAGGGCTTCTTCGAATCTGCCAGGATCAGCTCAACCATGCGACCGAGGTAGGCATTACTGGTATAGGACAGAAATGGCAACGGCGCGCTGGCGCTGCCGGGGAACAGGTAGTCAGGAACACCGGCCTTGTTGCAATGCGCATAGGCGCGCAGCACTTCGCTGCGAGCGTAATCAAATCGTAGCGACCGGTGTCAAGCTGCACTGGCTGGCGCGGATGGTGGTAGCACAACAGCAGATCACAACCGCCGTCTACCATCGCCATCACCGCATCGTGCACATTCAGCGCCAGCAAGCGCGTGTTGAGGGGGCCGAAGCCCTCTTCCAGCACCCGTATCCAGCGCGGCACATAGGTCAGCGACAAGGTATGCGGCACCGCGAAATCGACCGTGCTCAGCGCCGTAGGCCGCTTGCCGCGCATCAGCGCACGCGCATTGTTGATCTGCCCGAGCATTTCCAAGGCCTGCTCGTAAAACACTTCGCCGGCCGCGGTCAGGCGCGTCGGATATGAGGTGCGATCAATCAGATCGGCGCCTAGCCACGCCTCCAGCGATTGGATCCGGCGTGAGAACGCCGGCTGCGTGACGTGACGCAATTCTGCGGAGCGGCTGAAACTGTGGGTTTCCGCCAATGAGATGAAGTCTTCTAGCCATTTGCTTTCCATCCCGCTATCGTAACGCGAGTCGGGAATTCCAGCATCGAAAATCGGTACGCGCGTTGTGCCGCTACACCATCCGCACCACGTTGTCGGGATAGTCGTCGGCGTCGGATTGCGCCGGCGACGTGCTGCCAATCTCTTCCGGATGCGCCTGCTGGCGCAACCACATTTGCGCGTAAGCGCCGTTTGCCGCCAGCAACTGGGCATGCGTACCACGCTCGACAATCCGGCCGTGATCGAGCACCAATATTTGCGCTGCGTCGGCAATCGTCGACAACCGATGCGCAATCACCAGCGTGGTCCGGTCTTTGGCGATTTCCTTCAGCTGCGCCTGGATTGCTTGCTCCGACTTCGAATCGAGTGCCGAAGTCGCTTCATCAAATATCAGCACCGCAGGATTCTTCAACAAGGTGCGGGCGATGGCGACGCGCTGCTTTTCACCGCCCGACAATTTCAGGCCGCGCTCGCCGACCATCGAATCATAGCCATCCGGCAGCGACTCGATGAAATCGTGAATATGCGCCGCCTTGGCGACAGCGATGATTTCATCCTTGCTGGCGCCAGGCTTGCCGTAGGCGATGTTGTACTCGATGCTGTCATTGAACAGTACGGTATCCTGCGGCACGATGCCGATAGCTTGACGCAGCGAGGCTTGCGTGACATCGCGCAAATCCTGGCCGTCGATAGTGATATGGCCGCTATTGATGTCGTAGAAGCGGAACAGCAAGCGCGACAAGGTCGACTTGCCGGAACCGCTGTGCCCGACCACCGCAGTGGTGGTGCCGGCGGCGATCGTGAAATCGACATCGAACAGAATCTGGCGCTTGCTCTCGTAGCTGAAATCGACATGCGAAAAACGCACTTGGGCACCGCCAGTAAGCAGCGGCCGTGCGCCTTCGGCATCGGCGATTTCGCGGTTCTCATCGAGCAGGTGGAACAGCCGCTCCATATCGGCCAGGCTCTGCTTGATCTCGCGATAAATCACACCGAGGAAATTCAACGGGATATAGAGCTGGATCATGAACGAGTTGACCAGCACCAGGTCACCCAGCGTCATCTTGCCGTCGATCACGCCCTGCGTGGCGCGCCACAGGATCAGCGTTACCGCGATCGCAATGATCAGTGATTGTCCCGTGTTCAGCAGCGACAAGGAAGTCTGCGATTTCACGGCTGCAGTTTCATAGCGCATCAAGCCGTCGTCGTAGCGCCTTGCTTCGTATTCTTCGTTGCCGAAATACTTGACGGTTTCGTAGTTGATCAGCGAATCGACAGCCTTGGTATTGGCGCTCGAATCGAGTGCATTCATGGCGCGGCGGAAATGCGTACGCCACTCGGTCACAGTGACCGTGAATACGATATAGCTGACCAACGCCACCAATGTGATGCCGGCAAACCAGATGTCGTAATGCAGCATCAGATAGCCCAGCACCAGCGAGATTTCAATCAGGGTCGGCAAGATGCTGAACAGCGCGTATGACACCAGCGACGAAATGCCGCGCGTGCCGCGTTCGATATCACGCGTCATGCCGCCGGTCTGGCGATTCAGGTGAAAACGCAGTGACAGCGAATGCAGATGCCGGAACACCTGCAGCGCAATGGTGCGGACGGCGCGCTGGGTAACGCGAGCAAAGACGAACTCACGCAATTCGGTAAACAACGTGGTGCTCAAACGCAGGGCGCCATACGCCACCAGGATACCCAACGGCAAGACCAGCATCGCCTGCGGATGGCTGGCGGTGATGGTCATGCTGTCGACCAGCTTTTTCAACACTAATGGCACGCCAACGTTGGCCAGCTTGGCGCCGAGCATGAACAGCAACGCCAGCGAGACTCGCCACTTGTACGTCCACAGGTAAGGTAGCAGGGTCTTGATGGTGGCCCAGTCGCTGCGTTTGGGCTCGGCCGCCCCGGCAGGAGCAGCGTCCGACGGACCTGAAGAATGGTGGCGCATGAATGACAATCTGAAAGAATGGTTTAAGCTACGAAGGTTAATTGTAGCCCTCGGGGAAAATAAAAGATGACTGACCAAAAAGACAACAAACTGCCGCATGGCGCCGTGCCACAACTGCGCGTAATGCCAATGCCGGCGGATGCCAATATCCACGGCGATGTGTTCGGCGGCTGGATCATGGCACAAGTCGACATCGCCGGCTCGCTGCCGGCCACGCGCCGCGCCAACGGCCGTGTCGCGACGATTGCAGTGAATTCGTTCCTGTTCAAGCAACCGGTATTTGTTGGCGACCTGCTGTCGTTTTATGCCGATATCGTCAAGGTCGGCAATACCTCGATCACGGTCAACGTCGAAGTCTATGCCGAGCGCAACCGGTTGCAGACGGAAATCGTCAAGGTCACCGAAGCGACGCTGACTTATGTCGCTACCGATTCAGATCGCAAGCCACGCCAGTTGCCGCCGCTAGCAAACTGAACACCCCTCTAACGGGCCGCGCCGAGCTCGCTTGAAATGCGGGCCGCCGCGGCTTGCACCACCGCGATCAGCGACTGCATCCGCTTGAGCGGCATATACGGCACGGTGCTGGAGACACTGATCGCAGCCACTATCGCGTGACTGGCATCGTAGATTGGCGCCGCCACGCAGCGTATCGACGGTTCATTGTCTTCCAGATCAAAAGCATAACCACCTTTGGCGTACTGCCGCATCTGGTCGCGAAATTCGCTCCAGCTGCGCTTCGGCAGCCGCCGCGAGGTATCGACGCTGGTAGCCGAACTGCGTTTCTGATACAAGCTTTTCCAATCTTCCTCATCCATGCCCAACATCAAGGCCTTGCCGACGCCGGTGGTCGCAATCGGCATCCGATGGCCGACGCGCGAGCGCATTTCCAAGCCTTTCTTACCTGGTATCTTATCCAGGTACAGCACGTCATCATCATCCTGCAAAGCCAGGTGTATGGTGTCGCCAGACTGCTCCGCCAATTGTTCCAGATAGGGCCGCGCTACCACTGCCAGCGAGACTTCGTCACGCGCCTGGAAGCCCAGCTCGATCAATTTCGGCCCCAGTACATAACCGGCATTCGGCGTAAACCGCAGATAACGCTCCTGCACCAGGCAGCTTGCGAGCCGATGCGTAGTACTGCGCGTGGTTCCAAGCAGTTTTGCGATTTCTTTCAAATCGCGCGCGCCGCCAGCGACTGCCTGCAGCACTGCCAAGCCGCGCGTCAGCGTCTGGGTGCCGCTTGGCGCCGCCGTAGCTTGGTCATCGGTATGTGTACTGGCGGCCTTGGAGTCGAGCGTATCGAGTATTTTGCGCATTGCATGTGCCTGTCAAAAACAATTAAAATCCCACATATTGGGACACGATATCATATATTGACAGAAAATTGCAGCCAGAATAAAGTACGCCACGCTACTTCTGCCCTGCAATTTCGCCGACAATTTTCAAACTGACAAGACTCATGCATCCAGCCTCGCAACAAACGCGCTTGATCGCCCTCGACTGGGGTACCTCATCGCTACGCGCATATCGGCTTGGGACAGGTGGACAAACCCTGGAAATGCGTGCGTTGCCGTGGGGCGTGATGCAATTGCCTGAAACCGTTGCTGGTGCCGGCGAAAAAGACGGTTTCGAGGCGGCCTTCGAGCAGGCTTGTGGCGACTGGCTGCAAGCCGCGCCAGCCACACCGGTGATCGCTGCGGGCATGGTCGGCAGCCGCCAGGGATGGCTTGAAGCTCCCTATTTGTCAGTGCCGATCGCTGTCGCAGACATCGGCGGCAACTTGAGCATCGTCCGCAATCGCCAAGGCCAGTTGATCCACATCGTGCCCGGCCTGATCCAGAATGTGTTGCTGCCGAACGTGATGCGCGGCGAAGAAACCCAGGTTGTCGGCGTCCTCAGTGCACTTGGCAAGCAGGCCACGCTACAGGATGAAATTCTGATCGGCTTGCCCGGTACGCATTCAAAATGGGTGCAGATCCGGCGCACAGACGCACAAGCCGAACTAACGCATTTCGACACCTTCATGACCGGCGAAGTATTTGCCGCGCTCTGCGGGCACACCATCCTCGGCCGCGGGATGCAAACAACGGAAAACGTACATGCCAGCGCCACCGCATTCGAGCGCGGCCTGCGGGTGCCGCAAACCGCCGCCGGCCGTGCCGGCGTACTATCGACCATATTCAGCACGCGCACGCTGGGATTGACTGGCGAACTGGATGGCACCGGCCAGCGCGAGTATCTGTCGGGGCTACTGATCGGCCACGAAATCTCGGCGTTGCAGGATCTGCTGCGACAGCATGAGCGACAGCCGTCGCGCGTCATCCTGGTCGGCGAGTCCGCTTTATGCGAGCGCTATGCAAGCGTGCTGCGCGCCTATGGCTTTGCGCGAACAGACGTCATGGCGCAGGCTACCGAACGTGGCTTGTGGCAGCTTGCGCTGACCGCCGGTTTGCTGAAGACAGTGTGATATACGCCCAATTTCCAGGAACGCACCATGCTAAAAAATGCAATGAAACAATGTGGGCTGATCGCCATCCTGCGCGGCGTCCAGCCACATGAAGTAGCGGCGATAGGCGTCAGGTTGTACGAGGCCGGATTCAGGATCATCGAAGTGCCGCTCAATTCACCCGAACCTTTCAACAGCATCTCCACGCTACGCAACACCCTGCCTGCCGACTGCATGGTCGGCGCCGGTACTGTGCTGACAGTGGATCAGGTTGTCTCCGTCAAACAAGCTGGCGGAGAAATCATCGTGATGCCGCACAGCGACGCCAGTGTGATCGCTGCCGCCAAACAGGCCGGACTGGCATGCGCACCGGGAGTCGCCACAGTAACGGAAGCCTTTGCCGCACTCGCCGCTGGCGCCGATGTGTTGAAAATGTTCCCAGCCGAGCAACTCGGCCCCGCAGTCGTCAAGGCCTGGCGCGCCGTGATTCCGCACGAGGTGGCCTTGCTGCCGGTCGGCGGCGTCACGCCGGACAACCTGGCAACATTCATCAGCGCCGGCGCTTCCGGATTCGGCCTGGGATCGGCGCTGTACAAACCCGGCTTGAGCGCCGAGCAGGTCGGCCATAATGCAAACAAATTCGTCGCCGCCTGGTGTGCGACGCAAGAGAAAAATTAACCGGGTGCGGGCCCGTCCCGACGCCAGCAATGGATTCTAGGAGATAACATTAATGAAAATCACCAAACTGACCACTTTCATCGTACCGCCGCGTTGGTGCTTCCTCAAGATCGAAACCGACGAGGGCGTGGTTGGCTGGGGCGAACCGGTGGTGGAAGGCCGCGTCCATAGTGTGGCGGCGGCGGTCGAAGAGCTGTCCGACTACCTCATCGGCAAGGATCCGCGCCATATCGAAGACCACTGGACAGTGCTGTATCGCGGCGGTTTCTATCGCGGCGGCGCAATCCACATGAGCGCGCTGGCCGGCATCGACCAGGCGTTGTGGGATATCAAGGGTAAAGCGCTCGGCGTATCGGTCAGCCAATTGCTGGGCGGCCCAGTGCGCGACAGCATCCGCGTCTATTCCTGGATCGGCGGCGATCGTCCGGCCGACACCGCGGCTGCGGCCAGGGACGCAGTGGCGCGCGGATTTACTGCGGTGAAGATGAACGGCACAGAAGAATTGCAGTTCGTCGATTCGTATGAAAAGGTCGAGGCGACGCTGGCAAACGTTGACGCAGTGCGCGAAGCGGTCGGCCCGCACATCGGCATCGGCGTTGATTTTCACGGCCGGGTGCACAAGCCGATGGCCAAGATCCTGATCAAGGAACTGGAGCCGTACAAGCTGATGTTCATCGAGGAGCCGGTTCTCAGCGAAAACTATGAAGCGCTGAAGGAACTGGCGCCGCTGACCAGCACGCCAATCGCCCTTGGTGAACGGCTCTACTCGCGCTGGGATTACAAGCGCGTCCTCAGCGAAGGCTATGTCGACATCATTCAGCCCGATGTCTCGCATGCCGGTGGCATCACGGAAACCCGTAAGATCGCCACCATGGCCGAAGCCTACGACGTTGCGGTGGCGCTGCACTGCCCGCTCGGTCCGATCGCACTGGCGGCCTGCCTGCAAGTCGATGCGGTATCGTACAACGCCTTCATCCAAGAGCAAAGCCTGGGCATCCACTACAACGAAAGCAACGACTTGCTCGACTACGTGAAAAATCCCGACGTGTTTGCCTACGACAAAGGCTATGTCACCATTCCGCAAGGGCCAGGACTCGGTATCGAGATCAACGAGGAGTACGTCAAGGAACGCGCCGCCATCGGCCATCGCTGGCGCAATCCGATCTGGCGTCACAAGGATGGCAGTTTCGCTGAATGGTGACCTAGAAAGGTAAAACGCCGATCTGCAGCGCTAAAAAAACAAACCCCGGATGTGCTTGTGGCCCATCCGGGGTTTTTACTTCACAACCGTGGCGTCCGGCATGATGCCACTTCGTTCAAACTATTAAGCCGCCTGCTTTTGCTCAACCGGCTTTTCGTCGCGTAGTTCGCGGCGCAGGATCTTGCCCACATTCGTCTTCGGCAGTTCAGTGCGGAACTCGATATATTTCGGACGCTTGTAACCGGTCAGCTGTTCACGGCAATATGCCATCAGCTGCTCAGCCGTCAATGCCGGATCCTTGCGCACCACGAAAATTTTCACCACTTCGCCGGCATGCTCATCCGGCACGCCGACGCAGGCGCATTCCAGCACGCCAGGATGCTGCACCACCACGCCCTCGACTTCATTCGGATACACATTGAAACCGGATACCAGAATCATATCTTTCTTGCGGTCGACAATTTTGGTGTAGCCACGCTCATCCATGACGCCAATATCGCCCGACTTGAAGAAGCCGTCCGGCGTCATGACTTTTGCCGTTTCATCCGGACGGTTCCAGTAGCCGCTCATCACCTGCGGACCGCGAATCGCGATCTCGCCTGGCTGGCCAAGCGGAACCGGGTTGCCGGCATCGTCCAGGATAGCGATCTCGGTCGATGGCAAAGGCAGGCCGATAGTGCCGCTGTACTCGGTGATGGTGCATGGATTGGCGCAGGCGATCGGTGAGGTTTCGGACAAGCCGTAACCTTCGATGATCGGGCAACCGGTCACTTCCATCCATTTGTCCGCCACCGCCTTTTGCACCGCCATGCCGCCACCGACACAAACGCGGTAACCGGAGAAGTCCAGCTTGGCGAAATCAGGGTGATGCAGGAGCGCGTTATACAGCGTATTAACGGCCGGGAAAGTATTGATCTGGTACTTCGACATTTCCTTGATCAGGCCTGCGATATCGCGTGGATTGGGAATCAACAGGTTCAACGCGCCTTCGCGCATGCCCAGCATGCCGCATACCGTGAGCGCAAAAATATGGTACAGCGGCAGCGCGCAGACAAACGCCAGCTGCTCGACCTTCGGCCCCTTGGCCAGGCCAGGCGACAGCCAGGCTTCCGCCTGCAGCACATTGGCCACCACGTTCCGATGCGACAGCGTCGCGCCCTTGGAAACGCCTGTGGTGCCGCCGGTGTATTGCAGGAAGGCGACGTCGTCTGGCGTCAGTGCAACCGGCTTCAGCTGCATTGACGAAGCTTGCGACAAGACGGTATTGAACGGCACCGAACCCGGTAGGGAAAAACTCGGCACCATCTTCTTGACATGGCGCACCACCAGGTTCACCAGCAAACCTTTGACGCCCATCAGGTCGCCCATGCTGGCCACCACGACATGCTTGATCTTGGTACGCGCGACCACCTGCTGCAAGGTGGTGGCAAAATTCTCAAGGATGAAAATGGCTTCCGCGCCGGAGTCGTTCAACTGGTGCTCAAGCTCGCGCGGCGTGTACAGCGGATTGACGTTGACCACGGTATAGCCGGCGCGCAGGATGGCGGCGATCGCTACCGGATATTGCAACACGTTCGGCATCATGATGGCCACGCGTGCGCCCTTTTGCAGGCCCTTGGCTTGCAGCCAGGCGCCAACTTTGCGCGACAGCTGGTCAACTTCGGCGTAGGTCAGGTACTTACCCATGCAAGCGTAGGCATTGCGCGCCGCGTACTTCTGGAACGCCTCTTCCAGCAACTGCACCAGGGACTGATATTGAGTGTAGTCAATCTCGGTCGACACGCCTTCAGGATACGATTTGAGCCAAAATTTATCCATGTTCTGCCTTTAGTCTCTGCTTGTTATAAATGCATTGTTTTTTTGGCCTGCTCCACTTCGAGAGAGGAAAAACACGCCGATAGGGGGATAGCAACTGGGTCCGCTAAAAAAGCACGGTTGTATTTTTTTGTTCTATCGCGATGCTATCGGGCAAAGCCTCGGCATGCAAGCGTTTTGATGCGTATTTGAGCAATTCTTCGACGCTCACCTTCATGTTGTGATGCAACAAAACCTCGGCGCGCAAGTGGTTAACGCCTTCATCGTCAGGACTCCACTTGACGTGCACCACCGCCACCGCAGGATGTTCGAACAGGATTTCCTCGATCTGCCGTGGGAATACCCGCTGGCCGCCTCGTATCAACATATTACTCTTCCGGTCGATAATCGAAACAAAACCGTCCTCATCAATGCTGGCCACATCGCCAGTGGCGAACCAACCGTCGTGCAAGCGTTCTTTGCTTATTTTTTTGGCAATCAGATTCAAGGCAGTCACGCTGTGCGTTGGCAAGCCAGCGTGCGCGTGATCGTAGCCGGAAAACAGCTGCGGCCCGCGCACCCACAACTCGCCCAGCGTATCTGGCGGCAGATCGGCGTCATTATCCAGATCGACAACTTTCACCTCAGTGTCCGGTAGTGGTACACCGACCACGCCAGGATGCGGCCGCGCCGACAGCGGCATCGCCAACACCGCAGGCGATGCTTCGGTCAGGCCATAGGCTTCGACCAGGCGGCCACGCGTCAGCTTTTCAAACTCTTCGCGGATTTCCTGCGCCAGCGGCGAACCACTGACTGCGCAAACCCGGATCGAAGCCAGGCCGTAACGCCGCACGCCGGCGGTATGTGCCAGTTCGCGCACCATGCGCGGCGTGGTCGGGAAATAGGTCGGGCGCATTTTCCTGACAGTCTTCAGCAGAGGTTCCAGCTCAGCGCCTGGCAACAGGATCAGGGTGGCGCCAAGATAGACGCCAAGATGCAGCAAGCCGGTCAGGCCATAAGCACTCGTCAGCGGTTGCTGCGCCAGGAAGCGCTCATCGCCGGGCCGCGATTCCGGCAGCCAATGGCGCAGTTGCAACGCATTGGCCGCCAGGTTGCGATGCGACAGCGCCACCGGCAGCGGTGTCCTTGTGGTTCCATAGGTGTATACCACCACAGCGATATCGGCAACGTCCTGCGCCACCTCCGGCACATAGTTGTTGCCGCGTCCCAGCACCTGCTTGAACTTCAGATAGCGCCGTTCTTGCCTGCGATGCTGCGAATCCTGGCGGAACCATGGCAGCCAATGTCCTTCCTGGACGTGATGCAGCAACGCAAATTTCAATTTTTCGCGCCAGCCCAGATGATCGATCATTGAGGCGAATATCACGCGCCGCAAGCCGGCTGCGCGCGGGTCGGTCTGCAGTTCATCGCGCAATTCATCGTAGCGGTTGGTGGTGGTGATCAGCACGACCGCTGCGGCATCGACAATCCGGGTCAGCAACACTTCCGGCGATGTCGCAGCATCGCTCAACACGGCAACGGCGCCGGCCTTCAGTACGCCGAAATAGGCGATCACCAGCGACGGCATGTTCGGCAGCGCCAGCAGGACCCGCTCACCGGGCTTGATGCGCATGTTGATCAAGCCGTGCGCGAACCGATTCGCTTGCCGATCCAGTTCACGCCAGTTGATCTTGCCGCCGCCATACGACAATGCCGTAGTCTTGCCAAAACGCCGGGCGGTGCCTTCCAGCAAACGCGGCAACGGCACAGTCGGTAACTTGATGCGATATGGCGTGCGGGAATCGTAGAATTTCAGCCATGGCCGCTCGGCCTCGAGCTGCTTGCGCGCGGCGCGTCGTTCCGCCTTCTGCTGCGCGCGCCGCTCAGCCAGTTGCAGCGGATCGGATTGCATCTGCAGGAAGCGTTCGATGGCGCGATTGACGGCATCCGGCCGCTCCACCATCACCTGATGCGCCGACACCGGCACCACCACTTCTTCCGCGCCGGGAATCAGGCGCGCCACTTCCTTGTAGGCTTCTTCATCGAACAGGATGTCGCGGTGCCCAAGGATCACCAGCGTCGGCACATTGATCGCACGCAGATATTCACGGCCATCCCACGGCAGCAACGCATTTTTATTTTGCAGGTACACCACATGCGACGGCGGATAGATGCGTGCCGCATTGATGCCGAGATAGGGCATGATACGGCGCGCCAGATCGAATATCCGCGGCGGCATGCGCAACAGCATCCGACCCGCCAGACGCAGGCGAAAACGTGCTGCCGACGCAATCACGACCAGTGCCGAAACACGTTCCGGGAAATGCTTGAGGAAGTAAGAAGACAGGGCGCCACCGAATGAATGGCAAACCAGAATGAATTGCGGTGGCAAGTCCAGCTGATCGAGCGCAGCGACGATATCGGCGACCAATTCCGGCACATCGTAATGCGCGCCTTCCGCCTCCGTCGGCGCATCGGTGTAGCCATGCCCGCGCAGATCAAGCGCGATCACCCGGTAATCAATCTGGAATTGCTCCAGCTGGTACTCCCAGTATGCCGCGCGGCCGCCGAAGCCATGGATGAACACCATGGTCGGCTGCTGGTTGCGTGGTCCGCGCCCGTACTCGGGCCCGGCATCGAGCACACTCATTTCCAACGCGCTGTCATAGACCCCATTACGCGCCAGGCGATTGGGCAATTTCAACGTACTGCGATGCAGGTCGGCGTTAAATGTCATTCAGACATTGTAACCAAGGAATTTACATCGGTGCCTTTTTTTGCCAATTCATCCAGTTGACGATGTCTTTCGTCTTTACTGAGTTCCGCCAGTTTGGCGACAGCCGCATAGAATCTGGGGAAGGTCTTTTGTTGTGCCAGCAAAGCGCGGAAACCGGGCACCAGATCGTAATAGGTTGCCACCAGCGCCAGGTGCGCATTCGACAACGGCTCGGCAAACCAGCGATCGAACCCGGTGTACCCGCCCCACTTCAGCTTGAGCTGCTGATAATCTTCCTGCAGTGCCGAAAATATGGCGGCCTTGCGCTGCAGCTTTTGCGCATCGCTGACATCGCTCGCGTAATTGGCTGCTAACTGTTTGCGACACTTCAAGAGCAGCGCCAGGAAATCCTCCTTGCGTCCTTCGAACTGGACATAGGCGTCGCGCATCTTTTGATTGCCGACCGCCTGCAGCCAGCGCTCGACGCCCGCCTGCTCGACCGTTATGGCGAACGACTCATTGAATTGCGTATCGTCCTTGGCGTAAACCGTCTGGTGCGCCAGCTCGTGGAAGATCAAGCGCGCCAGTTCGCCATCGGGATATTTGATGAAAGTCGACAGCAAAGGATCGTTGAACCAGCCGAGCGTCGAGTACGCCGGCACACCGCTGACCTGCACGTCAAAGCCCTGCTCGCGCAAGCCCATGGCAAATTTCTGTGCAGCGGTCTGGTTGAAATAGCCGCGGTAATTGACGCAGCCGGCGATCGGAAAACACCATTGCTTCGGTTCCAACGACAAGGCCGGCGCCGCCACCACATTCCACAGCGCGAATGGCCGCTGCAGATCGGCGTATTCAGTGTAGCTGCGGTTGTCCGGCAGACCCAGTTCGCTGATCGCAAAACGACGCATCTGCTTGGTGCGCGCCAGCTTGGCCTTGAGTCCGGCATCGGCGCCCGGATCGGCTAGCCAGTCGTCAATCGGACGAGCGCGATCAAGCAGCGAAAACTCGCCGTGCGCGGCCTGGCCGTAATAAGCAACCTGCGCACAGCCCGATGCCAGCAAAACGAGGCAAAGAACCAGGCGCAGACGCGTGCTCATGTTTCGGCGCTACTCTCGGCGGGTATTTTTTCCACTTCCACCAACACGTCGTAGAAGGTCGGCGCCCTGCCCATATCGGTCAGCCGCTGGCTAGTCACCTCGTTGGCATTCTTGCCGTCGCTAGCCATTTTTTTCCACCAGATCGACAGGCCAACCACCAGGCCGATGCGCGCCTTATCAGTCACCCTCAGTTTGGCGTTGAAACTGCCGCGGTCGTTGTAGATGCGCACGGTATCGCCGCTGACCACGCCACGTTGCGCGGCATCTGCCGGATGCATGTCGAGATGCGGTTCGCCTTCGGTATCGCGCAGGCTTTTGACATTGACGAAACTGGAGTTGAGGAAATTACGTGCCGGCGGTGAAATCATCGCCAGCGGATATTTGCTGGCCAACTGCGGATTGCTGACACGCGATTCATACGGTGCAATATAAGTCGGCAGCGGATCAAGTCCATCCTTCTGCATCTGTGCGCTGTAAAACTCGCATTTCCCCGACGGCGTCGGGAAGCCGCCATTAGCGAACGGTGCATCGGAGATGTTCAGTTTTTGCCAGCCTTTTTGCTTCAGTGAATCCCAATCAAAATGGACCGCACGCAGGTTGTTGCGGTCGAACGCCTGTGCAGCGATTTCATCATCGCTCTCCCGGAAACAAGCATCGTCGAAGCCCATGCGGGCCGCCAGCAGACGGAAAATTTCCGTGTTCGGCTTGGCTTCGCCGAGCGGCATAATGGCCGCATTGTTGGCCAGCATGTACAAGTGGCCGTAGGCCGAATGGGCGTCGACATGTTCCAGCTGCGTTGTTGCCGGCAGCACGATGTCGGCATAGTCGGCGGTATCGGTCTGGAAATGCTCCAGCACCACGGTGAACAGGTCTTCGCGCGCGAAGCCTTGGGCGACCACGCCGGATTCCGGCGCTATCGCCACCGGATTCGAGTTGTACACGATCAAGGCCTCAATCTTTGGGCCGAACTCAGCGGATGATTCGCGCAGCAAATCGTCGCCGATGGTGCTCATGTTGATGGTGCGCGGCGCCACACCGTTGCGGATCAGGAAATCGGGGCGCTGCAAAGCCTGGTTGTTTTTCGGGAAGCTGTCCGATGACGACAGCTGCACGCCGCCGGCAGCATGGCGCCAGGCGCCGACCAGCGCCGGCAGGCAAGTGATATTGCGCACCGCCATGCCACCGCCGTGCACCCGCTGCAAACCGTAATTGACGCGAATCGCCGCCGCTTCGCCACGCTGCGCTGCGCCGCCATAGGCGCGCGCCAGATCCAACACCTCGTCGGCGCTGATGCCGCACACCTCGGCAGTCTTGTGCGGCGTCCATTCCTGTACACGTTGCTTCAACTGGTCAAAACCCAGCGTGTACTGCGCGATGTAATCATGGTCAAGCAAGTTCTCGGCAATCAGAACATGCATCATGCCCAAGGCCAGCGCCGAGTCTGTGCCCGGCAACAGCGCGATATGCTGATGGCATTTATCCGCCGTCAGCGAGCGGTAAGGATCGATCGCGATCAGCTTGGCGCCGTTGCGCTTGGCTTCCTGCGCGCGCATCCAGAAATGCAGGTTGGAAGCAATCGGATTACCACCCCAGATCAGGATCAGCTTGGCGTTCTGAAACTGCTCCAGATCGGTGCCGATCCGCGCGCCCAAGGTGTATTTGTAACCGGTGCCGCCAGCCGAAGCGCAAATCGTGCGATCCAGCAGCGAAGCGCCGATGCGGTTGAAAAAGCGCATCGACATCGATTCGCCCTGTACCAGTCCCATGGTGCCGGCATAGCTGTAAGGAAGAATCGCTTGCGGATTGCGTGCGGCGATGTCGCCCAGCCGTTCAGCGATGATAGCGATCGCCTCTTCCCAGCTGATCCGCTCGAACTTGCCCTCACCCTTTTTACCGACGCGCTTGAGCGGATGTAGCAGTCGATCCTTGTGATAGGTGCGTTCGGTATAGCGCGAGACCTTGGTGCACAGCACGCCAGCGGTGGTCGGATGGTCGGGATCGCCACGCACCTCGGTGGCGACACCGTCGGTGACCGTCACCAGCAGCGCACAGGTATCGGGACAATCGTGCGGGCAAGCGGCACGAACGGTAGTAGTAGTCATAATGTCATCAAGCCAGGATGCTTCAATACGCTACTGTAGCAAAATCCAGACTGCCCTGATGCATTTAGTCCACCCGGCTTAGTCGCGCAAGCGCATCTCTGGATCCATCAGGCGCAGCATGAACGCTTCGCATTGCGCCAACTGCTCCAGCGCCACGAATTCATTGGGGCGGTGCGCCTGCTCAATGCTGCCCGGGCCGCATATCACGGTCGGGATGCCGGCGCGCTGGAACAGGCCGGCTTCGGTGCCATACGACACCGCCCCATGATTCTTGTTGCGCGCCAACGCGGCGGCCAGCTGCACCACCGCGGCGTCCGGCTGCATGTTCAATCCCGGCGCCGAAGCCAGCCACTCGAAGTCGATCGCCGCATTCGGTTCAACCCGCTGCATTTCCGGCAACAGCGTGGCCGCGAAATCCTGGATTTCCCGATACAGCTTTTCGACATCGACGCCCGGCATGGTGCGCGCTTCGAACTCGAATTTACAATCCTTGGGCACGATGTTGGATGCCAGCCCGCCCTTTATCAAACCGGTCTGCATCGTGGTGTACGGAACGGTGAAACCGTAATCACGGGTTTCCAACTGTGCGAAGCGATCCGCCATCTGCCGGATATAGACAATGATGCGCGCCGCGTATTCGATCGAATTGACACCCATGGTGGTATAGCTGGAATGGGCCTCGCGTCCGCGAATGCAGCAGCGGAAGCGATGCGTACCCTTGTGCGCGATGATCGGCTGCATCGAAGTCGGTTCACCGACAATGCAGCCGGCCGGCTTCAAGCCCAGTTCCTGCAGATCCTTGATCAACCCCTGTACGCCGATACAACCGACTTCCTCGTCGTACGATAGCGCAAAGTGCAAAGGCGCATCCATTTTTGCGGCCAGGAATTGCGGCGCCAGCGCCAGCGCGGTGGCGATATAGCTCTTCATGTCGGCCGAACCGCGGCCATACAACAACCCATCCTTGATGGTCGCCTGGAACGGATCAGTATCCCAGGCCTGGCCGTCGACCGGCACCACGTCGGTATGACCAGACAGGATCAGGCCAGGCTTAGGGCCGTCACCCAACGTCGCAAACAGGTTGGCCTTCTTGCCTGTCGCATCATAGGTCAGACGCGACGACACGCCGAGGCCGGCCAGATAATCGCGCGTCCATTCGATCAATCCCAGGTTGGAATCGCGCGAGACGGTCTGGAACGCGATCAGGCGCTCAATCATCTCCATGACAGCGCCGGATGGCCTCAAATCGGTGTGGGTTGTGCTGCTCATATTGCGGTCCTTATAATGTCCAGGCGTCACTCGACACCTACGCTCCTGCCGCGTCGTTCAGGTGGCAGGCAGAAAAATGTTTAGGGCTGATTTCTTTCAGCTCCGGTTTATCCGTTTTGCAGCGCCCCATCGCATGCGGGCAACGCGGATGGAAATGGCAACCGCTCGGCGGATGCAGCGGCGACGGAATCTCTCCCTTCACCGCGAAGAATTCGGTCCTGCGCACTTCCAGTTTCGGCGCTGAAGCCAGCAGTGCTTGCGTGTAGGGATGGTTGGCGCGGGCAAACACGGTATCGGTCGAGGCCGATTCGACAATCCGGCCCAGGTACATGATAACCACCCGGTCCGACAAATGTCGGACCACGCCCAGATCATGGCTAATGAACAAGTATGTCAAATCAAGTTCGTCGCGCAATTTGATGAACAAGTTCAGCACCTGTGCCTGGATCGACACGTCCAGCGCCGCCACCGCTTCATCACATACCAGGAATTCCGGTTTGACTGCCAGCGCACGGGCAATCCCTACCCGCGCCCGCTGGCCGCCGGAAAACTGATGCGGAAAACGGCGCAGCATGGCACCATCGAGCCCGACTCGTTGCAGCAGGCTTTCCACATATTCGCGCTGGTGTGCGGCATCGACCATGCCATGCACCAGCGGCGCCTCGCCAACGATGTCCTGCACCCGCATGCGCGGATTCAGCGACGCATACGGATCCTGGAAAATCATCTGGATCGCCAGCTGTTTTTTGCGTCTTGCCGCAACGTCCAGCTGCTCCAGCTGTTCGCCTTTCCAATAACGCGCGCCGGCACTCAAACTGTGCAGTCCAACCGCCATCCGCCCCAGCGTCGACTTGCCGCAACCAGATTCGCCAACCAGGCCGACCACCTCGCCGCGTTCAACGCGCAAGCTCACCTCATCAACCGCATGCACCACTTCTTGCTGCATGCCTGCGCCGAATACGTTGGCGATACGCGCCGCATTGTCCAGCGTCTTGACGAAGCGCTTGCTGACTGCCTTCAGCTCAAGCAACGCGGTTGCCGGTGCTGCGTCCACCGCCTCCACAATGTTCTCGTTCATCATCTGACTCATTGCACCGCCTCCGTCACGCGCGCGTGCAAGGGATGATAGCAACGCAACATGCGTTGCTCCACCGCGCGCAGTTCAGGCGTGTGTTCGCACTCGGCGCTGGCATAAGTGCAGCGCGTGCGGAACGCACAGCCCTGCGGCAAATTCAGTAGCGATGGTGTCATGCCGGGAATCTGCTGCAATGGCTGGCCACGCGGATTGCGCGAAGGTGCCGAGGCGATCAAACCATGTGTGTACGGATGGCGCGGCTGCTCCAGCACCTGTTGCACCGTGCCGCTTTCAACGATACGGCCGGCATACATCACCGAAACCGTATCGGCCAATCCGGCCACCACCGACAAATCATGCGTGATCCAGATCAGCGCCGTACCGGACTCGCGGCACAGCTTCTGCATTTCATACAAAATCTGTC
Source organism: Collimonas arenae (assembly GCF_001584165.1). Classification (NCBI taxonomy): domain Bacteria; kingdom Pseudomonadati; phylum Pseudomonadota; class Betaproteobacteria; order Burkholderiales; family Oxalobacteraceae; genus Collimonas; species Collimonas arenae. The sequence goes on from NZ_CP013233.1 coordinate 4,169,541, forward strand.
CTTGTATCGTCACATCCAGTGCGGTGGTCGGTTCATCGCAGATGATCAGGTCCGGCTTGTTCAGCAAAGCAATCGCAATTGCTACGCGTTGCCGCATGCCGCCGGAAAATTGGTGCGGGTATGCCTCCAACCGCTCGTCGGGCGCCGGAATGCCAACCCGCACTAGCGCTTCGCGCGCCATTTCGTGCGCCACCATCCGGCTGACATCCTGATGCGCCCGCACCGCTTCCACCATTTGCGTATCGATGCGCAAGACCGGGTTCAGGGTCATCATCGGATCCTGGAAAATCATCGCGATCCGGTTACCACGAATCTTGCGCATCGCTTCCGCAGGCAGGCCGCGCAAATCGCTGCCGTGCAGCAGGATTTCACCACCGACGATTTTTCCAGGCGTATCGATCAAGCCCATGATCGAATAACCGGTCATCGATTTTCCCGAGCCGGATTCGCCGACCAATCCCATGATTTCGCCGCGATTGATCGAAAACGATACCTGGTCGACCGCCTTCACCAGTCCCGCTCGGGTGGTGAATTGGGTCTGCAGATTATTGACGACCAGCGTCGCTGTGTTTTGCATGCTCATTCGCTTTCGCACCGTGGCTTCATGTCATTTCTACTGCGTTTGCAAACGCGGGTTGAGAACATCGCGCAGCTGGTCCGCGACCAGGTTGATAGTCACTACCGTCACCAACAAGGCGATGCCAGGGAACACGCTGATCCAGTATTTTCCCGACAGCAGATATTGAAACCCATTGGCAATCAGCAAACCAAGCGAAGGTTCGGTAATCGGTAGGCCGAGGCCGAGAAACGACAAGGTCGCCTCCAGAGAAATCGCTGACGCTACCTGCAGTGCGGCGATCACGATCAACGGCGGCAGGCAGTTCGGCAGCAGATGGCGGAACATGATGCGCAACGGCGACAAGCCCAGCGCTGTAGCGGCTTCGATATATTCCTTCTTACGCTCCACCAGCGCAGCGCTGCGCGTGGTGCGTGCGTAATACGCCCACTGCACAGCCACCAGGGCGATAATGATCTTGTCGACCCCGCGCCCGGTCAGCGCCAATAAAATCAAGGCAATCAGGATCGGCGGAAACGACAGCTGGATATCCGCCACGCGCATGATGAATGCTTCAGTACGGCCGCCGGCATAGCCCGCCAATAATCCCAAGGTCAGGCCGAGCGACAGCGCAATGACGGTACTGACCACGCCGACCATCACCGAGATGCGGATCCCGTACAAGATCGCCGACAGCATGTCGCGGCCCTGATCGTCGGTACCGAGCAGATAGGTCATGCTGCCATCAATCGACGTCTTGCCCGGCTCCAGCCGCGAATCCATCACGTCAAGCTTGGCAAGGTCATACGGATTCTGCGGTGAGATGACCGGTGCAAAGATCGCCGCCAGCACAATCAACACCAGCAAGATGAAACCGACAGTCGCGATCTTGCTATCAAAAAAATTCCCTACGAAACGCTTCCATGGCGTCTCTGCATGATTGAATGCTTGCGTCAATTCCATTTCAGCCTTTGCTTTCTGCCAGACGTACGCGTGGATCAAGCACTGAATACAACAAGTCGACCACAAGATTGATCAATATGAAAATGGTGACGATCAACAGCAGATAGGCAACAATCACCGGCCGGTCCAGCACACGGATCGAATCGATGATCAACTTGCCCATGCCAGGCCACGCAAATACCGTTTCGGTGACGATCGAGAAAGCGATGATCGAACCGAATTGCAGCGCAATCACAGTGACGATCGGAATCAGAATATTTTTCAGCACGTGGACACCGATAATCCGGCTATTGCGCAGGCCCTTGGCGCGGGCGAATTTGACATAGTCTTGCATCAGCGCCTCTTGTGCGCCGGAACGGGTCAGGCGAATCACCAGGGCGATGTTGAACAAGGCCAGGTTGAATGCCGGCATCAGCAAATGCTTCAAGCCGTCCCAGTTGAGGAAGCTGACCGGTACGCCGAATAGCAATGCGGTCTCGCCGCGGCCGCTGGTCGGCAGCCAGCCGAGTTGCACCGCAAACACCATGATCAGCATCAGTCCAACCCAGAAGGTCGGCAGCGAAAAACCGAGAATCGATACCGCCATGATGCTCTTGCCGATCACGCCGTTGGGCCGCAGGCCGGCGATCAGGCCAAGTGGCAATCCCAGCACGATAGATAGCAGAATCGCCGCCGACGACAATTCCAGTGTGGCCGGCATACGCTCGAGAATCAGCGCCAGCGCTGGTGTCGAATAGGCAAACGAACGCCCCATGTCGCCCGTCACCGCGTTCTTCAGAAAAATGAAATACTGCAGCCACAGCGGCTTGTCGAGACCGAACGCAACGATCACTTTGGCGCGCTCGATCTGGTCCGCATCGGGGCTGATCAGCACGTCGACAGGATTGCCGATCGCATACACCCCAATGAATACCAGCAGCGACATGACAAGCAGCACGGCAACACTTTGCAACAGGCGGCGAATAATAAAAGCCAGCATCGATTAATCCATAAAAAATCCGCTCTCCATGATCGGCGAGCGGATATCCGCGATCTTCTTATTGCGGATAGAAACCGTAAGCGTGGGTACGCTCATCGGTACGCGGGATATATACGATACCTTTTTTTGTAGCCCACGTGGTCACTTGCTGGTGAATCGGAATCACGCCGCCATCATCAATGACGATTGCTGTGGCCTGTTGCAGCAAATTCGAACGCTCCTTGTCGTCGACCGTTGTCAATGCCTTGGCCAGCACCGTATCCATGTTCTGGTTGCAATACTTCAGCCAATTTACCGCGCCCATCCCTTTTGCCGGATTATCGCAAGCCACCATCGCCCGCAATGGCGACGACACTTCACCGGTCTGCGCGCCCCAGCCCAACAGACCAATCGAGTATTCGCCCTTGGCACCGCGTGCCGCATACACCGACATCGGCGCCCCCTCAACCTTGGTGGCGACGCCAATGCGCGACCACATCTGGGCAATCGTCTGCGCAATCTTTTCGTCGTTGATATAGCGATTGTTCGGCGTATGGAGGGTCAAGCCGAAGCCATTCGGATAACCGGCGTCGGCCAACAATTTCTTCGCCGCTTCAGGATCGTACTTGGGCGGCTTGAGACTCGGGTTATGGCCGAACAGCGCCGCCGGCACCAGGTTGACGGTGGGTTCCGACAAGCCTTCCATGACACGGTCGCGGATCGCATCGCGGTTGATGGCGATTGACAGCGCACGACGCACCCGGACATCCATCAGCGGATTCTTATCGAGTGGCTTCCCGTCTTTGTCGGTGACGAATGGCGATTTTTCCCGGCGCGTGTCGGGATACAGGTAGATGACACGGTGCGATACCTTCGAATAAAAACTCAGGTTCTTGTCGGCCCGGACTTTAGCCAGATCCGGCGTTGGCACGTTTTCGATTGCCTGCACATCGCCGGCCAGCAACGCCGCCAGGCGGGTCGCATCGTTGGGGATGAAGCGCAACGTGACTTTGCTCCAGGCCGGCTTCTTGCCCCAGTAGTCATTATTACGCTCCAGCTCGACACGGTCATCGCGCTGGAACTTGACGAATTTGAACGGCCCGGTGCCGAGCATGCCCTTGCCGCTGGCGAAATCGTCGCTGCTGATGCCCTGCGTAGCTTTTTTGGAAACGATATAAATTGATGTCAGATCTGCCAGCAGCAATGGATATGGTTCCTTGGTGGTCAGCTGTATAGTGTAGGGATCGATGATTTTCTTGTTAATGATCGCCTTGGTATAGGTGTCGAATTTGCCAGGACTGCCAACTATCGTCGCAGGCCGGTCCAGCGACCATGCCACGTCTTCCGCCGTCATCTCGCTACCGTCGTGGAACTTGACACCTTTACGCAGCTTGAATTCCCATGTCAGGTTGTTCACCAGTTTCCACGATTCCGCCAGCTTGGGGATGATGTGGCTGTCCGCATCCATCGCGACCATCTGCTCGAAAATATGGTCAGAAACGTTGATATTTGGAAAGAGATTGTAGAAGTGAGGATCCATCGACGTTGGCGGAGAACTCATCGCCAGTTTGAATTCCTGCGCCGTAGCGGGCGTCAGGATTGGCGCAAACAACGCCAGGCAGAAAACCATCTGTAATACACGCAATCCCATAGCTGGCCATGACATCAGACGCATAATGCTTCTCCTGTGAGTGAACACCGACGGACCGTGTAGGCGTAATATACACAAACTGGACGTTACGCCACTAACCATTTTTGTAGGCAAAAGGCGTGCCATCGATATCAGGAAATATCAGGAGCAGAATATGAATTTGATCGATCCCATCATCGGCTTCCAGGCCGAGTTACAAGCCATCCGACGCGATCTGCATGCACATCCCGAACTCAGCTACGAAGAACAGCGGACTTCCGACGTCGTCGCGCGCAAACTCACAGAATGGCAGATCCCTATCCTGCGCGGCCTAGGCGTCACCGGCGTGGTCGGCATTGTGAAAAACGGCAGCAGCGACCGCGCCATTGGCTTGCGCGCCGACATGGATGCATTGCCGATGCAAGAATTGAATACTTTTGCCCACGCCTCCCAACATCAGGGCAAGATGCACGCTTGTGGGCACGACGGCCACACCGCCATGCTGCTTGGTGCGGCGCATCACCTGGCCCAACACCGCAATTTCGACGGTACCGTGTACCTGATTTTCCAGCCGGCGGAAGAAGGCGGCCGCGGCGCCCAGCGCATGATCGACGATGGCCTGTTCGAGAAATGCCCGATGGAAGCGGTGTTCGGCATGCATAACTGGCCTGGTGCGGCCGCCGGTAGTTTCGGCGTGAAGCCGGGTCCGATGATGGCCTCCAGCAACGAGTTCGAAGTGATCGTCAAAGGCAAGGGCTCGCATGCGGCGCAGCCGCACAAGAGTATCGATCCTGTCATGGTTGCGGTGCAGATCGCGCAAAGCTGGCAGACTATCGTGTCGCGCAATATCAATCCGAACGATCCAGCGGTCTTGTCCGTGACACAGATCCACAGCGGCAGCGCCACCAACGTGATCCCGGATGAAGCAACCTTGATCGGCACCGTGCGCACATTCTCGGTCGCGGTCCTCGACACCATCGAAACGCGCATGCGCGACATTGCGCAGAACACCGCCGCCGCTTTCGACGCCGAGGTGGATTTCCGCTTCCATCGCAATTATCCACCGCTGGTCAATCACGCCAAGGAGACGGCATTTGCGGTCGAAGTGCTGCAGGCCATGGTGGGCGCCGACAACGTCAATGCGCAAGTCGAGCCGACCATGGGCGCCGAAGATTTCGCCTTCATGCTGGAAAACAAGCCAGGTTGCTATGTATTTATTGGCAATGGCGACGGCGATCATCGCGCCGGCGGTCACGGCTTGGGACCATGCAACCTGCATAACGGCAGCTATGACTTCAACGACGACTTGCTGCCGATCGGCGCGAGTTATTGGGTTAATCTTGCCGAAGCCTACCTGAAGAACAAATGATTTCTTGCCCGGCGTCGCCGGGCAAGCACAGCAATACTTGTCGGCCACCGCTCCTTATCCAATGGTGGCCGTTGTACGATCCATTACCCTGACTCCCATCCCATGACACCAATTGAAGTCGCATACGATATTCCCATGCAGCTAGGCGAATGCCCTCTCTGGCATCCTGAAGAATCCGCACTGTATTGGGTCGACATCTCAGCCATGCAAGTGCATCGGCTGCGCCCCGCCGACGGTAGTCACAACATGTGGCAACTAGACGCCGAACCAGGATGTATCGGCCGCAGCGCCGACGGCGGCCTGATCGTCGCCATGCGTAGCGGCTTGGCGCACCTGGACACGATAAGCGGCAAACTGACCAGCATCGCCGACGCGCCGTACGACACCACAACCACCCGTTTCAACGACGGCCGCTGCGACGCCGCCGGCCGATTCTGGTCCGGCACCATCTACGAACCGCGCGATCACGCCGGCGCCCAACTGTATGCGGTCGAGCATGGTGTCGTGCGCGCTGCTGGCAATCCCGTCACGGTATCAAACGGCCTTGGCTTCAGCGGCGACAATCGCACGCTCTACCATAGCGACACCACCGCCCATCGCATCAGCAGCTACGATTTTGATTTGGCCAGCGGGAAAATCGGCAATGGCCGCGTACTAAAGCAATTTGCGATGGACAAGAGCGCCGCCGATTACGGCGGGCGACCTGACGGCGCGGCGGTCGACAGCGAAGATGCGTACTGGTGCGCGATGTACGAAGGCGGCCGGTTGCTGCGCCTGTCCCCTAACGGTGAAGTGTTGCAGGAAGTCGCTCTTCCCGTGCGCTGTCCAACCATGATGGCATTTGGCGGTGACGATTTGCGCACCTTGTACATCACCAGCGTGCGTGAAAAAAGAAGCGCCGCCGAGCTTGAGAAATTCCCCTTGTCGGGCTGCGTGCTGTCATTGCGGGTCGACGTTCCCGGCAGAATCGAACCGGCTTACCTGCCGTGAACGGCTGCGCCAAGCGGTTTTTTGCACGCCGGGCAGTTCTCGTTTTACGACACAATTTGCCTGTAGTTCGGCAGTATTCCTGGTTTTCGACTATCCTTTAGGGCTGTAGCCGCGCGCCGCCGGCTTGTCGGTTGGGGGAGCTTTGCACGACCATCGACATCCGTTGCGACAAGTAGCCAAAGGAGTGATGCGACGACCAGTTTGTCATTCGCTTTTTATATTCTTACGCTCGAAAGCCCTCTATGCAAAAAAAACAAACCGGACTCAAAATCCTAGCCGCTACCTGCCTGTTGGCTGGCGTGCACTCAACCAGCTTCGCCGTTGACTCCGCGTCTTTCGAACTCGGTACCGGCAACAAGAGCCAGCTGGCCAGAGTTGCCGCCCAATGGAACTGGAATTCGCCACTGTGGCAAGGTAGCAGCACACAACTCGGCGGCTACTGGGATTTGAGCCTGGCGGAATTCCGTCAAAACCAATATCAGAATATTCCTGGCCAGTCGAAAAACCTGACCGATATCGGCTTCACGCCAGTCTTCCGCTTCCAAAGCAACGATAAAAAGGGCCTGTACGGCGAAGCCGGTATCGGCGTGCATCTGATGTCCAGCCTGTATGACAACAATAGCCGCCGCTTTTCCACCGCTTTTGAGTTTGGCGACCATATCGGTACCGGCTATGTATTCAACAACGGTCTTGATGTCGGCCTCAAGTTGCAACATTTCTCCAACGGAGGCATCAAGAAGCCGAATAGCGGTGCAAACTTCGCCGTGTTGCGGGTAGCTTATCCATTCTAATTTTGGTCGTTAATCAACGATTCAAAAATCAGATAACAAGCAAGAAAGCCAGTCGCGAAAGCTGACTGGCTTTTTTTATTTTTTGAGCATGCTACGAGAAATATGGGAGCAATGTCGCATTTAAGACGCCAATTCCGTATTTTTTGCAGCTTGGATTGCCACCAGATGTACGGGGAGCACGCGCATTGAAGCGATTAAATTGCTCTTGCAGGGTGGGTATGAGGCAGCGAGGGGTGATGAGCGAAGCGGAAGAGAGAGGATGTGCAAAGTGTTAGCGCAAAGCAAAAACCCTCTGCACGCTAAGATGCAGAGGGTTTTTTAATAAAAGCCTGACGATGACCTACTTTCACACTGGTTGCAGCACTATCATCGGCGCAAAGTCGTTTCACGGTCCTGTTCGGGATGGGAAGGGGTGGTACCAACTCGCTATGGTCATCAGGCATAACTTGTAACCGTTAGTTGTTCTCCAGTTGGAGCAACAACTAACGCAATCTAGAAGAAGTAGTTTTTTATACCGGGTTCACGAGGGTAAGTGAACCCGGTTGGGTATGAATGCACATTATCTGGCAAACAATAAAAGCTCATCATATAACCTGCTAAGGTTATAGGGACAAGCCTCACGGGCAATTAGTATCAGTTAGCTTAACGTATTACTACGCTTCCACACCTGACCTATCAACGTCCTGGTCTCGAACGACCCTTTAGGGGAATCTAGTTCCCGGGAAATATCATCTTAAGGCAAGTTTCCCGCTTAGATGCTTTCAGCGGTTATCTCTTCCGAACTTAGCTACCCGGCAATGCCACTGGCGTGACAACCGGTACACCAGAGGTTCGTCCACTCCGGTCCTCTCGTACTAGGAGCAGCCCCCTTCAAATTTCCAACGCCCACGGCAGATAGGGACCAAACTGTCTCACGACGTTTTAAACCCAGCTCACGTACCACTTTAAATGGCGAACAGCCATACCCTTGGGACCGGCTACAGCCCCAGGATGTGATGAGCCGACATCGAGGTGCCAAACTCCCCCGTCGATATGAACTCTTGGGAGGAATCAGCCTGTTATCCCCAGAGTACCTTTTATCCGTTGAGCGATGGCCCTTCCATACAGAACCACCGGATCACTATGTCCTACTTTCGTACCTGCTCGACTTGTCAGTCTCGCAGTTAAGCACGCTTATGCCATTGCACTATTAGCACGATGTCCGACCGTACCTAGCGTACCTTCGAACTCCTCCGTTACACTTTGGGAGGAGACCGCCCCAGTCAAACTGCCTACCATGCACTGTCCCCGATCCGGATAACGGACCAAGGTTAGAACCTCAAACAAACCAGGGTGGTATTTCAAGGTTGGCTCCACGAGAACTAGCGTCCCCGCTTCAAAGCCTCCCACCTATCCTACACAGATTGGTTCAAAGTCCAATGCAAAGCTACAGTAAAGGTTCATGGGGTCTTTCCGTCTAGCCGCGGGTAGATTGCATCATCACAAACATTTCAACTTCGCTGAGTCTCGGGAGGAGACAGTGTGGCCATCGTTACGCCATTCGTGCAGGTCGGAACTTACCCGACAAGGAATTTCGCTACCTTAGGACCGTTATAGTTACGGCCGCCGTTTACTGGGACTTCAATCAAGAGCTTGCACCCCATCATTTAATCTTCCAGCACCGGGCAGGCGTCACACCCTATACGTCCACTTTCGTGTTTGCAGAGTGCTGTGTTTTTATTAAACAGTCGCAGCCACCTTTTTATTGCAGCCCTTTCGTCCTTCTGGCGCAGGCCAGTCAAACTACCGGGGCGTACCTTATCCCGAAGTTACGGTACAAATTTGCCGAGTTCCTTCTCCCGAGTTCTCTCAAGCGCCTTAGAATACTCATCTCGCCCACCTGTGTCGGTTTGCGGTACGGTCTCGTTAGACTGAAGCTTAGAGGCTTTTCTTGGAACCACTTCCGATTGCTTCGCAAACAAGTTTGCTCGTCCCATACCCTTGAATTACGCTGCCGGATTTGCCTAACAGCCTTCTCTGATATAGGAACCGGGACTTCCAACACCCGGACAACCTTCCGCGATCCGTCCCCCCATCGCATCTAACGACGGTGCAGGAATATTAACCTGCTTCCCATCAGCTACGCATCTCTGCCTCGCCTTAGGGGCCGACTCACCCTGCTCCGATGAACGTTGAACAGGAAACCTTGGGCTTACGGCGTGGGGGCTTTTCACCCCCATTATCGCTACTCATGTCAGCATTCGCACTTCTGATACCTCCAGCATCCTTTACAAGACACCTTCGCAGGCTTACAGAACGCTCTCCTACCATATCCTTACGGATATCCGCAGCTTCGGTGACTGGCTTAGCCCCGTTACATCTTCCGCGCAGGACGACTCGATCAGTGAGCTATTACGCTTTCTTTAAAGGATGGCTGCTTCTAAGCCAACCTCCTGACTGTTTTAGCCTTCCCACTTCGTTTGCCACTTAGCCAATCTTTGGGACCTTAGCTGGCGGTCTGGGTTGTTTCCCTCTTGACGTCGGACGTTAGCACCCGGCGTCTGTCTCCCAAGCTCGCACTCATCGGTATTCGGAGTTTGCAATGGTTTGGTAAGTCGCGATGACCCCTAGCCATAACAGTGCTCTACCCCCGATGGTGATACTTGAGGCACTACCTAAATAGTTTTCGGAGAGAACCAGCTATTTCCAAGTTTGTTTAGCCTTTCACCCCTACCCACAGCTCATCCCCTAATTTTTCAACATTAGTGGGTTCGGACCTCCAGTGCGTGTTACCGCACCTTCATCCTGGCCATGAGTAGATCACTTGGTTTCGGGTCTACACCCAGCGACTGAACGCCCTATTCGGACTCGATTTCTCTACGCCTTCCCTATACGGTTAAGCTTGCCACTGAATGTAAGTCGCTGACCCATTATACAAAAGGTACGCAGTCACGGAACAAGTCCGCTCCTACTGTTTGTATGCATACGGTTTCAGGATCTATTTCACTCCCCTTCCGGGGTTCTTTTCGCCTTTCCCTCACGGTACTGGTTCACTATCGGTCGATATCGAGTATTTAGCCTTGGAGGATGGTCCCCCCATGTTCAGACAGGATTACACGTGTCCCGCCCTACTTGTTGCAAGCTTAGTTCCACAATGATCATTTCGTATAAGGGGCTATCACCCTCTATGGCCGACGTTTCCAAGTCGTTCTACTATGTCCACTGCTAAAACTTGCGGCTGTTCCCATTTCGCTCGCCACTACTTTGGGAATCTCGGTTGATTTCTTTTCCTGCAGCTACTTAGATGTTTCAGTTCGCCACGTTCGCTTTGCACACCTATGTATTCAGTGTGCAATGACCTTACGGCCGGGTTTCCCCATTCGGAAATCTGCGGATCAAAGCTTGTTTGCTAGCTCCCCGCAGCTTATCGCAAGCTACTACGTCCTTCATCGCCTGATATCGCCAAGGCATCCACCATATGCACTTATTCACTTGTCCCTATAACTTTAGCCTCTGCCTGCGTTCACAGACAAAGAGCGGTTATAGAGGTATTTCTATGAGTTTAGCGTTTGCCGTATCCAAAGTGTTATCGCATTCTCTATGCAGCTTGCGCCCATAGAGTCTTTTGAGAACTCTTTACATACTTTTTGATTTGATACAATCATACCCATCAATCACCATGTCCACGCTTTCGCATCTTCACGACAATTGACGAATCTTTACTTCTTCTAGATTGTTAAAGAACAGTTATTGCTTTTGATCTTAAAAAGACCAAACCTAAATCTCAGTGCCGACTTCCCGCACCGACTTAGGTTTGACATTTCAGTACCACCAGTAACTGGTGGAGGTTGACGGGATCGAACCGACGACCCCCTGCTTGCAAAGCAGGTGCTCTCCCAGCTGAGCTAAACCCCCGAAATTCTTTGGTGGGTCTGGTTGGGCTCGAACCAACGACCCCCGCGTTATCAACACGGTGCTCTAACCAACTGAGCTACAGACCCGCTTGGATCAGTACGAGCCTACCATCAACTTCAGCACTCTCATGCCGCAGCCTTTGACCGATACCTGTTCTTCTTGATTAACAGACGATAAGTGTGGACGCTTAACTTTCATGCAAACTCTAGAAAGGAGGTGATCCAGCCGCACCTTCCGATACGGCTACCTTGTTACGACTTCACCCCAGTCACGAATCCTACCGTGGTAAGCGCCCCCCTTGCGGTTAGGCTACCTACTTCTGGTAAAACCCGCTCCCATGGTGTGACGGGCGGTGTGTACAAGACCCGGGAACGTATTCACCGCGACATGCTGATCCGCGATTACTAGCGATTCCAACTTCATGTAGTCGAGTTGCAGACTACAATCCGGACTACGATACACTTTCTGGGATTAGCTCCCCCTCGCGGGTTGGCGGCCCTCTGTATGTACCATTGTATGACGTGTGAAGCCCTACCCATAAGGGCCATGAGGACTTGACGTCATCCCCACCTTCCTCCGGTTTGTCACCGGCAGTCTCATTAGAGTGCCCTTTCGTAGCAACTAATGACAAGGGTTGCGCTCGTTGCGGGACTTAACCCAACATCTCACGACACGAGCTGACGACAGCCATGCAGCACCTGTGTTACAGTTTTCTTTCGAACACTCCCAAATCTCTTCGGGATTCTGTACATGTCAAGGGTAGGTAAGGTTTTTCGCGTTGCATCGAATTAATCCACATCATCCACCGCTTGTGCGGGTCCCCGTCAATTCCTTTGAGTTTTAATCTTGCGACCGTACTCCCCAGGCGGTCTACTTCACGCGTTAGCTGCGTTACCAAGTCAATTAAGACCCGACAACTAGTAGACATCGTTTAGGGCGTGGACTACCAGGGTATCTAATCCTGTTTGCTCCCCACGCTTTCGTGCATGAGCGTCAGTGTTATCCCAGGGGGCTGCCTTCGCCATCGGTATTCCTCCACATCTCTACGCATTTCACTGCTACACGTGGAATTCTACCCCCCTCTGACACACTCTAGCTATGCAGTCACAAATGCCATTCCCAGGTTAAGCCCGGGGATTTCACACCTGTCTTACATAACCGCCTGCGCACGCTTTACGCCCAGTAATTCCGATTAACGCTTGCACCCTACGTATTACCGCGGCTGCTGGCACGTAGTTAGCCGGTGCTTATTCTTCAGGTACCGTCATTAGCAAGAGATATTAGCTCTCACCGTTTCTTCCCTGACAAAAGAGCTTTACAACCCGAAGGCCTTCTTCACTCACGCGGCATTGCTGGATCAGGGTTGCCCCCATTGTCCAAAATTCCCCACTGCTGCCTCCCGTAGGAGTCTGGGCCGTGTCTCAGTCCCAGTGTGGCTGGTCGTCCTCTCAGACCAGCTACTGATCGATGCCTTGGTGAGCCTTTACCTCACCAACTAGCTAATCAGATATCGGCCGCTCTATGAGCATGAGGTCTTGCGAGCCCCCACTTTCATCCGTAGATCGTATGCGGTATTAGCTAATCTTTCGACTAGTTATCCCCCACTCAAAGGTACGTTCCGATATATTACTCACCCGTTCGCCACTCGTCAGCGGAGCAAGCTCCCTGTTACCGTTCGACTTGCATGTGTAAGGCATGCCGCCAGCGTTCAATCTGAGCCAGGATCAAACTCTTCAGTTCAATCTCTGTTTTGTGGCATTGCTGCCTAGCATCTCTGCTATCGCTCACTCAAAATACTGACAGGCCGTTTAAATAAATTTAAACGCCTATTTTCTTCTTTTGTGAACATTTAATGTTTTAAGTTATACGCCACCGATTTACATCAGCAACGCTGCACTTCCATCAAACGCCCACACTTATCGACTGTTAATTGTTAAAGAACCTTCTACTGCGCGTCACCCAACTACCCGGTTCGCGTTACCAACAAATCGTTTTGTTTGTCAGCAGCAGAGAGATGAGATTATGTAGCGTTTCCAGTTTTTCGTCAACTACTTTTTTACTAACCACCGAAAAACTTTTTACTAACCACACCAACTTCCTGCCCATCTTCCCGTTCCCACTTCGCACTCAAATCAGCACCAATTACTCGCTGCTCATTCGTTTTATTTCGCGTCGTTCTCAACGGGAGGCGAACTATAGCAATCCCCCACAAACCCCGCAAGTACTTTTAACCAAATTCTTTAAAATATTTCGATTTACCTGTTTTTACCTAAATCCCAACGCACGATCGACTCGCCACTAGCGGTTGTCTTGGGTACCGGGCGGAACGCATGTCCATAGACAATTTCAAAGGTGAGCGGCAGTTTGCCGTCCGCACGACGAGTCGCCTCCAGCGCCGCCCGCAAGCGGGCGGCCGCGGTGCGCCCCAACAGGCCTCGGCCGCGGGTCGCCAGCGGATTGCCGCCCCAGGCGCGGACATCAGCCAGCAACTTCTCGACCGTATCGTAAGTGACGGTAATGGTTTCCATATCCATAACCGGGGTAGAGAAGCCGGCATTGACCAGCATGTCGCCGAAATCGTGCATATCGACGAACGGTAATATATGAGCGCCGTCGTCGATACTAGCAAACGCATTGCGTAATTCCTTGAAGGTGTCAGGACCGAAACAGGAGAACATCAGCAAACCATCTACCCGCAACACGCGGCGCCATTCAGCAAACACGCGATCTGGCTGCGGATGCCAATGCAACGCCAGATTGGACCAGACCAGGTCAACTGTATTCTGGCCCAGCGGTAACTGTGCGAAATCGCCACAAATTAAACCAGATGCCTGACCGCCGCCGCTACCTGTAAATGGAAGCCACTTCTTTAAGAGGCGATTGACCGACATTTGCGCACTTTGCCGTTGCTCTTTTGCCATCGACAACATGGCTGGAGAGGCATCCAGGCCAAAAACCGCGGCTTCGGTGAAACGCTGCTGCAATGTATATATATCAGGACCGGTGCCGCAACCGGCATCCAGCACATGCTGCGGCACCAGTTTCACCAAGGCAAGACGCTCGTGCATGCGAGTGGAAATTTCGCGGCGCATGAACTCAGACTCACGCACCAACGCTGGCTGCGAAAATAATTGACGCACCCTGCGCAAGTCGATCGGCGCGCTTTGACTGGTTTCAGAAGGGGAAGAAGAAGTAGACATCAGAATCCGGCTGGTAAAGTGAAATGCGATAATCGCCAGTAGTTTACACGCTTGATTGCCTGTAGGCTGTTTGTGCACCCTTTCGCAGGAACAAGAGCTATCCTTTGCTATTTTCACAATTACACCGGTGGTCGCAACAGCAACTTGCACGCATGCTTGCGGGGATGCCGTCATGCTGCGCGCTATGCGGAAATACCGGCAGACAAACTATTTGCGATGATTGCCGTCAGGATTACTTCGCGACAGATCTGTCACGCTGTCGGCAATGCGCCAATAAAATACGGCTGCCTTCCATATTGTGCGGCAGCTGCCTCAAGCATCCGCGGGCATTCGACGCCACTTTCGCCGTCATCGATTATGCTGCACCGGTCGACCAGCTGGTTCTGGCGCTAAAATTCGGCGGGCGACTGGCGCTGGCGCCGATGTTTGCAGAAATGCTGGGCAATACGATACAGCAACATCTGATGATCGCAGCCAATGATTCGACACTACCCGACGTATTGACCGCAGTACCGCTGAGCGCCACACGCCTGCGGCAGCGTGGCTTCAATCAGGCCCTGGAAATCGCCAAGCCTTTGGCGCACCGGCTGTCGCTGCCGCTGCGACACGATCTCGTGCGACGGCAACGTGACACCTTGCCGCAATCACTGGTACGTGACCTGGAGCATCGGCGCAGCAATTTGCGCCAAGCGTTTACCATACCGTCCGAGGCTATTGAACAAATACGCGGCCGTCATATCGGGGTAGTCGACGATGTCATGACTACCGGCGAGACACTGCATGAATTTGCAAGGACGCTGCGGCGAGCGGGAGCACGACGCGTCACCAACCTGGTCTTTGCCAGGACCCCATAGCCATCGTGTGCGCATCACTTATATCTATTCAAGGAGAATCACGTTGTTCCATGTCGTACTGGTTGAGCCGGAAATCCCACCGAATACCGGCAACATCATCCGCTTGTGCGCCAATACCGGCGCGCAGCTGCATTTGATCGAGCCGCTCGGCTTTCCGCTTGACGACACGAAAATGCGTCGGGCGGGCCTGGATTACCATGACTATGCCACCATGAAGGTGCACGCCAATTGGGATGCCTTCGTCGCCAGCATGCGCAGCACCGGCAGTTACGATGCCAGCCGGATGTTTGCGATGACGACCCACGGCTCGACGCCGTTCGCCAGCCTTCAGTTCCGGCCCGGCGACATCTTCGTATTCGGCTCCGAGACGCGCGGCCTTGATCCGGCACTGCGTGAATCCTTTGCGCCGTCGCAGCGCATCCGCTTGCCGATGCGCCCGGACAATCGCAGCCTGAACCTGTCCAACACGGTGGCGGTAGTGGTGTATGAGGCTTGGCGCCAAAATGGCTTTAGCGGCGGGGCCTGACAAAACTCGGATTCCCGCGAAACAATGTGCGGTGGCGATTGCTATAATCGGCCAGCGCACAACTGAAACACAGCAGCCGAAACAAAACCAAGTCCATAAATATTCGCTGTTCGTCGCTATTCAACCCTACTAAAGGAGCATCATGTCTTTGCGTTCCGCCTCGCTGTTTGTCTGCGCCCTGGCGCTCAGTATCTCCGCCCAGGCGCACGAATACCAGCTCGGCAAGCTGCATATCGGCCATCCCTACGCGCGCGCTACCGTGCCGGGGCAGCCGAGCGGCGGCGCCTTCCTGAGCATCGAGAATACCGGCCAGGAAACCGACAAGCTGATCGACGTCAGTTCGCCGGCGGCCAAAAGCACGGAGATCCACACCATGTCGATGGATGACAACATCATGAAAATGCGCCAGGTCAATGACATTGAACTGAAACCGGCAAGCAAGCTCGATATGACCCCAGGCAACGGCTACCACATCATGCTGATCGGCCTGACTCAGCCCTTGAAGGCAGGCGACAAATTTCCATTGACGCTGACCTTTCAAAAGGCCGGCAAGATTGAAGTCTCCGTACATGTCACCGACATGAGCGGCAAGCAAGGTGAAGCGACGCACCAGCACTGATTGCAAATCGCCATCACATAAAAAAAGCGCGAAATTCGCGCTTTTTTTATTCCACTACCAGAGCAGTTGCCCGGCCATTAGAAATTCTGCCGCACCTTGTTCAGCAACTTGCTGGTCGAACGGTCATGCTCAAAAGGGATTGCTACCACTTGGCCGCCGTAGGCGAGCACTGCCCGCCCTTCTGGAATGGCATCCATCTGGTAGTCCCCGCCTTTGACGTACACGCCGGGCTGGGCTTCCTGCACGACTTCCAGCGCGGTATCTTCGTCAAACTCAACCACCAGGCTGACCGCTTCCAATGCCGCCAGTACGGCCATGCGATCGGCGCAAGTGTTGATCGGACGGTCGTCGCCCTTGCCCAGGCGCTTTACCGATGCGTCGGTATTCACGGCCACGACCAGCGATGCGCCCTGCTCACGCGCCTGCGCCAGATAGGTGACGTGGCCGCGATGCAGGATATCGAACACACCGTTGGTCAGCACTACCGGCTGCGGCAACGCAGCAACGCGCGCCTTCAGTTCGGCGCGGGTGGAAAGCTTGGTTTCGAATTTAGGCATGGCTATAAAGAGAAAAGCCGCAACAATTTTGCGGCTTAGATTAAATCGATTGATCTATCGTCGGTAGGCCCAACCGGAGCTGGCGCCTGAACCATCAAACTGCTTCGGCTGGCTTCACTGCCAAGCGGGCGACGACTTCCTTGCGATAGCGGTTCAGTTCCTGCACCGTATCGAAGGTACGTTCGAACAATAAAGACATGTTGTGCAAGATGCGATCGACGACCTTCTTTTCCCATACGCCATCGAATTTGATCTGATCATCGAGCCAGCGTTCCAGCCATTCCGGGTCCGGCAGACGGCTCTGTACCGTATCGTTCGGGAACAGCGACTGGTTGACGTGCAGATTGGTCGGATGCAGCGGCTTTTCGGTGCGCCGCGCCGATGCCATCAGCACGCCGATCTTGGCGAATGCCGCGGAAGCGCTATCGCCCACCTCAGACAAGGCTTTCTTCATATAGCGCAGATAGGCGCCGCCGTGACGGGCTTCGTCCTGGCTGATGATCTTGTAGATTTGCTTGATCACCGGCTCGGTGTGCCAATCGGAGGCGCAACGGTACCAGTGGTTGAGACGGATTTCACCACAGAAATGCATCATCAGGGTTTCCAGCGGCGGCGCCGGGTCGAATTCGAAACGTACCTTGTCCAGCTCGGCTTCGGTAGGCACCAGTTCCGGTCGGAAGCGGCGCAGGTATTCCATCAGGACCAGCGAATGCTTCTGCTCTTCAAAAAACCAGACCGACATGAAGGCGCAAAAATCGCTATCGCCATGGTTATCACGCAAAAACATCTCAGTTGCAGGCAGCGCCGACCATTCCGTAATCGCATTCATGCGAATAGTTTGAGCTTGTTCGTCGGACAACTTAGCGGCGTCAAACTTGTCCCATGGAATATCGGTCTCCATGTTCCAGCGGACTTGTTCAAGCGATTTAAACAGTTCTGGATACAGCATACATACCTTAGCAAGTGAGTTAACTATTCGATTTTACCAAGAAATTGTTACAAACCCGTTTTTAAACCTGCCGGTGATCCATTTTTGCCAAAAAAACGAACCAAACCGCAACAAAGTCAAGCCTTCGCTTAGAACTCTCAATCGGATAACGGCTTTTTGTCACTCAATTTTTACGGCGATCCCAGGAATTTGGATTCAACCATCAACATAATTGTCTTGTTGAGACCGTTAGCGCGAGTTGTCATTTTTTAAATTCTGTTTTTGAATCCGATTTCTGCTTCCCTGCGTATCACTCTACAGACCCCCGCTCCTGGGGCAGCCATCGAATGATATTTCCCGCAGAAAGCAAGCAGATGAAAATCGCGGTCATTGGTTCGGGCATTGCCGGACTCTCTTGCGCCTACCGACTGACCAAGTCGGGTCAGCAGGTCACGCTCTATGAGGCCAACAACTACTTTGGCGGCCATACGAACACCGTCGACGTGACGCTGGACGGCCAGACCTACGGGGTGGATACCGGGTTCCTAGTCTTTAATCATCGCACTTATCCGACACTAGTCAAGCTGTTCGACGAACTGGGATTGCCACTGCGGCAACAGACATGTCGTTCTCGGTGAAGATGCCGATTGCTGCCGGTGACCGCATGCGCCTGCTGGAATGGGCTGGCTCCAATCTGGACAGCGTCTTTGTCCAGCGCCGCAATCTGTTGAGCCCGCGCTACCTGCTTATGCTGCGCGACATCCTGCGCTTCAATCGGCAGGCGACCGCGCTGGCGCTTGGCGACTATACAGGCCAGACATCACTGGGGATGTTTCTGGAACAGCACCGCTACAGCCAGCCATTTCGCGACTGGTATCTGTTGCCGATGGCCGGCTGCATCTGGTCTTGCCCGACCGAACAAATGCTGGCATTCCCCGTTGCGAGTTTTGCCAGGTTTTGCCATAACCACGGATTGCTACAAGTCAGCGACAGGCCGCAGTGGCGCACGGTACAGGGCGGCGCCCGTCATTACGTCGAGAAAATGCTGGCCGCGATCCCGCACAAGCATCTACAAACTCCGGTAACAGCGATATCCCGCATCGGCCATGGCGCCAACTGGCAAATCCATCTCGAAACCCGCAATGGCAGCCACTGCTTCGACCATGTCGTCATGGCCGGGCACAGCGATCAGAGCTTGCGCCTGCTGAAAGACGCAACAGCACAAGAAGCCGAGTTGCTGGCGGCGATCAGCTATCAGCCGAACCGGGCGGTGCTGCATACCGACGCCAGCCTGCTGCCGCAGCGGCGCAAAGCCTGGTCGGCCTGGAACTATCAGAGCTCGGGCGGTCAGGAGCAAAAAGTGTGCGTCCACTATCTGCTTAACCAACTGCAGCCGCTGCCGTTCAAGACGCCGCTGATTGTTTCGCTGAACCCGATCGAAGCGCCGGCGCCGGAGACCGTGATCGAAAGCTTCGACTATGCGCATCCGGTATTTGATGCCGCCGCCGTCGACGCCCAACGCCAGTTCGCCGCCATCCAGGGGCAACGCAACACCTGGTTTGCCGGCGCCTGGATGGGCTATGGCTTCCACGAAGACGGCTTGAAGTCCGGTCAGGCTGTGGCGCAGGCGATCCAGAAAATCGCCGTGACTGCAGTGTCGGATCTGCATGGCATGGCCGCCTGAGCCGCGACACAGATTAACGGACCCGCCATGCAACCGATCCCTCATCAGCCCCAACTATGCTTCGGCACAGTCCGCCATCTGCGCCTGAAGCCCAAACGCAATGCATTCAGCTACGGCGTCTATTACCTGCGTCTACCGCTACGCACGCTCGCCGCCGACGGCTTCGACAACCTTTTTTTCTCGCGCAACCGTTTCAATCTTTTGTCGTTTCACGACGAGGACTACGGCGATGGCAAACAAACACCACTGGAATGGATCGACGCCTTGCTGCATGCTGAAGGAATACATGACGCCAGCGGCGAGATCTGGCTGCAGACGTTTCCGCGCGTGTTCGGCTACGCCTTCAATCCGATTTCATTCTGGTTCTGCCATCGTGTCGATGGCGCCCTACGCGCGGTCTTGTGCGAAGTGCGCAATACATTTGGCGAAAAGCACTGCTATCTGCTGGAGGGACCTGGCGGAGCGGAGATCCCCTTCGGCCTTGAATTGCGTGCCGATAAAGTTTTTCACGTATCGCCATTCTGCCGCGTCGAAGGCATTTATCGCTTCCGCTTCATGCGTACCGAGCGCAGCGCCGAGCACCGGCAATACGAACACACCACAGCCCGCATCGAATACGAAGATGGCGGCGGCCCGCTGCTGATCACCAGCATTTGCGGTCGTGCGGCTACAACAGCAGCGATTTCCAACGGTGCAATTGCCCGGGCGATGCTCGGTTACCCGTTGATGACGTTCGGCGTGATCCTGCGAATTCATTGGCAAGCACTCAAATTGTGGCTCAAGCACATTCCCTTTTTCAGCAAACCCGTTCCGCCATCCAGTGAGGTGACAAAATGAATTCCGATTCTACCCATTCCAACGCATTCGACTTCAGCCCGAACACCGGTTATTTGTCGACCGAATCGTATCCGGCGCAGGCAAGATTCATCCTGCAGATGCTTGGCAAGCTCGAACATGGCGCACTGACGATGCAATTTCCGGATGGCCAGAGCGCGACGTTCGGCAAGGTGAACGAGCAACATCCAAGGCCGTTGACGATGACCTTGAAAAACTGGGATGTCTGCCACGCCGCGCTCAAATCCGGCGATATCGGCTTTGCCGAAACCTATATCGACAAACACTGGACTACCGACAACCTGCACGGCCTGATCGAATTATTCATCCGTAACCGGCAAGCGGTCGAATCGGTCATCTACGGCAACTGGTGGGGCAATCTGCTATATCGCATCAAACATCTGTTCAACAACAATAGCAAAGCCGGCAGCCGCAAAAACATCCATGCTCACTACGACATCGGCAACGATTTCTATCAATTGTGGCTGGACCCTTCAATGACCTATTCCAGCGCCCTGTTTTCCGACGGTCACGTTGAAAACCTGCAAGAAGCACAGCTAGTCAAATACCATCGCATTCTCAAGCAGCTCAACATAGGCGACGGCGCGCGTATCCTGGAGATTGGTTGCGGCTGGGGCGGCTTTGCAGAAATCGCTGCGCGCGAAGCGTCGGCCCATGTGACCGGGCTGACCCTGTCCACCGAACAGCTGCAGTTCGCCAATCAACGCCTGCAGCAAGCCGGTGTCGTCGACCGGACCGAGATGCTGCTGCAAGACTATCGCGACATTGACGGCCAGTTCGATGCCATCGCGTCGATAGAAATGTTTGAAGCGGTCGGCGAAAAATACTGGCCTGGATATTTCTCCTGCGTCTCGCGCAATCTGAAGGCCGGCGGACGCGCCTGCATACAAAGCATCGTCATCGCCGACGAACTGTTCGAGCGCTATCGCAAAAGCACCGACTTTATCCAGCAATATATTTTCCCGGGCGGCATGCTGCCTTCGCCCTCGGTCTTTTGCCGCAACGCCGAGCAGCACGGATTGAAAGTGGTCGATACGCTGTTGTTCGGCATCGACTATGCACGCACCCTGGCCGAATGGCGGCAAGCGTTCAAGCAGCAACTGCCGCGCCTGTTAACGCAAGGATTCGATGATCGTTTTCTGCGTACCTGGGATTTTTACCTGGCGTATTGCGAAGCAGGTTTCCGCGCCGGCAGCATCAATGTCGCGCAATTCACTTTGCAAAAAATCTAACCTGCGGAGCGCCACATGCCGATCCGATTGCTTTCCGTATCGCTGCTGACCATGTTGACCGTGAATAGCGCCAGCTCTAATAGCAGCGATGCGCTAGAGACGCGCATCGCTGCGCCACCGCATGTCCAACGGGCGGTCCCCGACGCACGCCTTGCCGGCCAGGGCAGCTTTCGCTGGTTCGGCCTGCTGGTCTACGATGCGCAGTTCTGGGTGGGGCCACAAGGCTATCAGGCAAGCGCTCCCGATATAGCGCCATTTGCGCTCGACCTGCACTATGCGCGCTCCTTAGATAGCGACAGCATCGCCGAAACCAGTATTGAAGAAATGAAAAAAGTCGGCACTCCCGGCGATGCTCCCTACGACCGCTGGTTGTTGCAGATGAAAGGCGTGTTCAAGAACGTCGTCAAAGGAACGCATATCACCGGCATCTTCCTTCCCAATTATGGCGCGCGCTTTTTCCTGGACGGCAAGGCGCTCGGCGACATTGCCGATCCGCAGTTTTCCCACGCATTTTTTTCCATCTGGCTCAGCCCGAAAACCAGCGCCCCGGCATTACGCAAGAAATTAATCGCCGACGCCGAGCAGCGCTGATGGACACCTATCGCTTCCCGGCGCTGTTGGCATACGGCCTGTTCGGTATGCCGCTGGCGCTGGTGGCGTTGCCGGTATATGTCTACGTGCCGCATTTCTACGCCCAGCATTTCAATCTGTCGCTATCGGCGATCGGCGGCATCTTGCTGGCCGCCCGCCTGTTTGACGCTTTCCTCGATCCGGCGCTGGGTAGCTGGCTCGACCGCTCCGGTAGCGCAGACCGCTACGGCAGGGCCATCAATATCTCGTTGCCGTTCCTGGTAGTGGGCCTCTGCGGCTTGTTCCTGCCGCCGGCCATGGCCGCAAACTTCCCGCTGCCGTGGCTGCTTGCTACGTTGCTGGTGGTGTACATCGGCTTCAGCATGGCGACCATCGCCCATCAAAGCTGGGGCGCCGCCCTGACCCAGAGCCAGGCACAGCGCAGCCGCCTGACGGCAACCCGCGAATCTTGTGGCCTGCTCGGCGTCATCCTCGCGGCCATCTTGCCCGGCACGCTGGGCATGCAATGGCTGCCGCTGATCTTTGCCCTGATTCTTTTTTCCAGCGCCCTGGTGTTGCGCACTGCGCCGCGGCCGCTGCTGGTAACTGGAAGCAAACCAAGGTCGGCGGCCGTTGCTGCATTCGAGCCCTTTCGCAATAGCCGCTTCCGCTGGCTGTTTGCCATCTTCCTGCTCAATGGCATTGCATCGGCAATTCCGGCGACGCTGTTCCTGTTTTTTGTCGACGACCGATTGCAACTTGCATCCTGGGGCGGTGCGCTGCTGGTGCTGTACTTCGTTGCCGGTGCGGCGTCGATGCCAGGCTGGTATTTGCTGGCAAGGCGCTATGGCGAAGCCCGCGCCTGGCTGACGGCGATGCTGCTGGCGATCTGCATATTTATCTGGGCTTACGCCTTGTCAGCCGGCGACCTCTTGCCGTTCGCCGTGATTTGCACGATGTCCGGCGTCGCCCTCGGCGCCGATCTGGCCTTGCCGCCGGCATTGCTGGCGGCAGTGATCGGCAAGGCAGGACACAGCGGCCAAAAAGAAGGCGCCTATTTCGGACTCTGGAACTGGGGAACCAAAATGAACCTGGCTCTGGCCGCCGGCATCTCGTTGCCGCTGCTGCAGTTTCTAGGATACGTGCCGGGAAGTGCAGACCACCGTGGCGTACAAGCACTGTCATGCGCTTATGCGTTTTTGCCGTGCGCCCTCAAATTAATTGCCGCGTTCACGCTGTGGCGAGCGCCTCTTCGTGACATCTGAATAACGCCAACATATGGAGCAATCATCATGCAATACCTAAAATCCACTTTACTAGCACTGACCATGCTGCTGACAGCCTGCAGCACGCCGGTGGAACCGGCATATTACGCAGATCAAAAGCCGCTCTTGAGCATGCAGGATTATTTCAATGGCACACTTGATGCCTGGGGCATGTTTCAAGATCGTTCGGGCAAAGTGGTCAAACGCTTCACCGTGGTCATCGACTGCAAGTGGCAAGGCGATACTGGCACCTTGGATGAACACTTCACCTACGCCGACGGCAGCACTCAACAACGCATTTGGACGATCAGGAAGACCGGCGACAATACCTACATCGGCAGCGCCGCCGATATCGTAGGCGAAGCCATCGGCCACACTGGCGGCAATACCTTGCATTGGGCTTATGTGTTGGCCTTACCGGTCGATGGCAGGGTAATCAACGTTACGCTGGACGACTGGATGATACTGATGAACGACAAGATCATGCTCAATCACGCAGTGATGAGCAAATATGGCATCAAACTGGGCGATATCACTTTGTCGTTCAGTAAGCGCCGCCAGGATAAATGAAAATGAAACCCCTGAATCCTCCCATCAAGGAATGGCGCAACCTGCGTGTCTGGATCATTGGCGCGTCGAGCGGCATCGGCGCCGAGACGGCGCTGCTACTTTTGCAGAAGGGTGCCCGCGTCGCCCTGTCCGCACGCAATACGGGGGCATTGGAAAACATCACGCAAGCGCATCCTGCGGCGCTGACATTGACGCTGGATATCACAATTCCCGCGAGCGTCGCTGCGGCGCGCGATGTCATCATGCAGCGGTGGCAAGGTATTGATCTGATGCTGGTTGTGGCCGGCGCCTACAATGAAATGCGCGCCGATAATTTCGACCTGAAAATCGCCAATCACCTGCTGGACACCAATCTGCACGGCGTCTTCAACTGCCTGGATGCAACCCTGCCGATTCTGCTGGCGCAGGGTGCGGGAGCAATCGGCATCGTCGCATCGGTGGCGGGATATAGCGGCTTGCCGAAAGCGATGGTGTACGGGCCGTCGAAGGCCGCATTGATCAATTTGACGGAATGCCTGTTCCTCGACCTGCGGCCGCGCGGCATCGGGGTGTATCTGGTGAATCCGGGCTTCATCGACACACCTCTGACGGCCGGCAACGATTTCAAGATGCCGGCGCTGATGCCCGCCGCTGATGCCGCATCGGCGTTGGTCAAAGGCCTGGAATGCGGCGACTTCCACCTGCACTTTCCGAAGCGCTTTACCAACTGGCTGCGGCTGGCGCGTCTGCTGCCATATCGCGCTTATTTTGCATTGATCCACAAGGTGACCGGATTATGAGCATCACTTCACATCAACATGTATCACGCGTGGTGGATTTCTTTGAAAATCTGTCTCCGGACAATTTATCCAGCATACCGCTGATCTATGCCGACAATGCCTGGTTCAAGGATCCGTTCAACGAAGTGCGCGGAGTGGTGGAAATCAATAGGATCTTCGCTCACATGTTCTTACAGGTCGACGTTCCGCGTTTCGTTGTCACC
Organism: Collimonas arenae; assembly: GCF_001584165.1. NCBI lineage: Bacteria > Pseudomonadati > Pseudomonadota > Betaproteobacteria > Burkholderiales > Oxalobacteraceae > Collimonas > Collimonas arenae. Next base: position 4,194,534 of record NZ_CP013233.1, read on the forward strand.
AGCCAGACGGTAGAAAACCAGAGCGCCTTCCTGACCTGGGATTTCCGGTTCAGGATGAAACGTTTTTCAACCACAGGACAGTCGATACGCGGCGCCACACATCTGCATTTCAACGATGCCGGACTGGTCACCTATCATCGCGACTATTGGGACGCGGCGGAGGAGTTGTATGAAAAACTTCCGCTACTGGGTGGCTTGATGCGCCTGCTGAAACGCGCAGCGCGGAACTGATCGCCGGCGTTTCCAGTATTCGAATTACTTGGTAGCCGTTTTAGCTTTTCCTGTCCGTGCCCCAGGTTTGACTGCGGTCTTCTTGACGACCTGCTTCGGCGCTGCCTTGCTGCGCGGCTGGGCGCCTGCTTTGGCGGCGCTCTTTGCAGCTGGCTTTTCCACCGGCCGCGAGGCCTTTTCCGTTGCAGCCACACTATTGACGGCTTGCTTGAACTGATTCTGCAGCAGATCCCACCAGGCGTTGGCGTTCCCCAGGGAGGCAGCTTCGGCTGTGGTTTGTGCGTTTTCAGGCGCTGAGGGAGCGGCAACCGGCTCGGGTTCTTCCTCTGGCTCGGCTTGCTTCGCCACTGATGCCGCATCGGCACCCTGCCCAGGATTCATGAACGAAAATGGAAATCCGGGCGGCATCGTCCATGCGTTGGCGGCTGGCTCATCGGCGCCGCTGTCCCGGCTATCAGTGCTCGACTGGCTGACTGCCGCCATCGCTTGCAGCGCAGTCAGGGTCGCGCTTTGCACTTCCAGCGCCTGAATTGTGGTGCGCAACATGTTCAGGTTCAGGTTCAACCATGACTCCACCGCTTTCAGGTCGGCGATCTTCTTGTTGATCTCGTCCACCGATAAGGTCGGTACAACCATGCCAGGCACACCCATGCCGCCCCACATCTTCTTGATAAACTCGAGACTGTCCTGCATTGCATCAACTCCTGGAATATTTGAATGACTCATTACAATCTCCTTCAGAGATAGACTGTCCGACAAACGCTTGCGCCGGCATATCAGGGCCGCTGCATCTTGCAGGTAGTGGGCATTGCCGTTGCCGCAGGTGCCAGATAACGCTCGGTTCTGAAACCGTAGCCACTGCCCTCATTATCAAACCGGATACCGCCATCGGCAAGCTTTTGCATCACGGCGACATACAGCGGCTGAATCAGCTGATGATCGTCCGCACGCATGCTGGCTTCGTGGAAAGCACTCTTGTAACGCGCGCCTTCCAGCGCCCGCGCCACCGCCACCGCATCGGTGCTTTGCGCTTTCTCGATTGCCGCCGCCAACATGTCGATCATGACATCCATCCGCAAAAACAGATAGTCGTCTTTTGGCAGCGGATAACGCTGGCGGAAACTACGATAAAACGCATCGCTAGCGCTGTTGCTGATGCCGTCGGCAACATTCGGATGCCACTCGGCAACCGCGCGCACCGTTCCGACGCCGGCATCGCCGATCGCTGCCGGCGCCCCCAGGCTATTGGCATAGAAAGTATAGAACTTGAGGCGCAACCCGGCTTCCTTTGCAGCCTTGACCAGCAAGGTCAAGTCGTTACCCCAGTTGCCGGTGATGACCGTATCGGCACCGCTGGCGCGGATTTTGGCAATGTACGGCGCAAAATCCTTGATCTTGCCGATCGGATGCAATTCATCGCCGACGATCTTGATATCCGGCCGCGCCACCTCCAGCTGACGACGCGCGGCCTTGGCGACCTGTTGGCCGAAACTGTAGTCCTGGCCGATCAAGTAGACGCTTTTTGCCTGGCGGTCGCCCTTGATGACTTCAATCAATGCACGCATGCGCATGTCGGCATTGGCATCGAAACGGAAATGCCAGAAACTGCACTTTTCATTGGTCAATGCCGGATCGACCGCCGAGTAGTTCAGGAACAACACACGGTTGTTCGGGGTCCTGGCGTTGTGTTTGTTGATCGCCTCGACCAGCGCGCCGGCCACCGCAGAACTATTGCCCTCGAGCACGAACGGGATTTTCTGGTCAGTCAATTGCCGCAATTGCAAGAGCGCGTCCTCAACGCCCTGCTTGCTATCGAATACGGTCAAGGCCAGAGGATGACGGCCATCCGGCAAACGTACGCCGCCGCGCGCGTTGACCTGCTCCACCGCGAACCGGATATTGCGCTCCACCGCCTCGCCAGCGTTGGCAAAGGGACCCGACATGCCTTCGATCATGCCAAGCCGGATCGGCGGCAAGTTGGTAACCGCAGGTGCGGCAGATGCGGGCAACGCTGCGGCGCAAAGCACCGTAGCGCATACCAGGGCGATACTGGCTACATGACGAAGACGATAAAACATCGGCGGTTATTCTTCTTTGATGGAAATGCAATATTTTACGTGGTTTATCGAAACCTCCCCCTGTGTTGTCGGGTCAATCACGGCGGATACGTTTACACTATGCGGATGTCGTCGCCTTCTTCTCCCCCTACAACTTCAGACTACACCTTGACCGGCCGCCGCTGGCTGTGGGTGCTGGTGCTAACGATCGTGTTGCACGTCTTGCTGATTAGCTGGGGCAGCCGCCAGTTCAGCGTTTCGCAGCCGGTAAATCGGCCGGAGCAAATCATCCTGGCCGACCTGGTGCCATTGCCACCGGTCGAAAAGCCGGTGATGTTGCCACAACCAGACAAGCCCAAGACCAGCGCACCCAAACGCGCCGCGCCGGCAGCCAAGCCGCGTCCGGCACCGATTGAGCAGGTGCCGGATACACCAATCAGGGAGACTGTTACCCCCATCGTCGACGTTGCTGGCGCCCCTGGGAACGACGCCGTTGCCGGTGCCGCCGCTCCCCCTGAAGCTGCGCCGGCCGCAACCGAACCCGCAGCGGCGCCAACCGAAACGGCCACCAAGGCAGGCAAGCAATACCGGACCAACCCGCCGCCATCTGCCGAGTTGAAATATGACGTGGAAGCGCTGAACAAGGGCCAGAATTACCATGGCAGCGGCAAAATCACCTGGCATACCGATGGCGGCAGCTACACCATGAACCTTGAAGCCGGCGCGCTGTTCTTCACTGTCCTTGACGTTAAAAGCGAAGGTGAAATCAATGGCTTCGGCATCTCACCGATTACCTTTACGCAAAAGCGTTTCCGCAAACAACCGACCATCACGACCTTCCATCGCGAGCTCAATCAGATCGTGTTTTCAGATTCCAACAATAGCTATCCGCTCAGCGGCGGCGAGCAGGATCGCTCCAGCGTGGTGTGGCAACTGGCCAGCATCGGCCGTGGCGACAGCAGCCAGTTTGCTCCAGGCGCGGTGATCGACATGTTCGTAGCCGGCCCCAAGGATGCCGAAACCTGGCGCATGCAAGTGATCGGTGAAGAACAGATTAGCGTCAACGGCGACAATACCGACGTGTGGCACGTGATCCGTATCCCGCTGGCAGGCTCCCACGAACAGCGGCTCGATATATGGCTAGCGCCACAGCAGGAATGGTATCCGGTCAAACTGCGCTTTACCGAAACCGATGGCGACTATACGGACATGTCGCTATCCAAATTGAAGCGGCTCGATACTGCCGCGGCGAACTAATTTCTTGTTATTGCCGTCTGACACCAAGACCCGCACTCAATATCTGCATCATTTTTTGGAAAACCATGAAATCAACCTTACTCCGTCTATCCCTCGCCACGGCACTATGCGCCAGCACGCTGACTGCCTTCGCAGCAGACGCCGATCACCCGACGCACAAATACAAGATTGACCTGCCGCCGTCGGCCGACCTCAGCTATACGATCCAGGCCAAGCAAGGCGGCATGACGATCAGCGGCGAAGGCTCGCTCAAATGGCAAGTCGGCGACAAGCATTTCAGCGTCAATTCGGAAACCCGCGCCATGATCGTCGGCAAAATCCTGGAAGCATCCAGCGAAGGAGCGATCGACGATTATGGCCTGGCGCCAACCCAATTCGTCAACAAGCGCTTTCGCAAGGAAGCTACCACCACTACTTTCCATCGCGATAGCGGCACTATCGGATTTTCCGAATCCGCCGACAGCTATCCGCTGAAAGGCGGCGAGCAGGACCGCACCAGCATCATCTGGCAATTGATTTCGGTTGCGCGCGCTGCGCCGAAGCAATTCAAGCCGGGATCGGACTGGACCTTCTTTGTGGCCGGCATGCACGATGCGGAGCCATGGACATTCAAGGTCATCAAGAATGAGAAGATCAGCACGCCGATGGGTGAGCTGGAGGCCGTGCACATTTTCAAGGCGCCGCCGCCGGACGCCAAGGATCAACAGGTGGATATCTGGCTGGCGCCATCGCTGGAATGGTATCCGGTGCGGCTGCGTTTCACCGAACCGAACAACGACTACGTCGAACAGAACCTGCGGCAGGTGAGCAACAAGGCCGTCAAATGACGGCATTTGCAGCAGCCATGGCTGCGGCGGCATAAAATCACCCTATTCAACATTGATACAGTAAATCCTATGACTACACCAAACGGCGCCATCGTCCTGTTCAGCGGCGGCCAGGACTCGACCACCTGCCTGGCCTGGGCTTTGTCGCGCTACGAGCGGGTCGAGACCATCGGCTTCGATTATGGCCAGCGGCACGCGATCGAACTGACCGTGCGCCCGGTCCTGCTGCAAAAAATCCGCGAGCAGTTCCCGCAATGGGCCGGAAAACTCGGTGAAGACCACATGATCGACCTGTCGCTGATTTCGAAGATTTCATCGACGGCGATGACCGAGGACGTCGAAATCGTCATGCAGGAAAACGGTTTGCCGAACACCTTCGTACCCGGCCGCAACCTGCTGTTCATGACGGTCGCCGCCACCGTAGCCTACCGGCGCGGCTTGAATGTGCTGGTCGGCGGCATGTGCGAAACCGATTTCTCCGGCTATCCCGATTGCCGCGACGACACCATGAAGGCGTTGCAGGTCGCGCTGAACCTCGGCATGGCAACGCAGCTCAAACTGGAAACGCCACTGATGTGGATCGACAAGTCGGAAACCTGGAAACTGGCTCAAGACCTCGGCGGCGAAGCACTGGTAGACCTGATCCGCGCCGACACCCATACCTGTTACCTGGGCCAGCGCGGCGCGCTGCATGACTGGGGCTACGGCTGCGGCACCTGCCCGGCCTGCGCGTTGCGGGCGCGCGGCTACCAGCAATTCAAGCAGACTGGCGGCGCCTGAAGCAATTCGACAACCCGGCGGCAAACCCGCAGGCAAATAAAAACGGCTGGTAGATATTCTCTACCAGCCGTTTTTTTCAACGCTCACTTCAACACTAAACCTCGCGCATCATCAAGCTGCAATCGATCGTGCCAACTCACCTTTTTTCTCGGCGGCAGGATTGTGGAATTGCGCCAGCAACTGTGCTTCCTTGGCGCGTGCCGCTGTCAGATGGCGTTCCTTGACATGGCCATAACCGCGAATTTCTTCAGGGATGCTGGCGATCGCCACGGCGGCAGACAGGTTATCGACGCTCAATTTCGTCAACAGAGAAGCGACGGTTTCCTTGTAGCGTGCAATCGAGCTGCGCTCTTCCTTGCGCTCCGCGGTGTAACCGAAGATGTCGAACGCGCCGCCACGCAGGAACTTGAGCTTGGCCAGCATGCCGAACGCACGCATCATCCATGGACCGAATTCCTGCTTGATCAAATGCCCGTGTGCGTCGTGCTTGGCCAACAGCGGCGGCGCCAGGTGGAACTTGAGCTTGTAGTCGCCTTCGAACATGCCGGCAACCTTGGCCTTGAATGCGCCATCGGTGTACAGCCGCGCCACTTCGTACTCATCCTTGTAAGCCATCAGCTTGAACAGATACGTCGCCACCGCCATACTCAGGCGCTGCGCTGCGCGTGCACCGTCGGTTTGCGGCAATTGGCGTTCAGCGGCTGCGACCTGCTCAACGAAGCTGCGGTATTGCTCGGCGTAAGCCGCATCCTGATAGGAAGTCAGGACTGCCACGCGACGCTTGATCAAGTCATCCAGATTCGGTGCGCGCTTGAACTCGATGACCTGGGCCGGCGTGTCGCTGAGGCGGGTGCGTTTCTCCAGCGAAGCCATATCGCAAGCCGCAGTGCGGCCCAGACAAAAGCCTGCTTGTTGAACGCGACCTGCAGCGCATTCAATTCAATCGCCCGCATCAGCGATGCTTCTGTCAGCGGCACCCAGCCTTTTTGCCATGCATAGCCGAGCATGAACATATTGGTCGCAATCGCATCGCCCATCAATGCAGTGGCAATCCGGCCAGCGTCGATGAATTCGACGCGGTCGCTGCCGCAAGCGGCGCGAATGTCTTGTTCTGCTGCGGCATCCGGGAACTGCCAATCCGGATTCTTGACGAAGGCGGCGGTCGGCGTGCGGGTCGAATTGATCGCCGCGTAAGTGCGACCCTCGCCCATCCGCGACAACGCATCGCGGTTGGCGCTGACGATCGAATCGCAACCGATCACCAGATCGGCGTCGCCGGTGCCGACGCGTGTCGAATAGATATCGTCCGGATGATCGGCCAGTCGCACGTGCGACATCACCGGCCCACCCTTTTGCGCCAGGCCGCTCATGTCGAGCACCGAGCATCCTTTGCCTTCAACGTGCGCCGCCATCGCCAGGATCTGACCGATAGTCACCACGCCGGTGCCGCCAATGCCGGTCACCAGGATGCCATATGGCTTTTCGGTATTCGGCAGGATCGGCTCCGGCAGGCTGGCCACCGGCGCTTCAGCAACACCTGCTGCAACCGTCACCTTGGCCGGCTTCTTCAGGCTACCGCCTTCGACCGTGACAAAGCTCGGGCAGAAACCGGTGACGCAAGAGAAGTCCTTGTTACACGACGATTGGTTGATCTGCCGCTTGCGACCGAACTCGGTTTCCAACGGTTCCACCGACAGGCAATTCGACTGCACGCTGCAATCGCCGCAACCTTCGCACACGGCTTCGTTGATCACTGCGCGCTTGGCTGGATCTGGATATTCGTTGCGTTTCCGGCGGCGACGTTTTTCCGACGCGCAGGTCTGGTCGTAAATCATGGCCGAGCAGCCTTCAATCTCACGCAATTCACGCTGCACGGCATCCAGTTCGCTACGGTGACGAATCGTCACACCCGGCGCCCAGTCCATGCTGGATCCATATTTCTCAGGTTCATCGGTGACCACGATAATCGGCGTCACGCCTTCCGCAGCGATCTGACGCGAAATCATCGCGGGATCAAGCGGACCGTCGAAGGCCTGGCCACCAGTCATGGCAACCGCATCGTTGAACAGGATCTTGTAGGTGATATTGACCTTGGCGGCGACCGATGCGCGGATCGCCAACAGACCGGAGTGGAAATAGGTGCCGTCGCCGAGATTGGCGAACACGTGTTTTTCCGATGTGAACGGTGCCTGGCCGACCCAGGTCACGCCTTCGCCGCCCATGTGGGTAAATGTCGACGATTCGCGATCCATCCACAACACCATGTAGTGGCAGCCGATACCGGCCAGGCCACGGCTGCCATCAGGCAGCTTGGTCGAGGTATTGTGCGGGCAGCCAGAGCAGAAATGCGGCACGCGATCCTTGGCCGGATCTGGCTTGCTGCTGATGTTCAGCAGCGCTTCCTTGGCTTCCAGATAGGCAACTCGTTGCTGCACCCGTTGCGCCACAGGATGACCGGCGAAATATTTCGAAATGCGGGTGGCGATCGCACGAGCGATCTGCGCCGGATTCAACTCATAGGTCGCCGGTAACAGCCAATCGCCGTGACCTTCGCCGGTGCGATTGCTCCACTCTCCGGTGTCATCGAATTTGCCGACCACGCGCGGGCGCACATCGTCACGCCAGTTGTACAACTCCTCCTTGACCTGGTATTCCAGGATCTGACGCTTCTCTTCGACCACCAGGATTTCTTCCAGGCCCTGCGCAAACTCACGCACACCTTCCGCTTCCAGCGGCCAGGTCATGCCGATCTTGTACAGCCGGATACCGATGTCGCGCGCGACGTTTTCGTCGATGCCGAGGTCAGCCAATGCCTGGCGCGTGTCGAGATACGATTTGCCAGCAGTGATGATGCCGATCTTGGCGCGCGGGCTGTCCCAGATGATCTGGTTCAGCTTGTTGACGCGGGCATAGGCCAGCGCCGCGTACCACTTGTAGTTGTTCATCCGTGCTTCTTGTCCCAGCACGGTATCGGGCAAGCGGATATTCAAGCCATCCGGCGGCAATTCAAGATCGGCAGCGGTCGGCAGTACGATCTTGACGCGGTCCGGATCGAGGTCCACCGAAGCGCCGGATTCAACCAGGTCGGTGACACACTTCATCGAGACCCACAGGCCGGTATAGCGGCTCATGGCCCAGCCATGCATGCCGTAATCGAGGTATTCCTGCACCGACGACGGATACAGCACCGGGATGCCGCAGGCTTTCAGGATGTGTTCGCTCTGATGCGCAGTGGTCGAGGATTTCGCGGCGTGATCATCACCGGCCAATACCAGCACGCCGCCGTGCTTGGAGGTGCCAGCCATGTTGGCATGCTTGAAGACATCGCCGCAGCGGTCAACGCCAGGGCCTTTGCCGTACCACAAGCCGAAGACGCCGTCGTATTGGGCGCCAGGGAACAGATTGACCTGCTGCGTGCCCCAGACACTGGTCGCGGCCAGGTCTTCGTTCATGCCAGGGTGGAATTTGACGTGATGCGCTTCGAGATATTTTTTCGCCTTGGCAGCCGTCATGTCGATGCTGCCTAGCGGTGATCCGCGGTAGCCGGTCACATAGCCGGCGGTGTTCAAACCTACCAAGACATCGCGCTGCCGTTGCAACATTGGCAAGCGAATAATGGCTTGTGTGCCCGTCATGAAAGCACGGCCACGCTCTAGTGTAAATTTGTCATCCAGGGAAATATTGCCAGCTTCAGACGCTTGCGCCGATTGAGTAGGCAGCAAGGCTTGCGCCGTTTTGAGTGGTGCGTTCATTCAGTCTCCGTGCCAAAAATTATGTTTTTGATTGCACTGCGTGGAGGTTATCCGACGCGGAAAAAACGTCTCTGCCTTGTGGGCAAATCGTTCTTTTAATTGCAGCAGCCACAGTATCACAAGCAGCTACCCTACTCAATGCACGCCGCAACAAATAGCGGGTGTTGCCGTCGGGGAGGGTAACAACTGTAACAACTAGTAAATCAAGTAGGAAAGGCGAACAGCGAGGGGTGTAATGACAACTTGTCTGATATGGCTGAATTACCTCCCCTGGACCAGCCATGTCGGGCATTCCTCCCTCTAGTGTTCCCATTATCACTAGTTTGCGGATTCTGCTCTCCCCGGCAGGATCCGCTTTTTTATTGGGCGGCAGGTTTACCTGGGAGCGCAGGAGTGATTGCGCGCCACTGTGGCGGAGAGGGTGGGCGCCTCACCAGCGGCAATGCGGCAACGGCATTGCCGCTGATTTTTATACGGCGAGATTGCTTTCGCCCGACAACAGGGCATTGGCCGGCAAGGTTTCAAGCGCCTTCAATTTTTGGTAGATCGGCGTGAAATCCGGTGCGGTGTCGTTGAACAGCTGCTGGAAATCGTTGATAACGAAATAAGTTTCCTGGTAAGAGTCGATCTTGTACAGGGTCCGCATCACACGCTCGACATTGAACGGCAGGCGCAGTGGCGCCGGATTGCTCAGGCAGTATTCGATTTCGCCACCCGACGACAGAATCCCCGCACCGTAGACACGCAAGCCTTCCGGGCTTTGGATCAAGCCGAATTCGACCGTGTACCAGTACAGGCGCGCCAGCATCGACAAACCATCCAGTTTCATCGCCTTCAGGGCGCCCTTGCCGTATTCCTGCAGGTGGTCGGCAAAAATCGGATTGAACAGCAGCGGAACGTGGCCGAAAAAGTCATGGAACACGTCCGGTTCGACGATATAGTCGAACTCTTCCGGATCGCGCAGCCAGACTGTGACCGGAAAACGGCGATTGGCCAGGTGCTCGAAAAAAGTATGGTCAGGCACCAGTCCCGGCACAGCTACCAGACGCCAGCCGGTAGCCTTGAACAGCAACTCTGAACTCTCTTCGAATTTCGGGATGCCGTCGCCGATGTTAAGCAGCTCCAGGCTTTCAATGAACACGTCGCAGGCCCGGCCCGGGATCAGCTTGGCCTGGCGTTGATACAAGCGGCGCCACAACGCGTGCTGCTCCGGCGTGTAGGCATCCCAGTCCTGCGCCACCACGTACTGGGCGTCGATCTTGCTATAGTCGCCGCGCAGCTTGGCGCCGTCCGATTTTTCCGCCACTGTGGCAAAAAAATCGTCGGTACTGACGTTTGTATCCATTACATTTGCATTCATTTCCATATCCTAAACTGGCTGTCCGACGCGCGCGAGCGCATTTCCATCTGCAAGCAGACATGGGCATGACCGACCAGCAGCCATGCCCACGCTCAATTCTACCGCTACCCCGGATTAGCTGGAGGCAACCTGCTTGTCGTCGGTCAGTACGCCGCGGCGGATCTGATCCAGCTCGATCGATTCGAACAACGCACGGAAATTGCCTTCACCGAAACCTTGATCGCCCTTGCGCTGGATGATCTCGAAAAAGATCGGCCCAATGACATTTTGGGTAAAGATCTGCAGCAAGAGTTCGCGGCTCTTGGCGTTGCTGTTGCCGTCGATCAGGATGCGCAGGCGCTTCAAGTCTGCCAAACGCTCGCCATGCTCCGGCAGGCGACGGTCGACCAGATCATAGTAGGTCTCGATGGTGTCCTGGAACTCGACCAGACGCGCCTTCATTTCGCTTACGCTGGTGTAGATATCCTCGGTGCCCAGCGCAATATGCTGGATCCCTTCGCCATGGTACAGATCGAGATATTCTGCGATTTGCGATTTATCGTCGGATGATTCATTAATCGGGATACGGATTTTCCCACAAGGCGAGGTCATTGCCTTGGATTTCAGGCCGGTTAATTTGCCTTCGATGTCGAAATAGCGCACTTCGCGGAAATTGAACAACTGCTCATAGAAATCCGCCCACTCTTTCATGCGGCCGCGATGCACGTTATGCGTCAGGTGGTCGATGTAGTTCAGGCCGCAACCCTTGGGATTGGCTTGTGCGCCCGGGATCGCCACGAAATCGACGTCGTAGATGCTGATATCGCCGATGGCGCCAGCTTCGACGCCATTGTCCTTTTCCTTGCCGCGCCAACGGTCAACGAAATAGATCAGCGAATCGCCAACACCCTTGATGGCCGGGATATTCAGCTCCATCGGGCCGGTGCGGTTATCGAAGCCCCAGGCGCCCAGTTCCAGCGCGCGCTTGTAGGTGTAGGCCGCATCCTTGACGCGGAATGCAATTGCGCACACTGAAGGGCCGTGCTGGCGCGCAAAGCGCTGCGCAAACGAGTCCTTTTCAGCGTTGATGATGAAATTGATATCGCCCTGGCGATACAGAGTTACATCCTTATGGCGATGCCGTGCAATCGCGGTAAAACCCATTTTTTCGAACAGCGCACCCAGCGCCTGAGGATCCGGAGCGGCATACTCGACAAACTCGAAACCGTCAGTGCCCATCGGGTTTTCCCAAGGTTGAAACTCCATTTCCATCTCCAATTTGGTGGTTGTAATTGTCTACAGTATAGAGGCGAGTCCGAGGCAGGAAATTGCAAACTCAGCCCCACACGCATAAATTTACGCAGTAATATTGCTTAAATAATTCAATTTAAGGTGATTTATGCCAAGTATTGCAATGGATGCAACAGATCGCAAAATTTTGGCGATCCTGCAGGAGGACGGCCGCCTGAGCAATCAGGAGGTGGCGGAACGGGTCAACCTGTCGCCGTCGCCCTGCCTGCGACGTATCAAGCAACTGGAACAGGCCGGCGTGATACGCCAATACGTGGCGCTGCTGGCGCCGGAAAAGATCGGCCTCGGCCTGCTGGCCTACGTCAACGTCCGGCTGGAAAAACATAGCGACCCGCAATTCAGCGGCAGCACGCGGACGGCGGCACACACCGCGCACTCGCCGCGCGCCGATTTTTCAGCAGCGATCGAACACTGGCCGGAAGTCGTTGCCTGTTATGCGATGACTGGCGAGATGGATTATTTGCTGCGGGTGCATGTGGAAGACATGGCGCACTTCTCGCGCTTCATGATGGAAACCTTGCTGCGCCACCCGGCGGTTCTGGACGTCAAATCCAGCTTTGCCCTGCAGCGCATCAAGGATACGACGGCGTTGCCGCTGCTGTAACGGCTGACTTGGCAAGACCATCACCAACGATGATCCGCTCGCGTATGGCGGATCGTTGGACAAGCAATCCGAATCAGTCGCGCTTGATGCCCGGCAAGTTGCCGAGCCATTTCAGCAAGGCACGCAGGTTTGCCTTCAAGGTGTAATCGAGCGTTGCAACCTGCTCCTGGACCGCTTCCTGCAACACGCTGGCAGGATTGGCCGGCGGCAGCTTCAGATAGGCGTCGGCTTCGCCGTAGTCGCGATGGATCGCCATGCCAGCCTTCTTGGCGATATGCATCATCACCTTGTTCGACGACAGGCAATGCATGTACAAGGTATCGATATCGACATTGCGGCAGCGTATCGCGGCGCGTTCAAACAATCGGCTGCCGACACCCATGCCGCGCGCAGAAGCATCAACCGAGACGCCGAATTCCGCCACGCGCTCTTTGGTGGTGGAGGCGCTCACTGATGGTAGCGCCTCGCGCGGCGCGAACGCCAGATGGCCGACACCCAGCAGACGCAGTTTGCGGTCGTACACGCCAAACACCGTGTCGCGCGAAAAATCGATATTTTCGACGTAGCGAGTGATCAGGTCATCGGATAGCACCGAACCGAAACGCAACAGCCGATCGCCGCTGCTCAACGCCAGGAAATGGCGCAGCAGACGCTTACGGGCGCGCCGCGACAACTCCTTGACGAAAATGGTCGGCCGCGCGGCCTTGCTCTTGTCCGTACTGGCGGCGCCGGGATTGTTTGGCGGGTTGCCGGCGGACGGTGTCGAGTCATTGGTCAATGTCATCACCTCTCCTGTCGGACAAGATTACCCGGATCATGCGCGTTGTGCTTGCACGACCTGATCGACCACTTCGACACGAGCGGCATGAATCGCATCCGGGATCCGTTGCGGCTGCTGCTGGAACATGCCGGCAATCACGCCGGCGTTGACTGACTGCGCGGCACGCAACGCCGCTTCCAGATAGGCGAACTGCGGGAATGGCCGCTCGGCATAACCGGTGCGGCCACGATAATCGCACTCGGTGGCGCGCAGCATGTCGATAAAACGCTGCGGCTTGCGGAACGCATCGCAGCGGCCGAACAAGTTGACGATGGTATTGGCGCGCAACTCGAAAGCGCGGCCGACATTGCCATGCTCACGCGCCGTCATCAGCGCCAGGTCGCGCACCTCGCCCGGCACCTTGAGCCGATGGCAAACCCGTTCCACCAATTCGACGCCAAGCCCTTCATGACCGTGATGACTGGGCCAGGCGCCCGGCGGCGTCACGCCCTTCCCGAGATCGTGCACGAGCGCGGCGAAGCGCACCGGCAATGCATAATTTTCCTGGGCGGCGGTGTCCACCACCATCATCACATGGACTCCGGTGTCTATTTCCGGATGATATTTCGCCGGCTGCGGCACGCCCCACAAGGCGTCCAGCTCGGGCAGGATGCGCGCCAGCGCACCGCAAGCGCGCAGCACTTCGAACATTCGCGAAGGCTGTGCTTCCATCAAGCCGCGCGCCAGTTCCTGCCATACCCGTTCCGGCACTAACGCATCCACCTCGCCTGCCGCCACCATGCTCTGCATCAGCGCGTTGGTTTCCGGCGCCACCGTGAAATCGGTAAAGCGCGCGGCAAACCTGGCCACGCGCAAAATCCGCACAGGGTCTTCGGCGAAGGCATCGGAGACATGGCGGAACACCCGTTGCTGCAAATCCTGTTGGCCGTTAAACGGATCGGCGAGCGTGCCGTCATCGGCACGGGCGATGGCGTTGATGGTCAGGTCACGCCGCACCAGATCTTGTTCCAGCGTGACATCCGGATCGGTGTGAAACACAAATCCCTTGTAGCCTGGCGCGGTCTTGCGCTCAGTGCGCGCCAGCGCATATTCCTCGTGGGTCTGCGGATGCAGGAATACCGGGAAGTCTTTGCCAACCGGACGAAAGCCTTGCGCCAGCATGTCGTCCGGCGTCGCACCGACCACCACGTAATCGCGGTCCTTGACCGGCAAACCCAGCAATTCGTCGCGTACTGCGCCACCCACCACAAAAATTTTCATGTTGACGATTGCATCTTGTCAGTCCGGCAGCACTTCGGTTTCTGCGACCGCTTCGCGCATCCAGAGCGCCACTGCTGGATGTGCCTGAACACGGTCCGCATAAGCCTGCAGCGCCGGCGCCAGCGATACACCATAACTACGGAAGCGCATCACCACCGGCGCGAAGTAAGCGTCGGCAATCGAGAAGGCGCCGAACAGAAATTGATGATGACCGAATTCGGACAGGCAGGTTTCCCAGATTTCCACGACCCGGGCGATGTCTGCCTGTGCGCCGGCGGTGCGCCCAAAGCCAGGCTTATCGGCGCGAATGTCCATTGGCATCGCGCTACGCAACGCAGCAAATCCGGAATGCATTTCGGCACAGATCGAGCGTGCGGTGGCGCGTGCCAGCACATCCTGTGGCCACATGCCGAGATCGGGAAACTGGTCAGCCAGATATTCGCAAATGGCAAGCGAGTCCCAGATCGGCGTCTCGCCCACCATCAGGATCGGCAGGCGTCCGCTGGCCGAATAATGCGCGATTTCGTTGGCGGTAGTGGCCTGCCGGAGCAAGATCCGATGCTCCTTGAACGGGATGCCGAATGCCGTCATCGCCACCCACGGCCGCATCGACCATGAAGAATAATTTTTATTGCCGATCACCAGCATCAGCCCGTCCTTGCCGGCTTTTTTCAAGGCGGCAGACAAGCTGGGATCAAGTTCAGTAGTTTGCATGGACAATTCCGGATATCGAGATTCTATGCCGCGCCGTCCTGGTGCCAATCATGGCAACCCGGCACATCAAGGCAGCGCCGATTCGACAAAACCTTTAGGCGCCACGGTGCCAAGACGCGCCTTCAGAGATTGCGGCTTGCCATCGAACAGCGCCGCGTAATACGTCGCATTGGACAGCACATTCTTGACGTAGCCACGAGTCTCGCTGAACGGAATCGACTCGGCGAACACCGCGCCCTCGACCGTACCTGGCAAGGTCGAACGCCATGCCCGCGGCCGGCCCGGACCGGCATTGTAGGCGGCCGACGCCAGCGCCTGCGAACCATCCAAGTCGTTCAGCACCATGCTCAGGTAGTTGGTGCCGAGCAGGATGTTGGTATTGACGTCGGAAATCTGATCGCTGGTAAATCCACTCAAGCCGATTTTCTTGGCGACATAGCGTGCAGTCGCCGGCATCACCTGCATCAATCCGCTGGCGCCGACATTCGAGCGTGCGCTTCTGATGAAGCGTGACTCTTGCCGGATCAGGCCGTAAACCCAGGCCATGTCGAGTCCCAGGTTTTGGGTATTGGTGGTCATGACATCGCGATGCGGGGACGGAAAACGCTGGGTGAAATCGACTTCGACCTTGGTCCGGTCGGAAGTATTCACCATGCGATCCAGCACGTTGTTTTGACGCGCAAACTCGGCTGCGGCAAGCAACTGACGATCGGTCATCTTGCGCAGTTCCCAATTCCATTCGCGCACGCCTTCGAAGCGCAGATTCATGTCGAAGAAACGCAGTGCCCGGCGGAAGCCCTGATTATTCGCCATCGGCGCCATTTCTGCCGGACTAAAAGCCTGGGTCGAGGAAACGGCAATAATTTTCTGTCCCAGTTCTTCCAACGCCAACTGGCCATAGAAATTCGTCTGGTCTGCAATGCTTTGGAATCTCTGCTGGGCCAGATCGACTTTTCCTTCAGCCTGATAGGCACGCGCCAGCCAGTAGACCCAGGTCGAGTCGGCACGTAAAGCCTCCGGCATCGCCTCGACGCCGCTCTTGACCAGTTTCCAGTCGCCCGCCCGCAAGGCTGAACGGACGCGCCATTGATAAGCGTCCGCCGACAGCGGAGCGCTATTTTTTACCTGCCGCCAATAATCGATAGCCTGCGGTTCCAGCTTGAGCGACGATTGCAACGCGATCTGCGCCCAGGCCAGCGATCGTTCCGTTGAATTCAGTTGATCGGACGATCCGCTCAGTGCCGCTGCCGCCCTGCCGGTATCGTTTTTGGCAACCCGTCCCAAGGCAATGATGAATAGTTCGTGGCCGGCGCGGCCAGCTCCCGGGCCGCGCGCGACGACCAGCGCGGACTTGTCGATGGCCTGCGTCACCTGCGAGTCATCTGCATCGATAAATGGCGTCATGCGACGAGCGACGCCGGCGAAGCCCGACTCCACCGCCTGGCGAATCTGGAACCACACATCATCCGCGGTGAACTGTCCATTTTGCGCCAACAAGCCGATCAGGCCGGTACAGCCTTGGCCGAAATCCTTCGGCGTCGTCAGCAACGCCCGCGCATCCGCGGCAACATTGTTGCCTTTCAGCGCCGCTGAAGTCAGCGCATAACATTTCAACTGGGTGTCATCGTCCAGCACGAATTTCGGGTACTGTTCATCGAAAGTGGCCCAGTCCCCTGCCTTGCCCAGTTCTAACAGCCAATCATTACGCAGGCGGTCGGCAATGGCGCTGCCGTCATAGCGCGTCAGGTAATCGCGGATATCGGATTGCGGCGCGACCAGATCCTTGATCAGCGGTTTCAAGCGGTAATAATCAACATATGAGGGGATGTCATAATCGCTAAGAGTCGAAGCCAGAAGCTCTGCCTTGTCGGCATTGTTGGCGCGCGCGGCGTCGCGCAATGCCAGAAATGCATCATCCTGGCTGGCGAAATTGGGCGCGGTGGCGCTTCCTGCGGAACGCTTTTGGGCATAAGCTGCTTGAGACAAGGCAACCGAGGAAACCACGGCGACGGCGACGACAGCAAGCCATTTCTTTTTAAACATATAACTAGCCAACCTTAAATTTACGAATGCGAATGATGATGTCTAGCATAGCATGTGATGCCAGTGATGCAACACCAGAAAGCGGGCCGGACAAAGCCTTGTTGCGGCGCGCACTATTGGCGGCGCGGCAAGCGCTCGATGGCACAATGCGCCGGGAGTGGGATGCAGAACTGGGCCGGCGGGTGATCGCATGGGTCGCGCAGTGGCGCAAGGCCAACCCGAATGGCGTGCTAGGCGTATATTGGCCGATCCGTGGCGAACCCGACCTGCGGCCGGCCTATGCAACGCTGTCGGCCAGTGGCCTGCAACTGGCATTGCCCGTGGTGGTTGGCGCCGACATGGCATTGCGCTTCGTCGCCTGGACTCCGGGCGAGATCATGCAGAAGGACAGCTTTGGCGTATCGATCCCGACTAGCGATACAGCCGTAGCGCCAACAGTGCTTCTGATTCCTTGCGTCGGGTTCAATCAGCACAGGATACGGCTCGGTTACGGCGGGGGATTCTATGACCGGACATTGGCAGCTGAGCCACGCCCGCAAACGATCGGGATCGCCTATTCCTGCGCATCGGCCGAGTTTGACGGAGCCGCGCATGACGTTGCGCTCGACACCATTATTACTGAAGCAGTGAATTTATAGCGCTATAGGGATGCCGCGTGGATGGCATACCTGCCACGCGCGCTCCCCGACAGTCTACCGGCGAAACCGCCTATAGCTTGAGCCGTTGCCAGATCGCAATCGTCGCCGGCGACTGGTTCAGCGTGTAGAAATGCAAGCCCGGCGCGCCACCTGCCAACAGCCGCTCACACAGCTGCGTCACCACATCCAGCCCGAACGCACGGATCGAATCGGTATCGTCGCCGTAACTGGCCAGCTTGAGACGTATCCAGCGCGGAATTTCCGTGCCGCACATATCGGAAAAACGCATCAGCTGCGAGTAGTTGGTGATCGGCATGATGCCGGCCACTACCGGTACGGTCGCACCCATTTTCTGGGCCTCGTCGACAAAGCGGAAATACGCATCCGCATTATAGAAATATTGGGTGATGGCGCCGTTGGCGCCGGCTTTGACCTTGCTGACGAAGCGCTGCACGTCATCCAGCGGCGACTTCGCCTGCGGATGCATTTCCGGATAGGCCGCGACTTCAATGTGGAACCAGTCGCCGGTTTCGGCGCGGATGAATTCCACCAGCTCATTCGCATAACGGAATTCGCCGGATGAAATATCCATCGCGCCGTAACCGCTCGGCAAATCGCCGCGCAAGGCCACCAAGCGCTTGATGCCATGACTCTTGTATTGCGTCAGGATCTCCCGCAACGATTCGCGCGAACTGCCCAGGCAAGACAAATGCGGCGCCGCCTCATGGCCTTCGCTGCGAATGTCCAGGACCGTATCGAGCGTGCCTTTCTGCGTCGAACCGCCGGCGCCGAAAGTCACCGAGAAATATTTCGGATGCAACTCGGCCAGCTTGGCGCGCGTCACCCGCAGTTTTTCAGCGCCCTCGGGAGTCTTGGGCGGGAAAAATTCAATGCTGAAATTCTTTCGCGACATTTAATTCTTCTTCAGTAACAAGGTGGACAAGGCCCACGAAACGATGCTGTACAAGATGGCGCCGCCGACTGCCGACCAGAAGCTGGCCACATAGAAACCGCTCACCAGGTGCGACACCAGCCAGAACATCAGGCCGTTGATGATGAAGATGAACAGGCCCAGCGTCAGCAGGGTTGCAGGCAGGGTCAGCAACAGCAGGATCGGGCGGATCAGCGTGTTGACGAAACCGAGCACCAGCGCCGCGATCAATGCCGCGCCGAAGCTGGAAAACTGCACCGAATGCATCAGGTAAGGCACGGCCAGCAACGCCAGTGTGTTAATCAGCCAGGTAATCAGTAAGCGCATCGGAGATCCTCTTGATGATGGGATGTTTGCTGCGTCGGCATTTCGAATCAGCGAGATGCCGACGCACAGTACAACTCAGGCAATTGCCGTAACGGCGGCCTAATTAATAACGATAGTGCTCTGGTTTGTACGGACCGGTTTGCTTGACGCCGATGTAGGCGGCCTGCTCTTCGGTCAATACCGACAACTGCGCATTCAGTTTCTTCAACTGCAGGCGCGCGACTTTTTCATCCAGGTGTTTCGGCAACGTGTACACGCCGACCGGATAGGCCTTGGTGTTCACGAACAGCTCGATCTGGGCGATGGTCTGGTTGGCGAACGACGAACTCATCACGTAGGACGGATGGCCGGTACCGCAACCCAGGTTCACCAGGCGGCCTTCGGCCAACAGGATGATGCGCTTGCCGTCCGGGAAAATGATGTGGTCGACTTGCGGCTTGATGTTTTCCCAGGTGTACTGCTTCAGGGCGGCGACTTCGATTTCATTGTCGAAGTGACCGATGTTGCAGACGATTGCCTGGTCTTTCATCTTTGCCATGTGCGCATGCGTGATGACATGGTAGTTGCCGGTGCAGGTGACGAAGATATCGCCATGCTCAGCCGCATAATCCATGGTGACCACACGATAGCCTTCCATCGCAGCCTGCAATGCGCAGATCGGATCGACTTCAGTTACCCAGACTTGCGCCGACAAGGCGCGCATCGCTTGTGCCGAACCCTTGCCGACGTCACCGTAACCGGCGATCACGGCAACCTTGCCAGCGATCATGACGTCAGTGGCGCGCTTGATGCCGTCAACCAGCGATTCGCGGCAACCGTACAGGTTGTCGAATTTCGATTTGGTCACCGAATCGTTGACGTTGATCGCAGGGAAAGCCAGCTTGCCTTCCTTGTGCATCTGGTACAAACGATGCACGCCAGTGGTGGTTTCTTCGGTCACGCCCTTGATCTGGGCCAGACGTGTGGAGTACCAGTTCGGTGCTGTGGCCAGTTTTTTCTTGATCGCATTGAACAGACAGATTTCTTCTTCCGAACCTGGGTTGTTCAGGACCGAAGCATCCTTTTCAGCACGAGTGCCGAGATGCAGCAGCAATGTTGCATCGCCACCGTCGTCCAGGATCATGTTGGCTTGTTCTTCGCCCGGCCATTCGAAAATGCGGTGTGTGAATTCCCAGTAGTCGTCCAGCGATTCGCCCTTGAATGCGAACACCGGCGTGCCGGCAGCGGCAATCGCGGCAGCGGCGTGGTCCTGGGTCGAATAGATATTGCAGGATGCCCAACGCACTTTGGCGCCCAAAGCTTCCAGGGTCTGGATCAGCACTGCAGTCTGGATCGTCATGTGGATCGAACCGGTAATGCGCGCGCCCTTCAGCGGCTGGGCAGCAGCGAATTCCTCGCGGATGGCCATCAGGCCAGGCATTTCGGTTTCGGCGATCTTGATTTCTTTGTCGCCCCAGCCGGACAAGCTGATATCGGCAACGATGTAGTCTTGGGTGGAAGATGTCGTGGAGTTCATTACAGCGGCGTTCATCACGCCCTCCTTTCGTTAGAAAAAAAGTAACGTGAGCGCAGTTGCGTATTGACCGTTCCAAGCCTGGCAGACCATGTCTGTCGCAACGCTCCTTGGAAACGAGCCGTCATTTTAAAGCAAAACGGCGGATTTTCGGCTGACTGAAACACATATTCCGGCTATCCGCATAATGCAATAGCCGGCGCCATGTCAGATCAGACCCACCCCATCTCATGCAACTCGCTCTTGATATAAGCATAGTAAATCGGCGCTGCCACCAGTCCCGGCAAGCCAAACGCAGCTTCAGCCAGGATCATCATCAGCAGCATTTCCCAGCTGCGTGCATTGATCTGCGAACCGACTATCCGCGCATTCAGGAAATATTCCAGCTTGTGGATCACCACCAGGAACACCAGCGCCGCCAATGCCACGTAAATCGACACCGACATCGCAACCAGCACGATCAACGTATTGGAAATCAGGTTGCCGATCACCGGCAGCAAACCCGCCAGGAAAGTGACGATGATCATGGTCTTGGTCAACGGCAGATGAATACCGGCCAGCCGCAGCACCACCTCCAGGAAGATCGCTGTCAGTACCGTATTCAGCAATGAAATCTTGATCTGCGCAAACACTACGCGGCGGAACGCCTCGGCCAGCAAATGCGCCCGCCCCAGCAATTCGCCGGCAAGCGGCTGCAACAGCGGCATCGGGTGCGCGGCGTTCATGGCAATCATGGCGCCCAGCACCATGCCGATCAGCACATGCACGAATACCTGCACCGCTTCCTTGCCAGCCAGTTGCACTTCGCCGCTATGCGATTGCAGCCAGTCGCCGACGATCTGGCGAATGTCATCGACATCATCCGGTAGATATTGCTGCAGCCAGGCTGGCAGTTGCGTGCGCGCCTGGTCCACCACAACCATCAATTTCGTTTGCAGCAACTGCAAGCGGTCGGGGCCGCCATGAAAGAAGGCAACCAGGCCGACGATGACCAGCGTCAGCAATCCGATAATGATGGTGGACAGGAACACCACGGAAATCAGGTGCGCCCGCTCGCTGGTCAGGCGGCGCTGGACGAATGGCGTCAGCGCCCGCACCAGTTCATAGACCAGCAAACCAGCCAGCAACGCCGTCAGCATGTGCAAGGCCATCACCAGGAACAGCACGGCGATCGCCACCAGCCACGCGGCCAGCCGAAATCGTGGCAACTCCGTAATTACCGGGCGCAATTGCAGGCCATCGGGATGCGATTCAGAACCGTTTTTTGATTGGGAGGCCATGTGGAGACTTGTTTAGACCCAAGCGCCTACTTACTAGTACGTAGGACTAGTACATAGGGCTTCTTGAATCTGCAGCTTATCGTAGTCACTAAAGCGACCAGTGTAACAAGTCGTTACCATAGTGCAAAGCACGATCGGAGTCGGTAACAGCCGGGATGGGATCAGGCCGCCATGGCCAAGACTCGATCCCGACCATGGCTTTGAAGTGCTATTACAGCGCGGCGGCTTTCAGGGCGGCAGCCTTGTCGGTGCGTTCCCAGGTGAATTCCGGCTCTTCGCGGCCGAAGTGGCCGTAAGCTGCGGTCTTCTGGTAAATCGGACGCAGCAGGTCGAGCATCTGCACGATGCCCTTCGGGCGCAGGTCGAAATGTTCCAGCACCAGTTGCGCCAGCTTTTCGTCGCTGATCTTGCCTGTGCCGAAAGTGGTGACCATCACCGAAGTCGGTTTGGCGATGCCGATGGCATATGAGATCTGAATCTGGCAACGTTCCGCCAGACCGGCGGCGACGATATTCTTCGCAACGTAACGGCCTGCGTAAGCAGCCGAGCGGTCAACCTTGGATGGATCCTTGCCGGAAAACGCGCCGCCACCGTGTGGGGCTGCGCCGCCGTAAGTGTCGACAATGATCTTGCGACCGGTCAGGCCGCAATCGCCTTGCGGGCCGCCGATGACGAAACGGCCGGTCGGGTTGATCAGGTAGCGCGTATTCTGCAACCACTCTTTCGGCACCACCGGCTTGATGATTTCTTCGATTGCTGCTTCCTCAATCGCACGATGCTCCATTTCCGGTGCATGCTGGGTCGACAACACGATGGTATCGATCGCCACCGGGCGGCCGTCAACGTACTTCAGGGTAACTTGCGATTTGGCGTCCGGACGCAGCCAAGGCAGGCGGCCATCCTTGCGCAATTGCGATTGGCGCTCGACGATACGGTGCGCGTAATAAATCGCGGCGGGCATCAGCTCCGGCGTTTCATCGCAGGCGTAGCCGAACATCAGGCCCTGGTCACCGGCACCTTGGTCGAGGTCGAGGCCTTTGCCTTCGTCCACGCCCTGGGCGATATCCGGCGATTGCTTGTCGTAACCGACCAGCACCGAGCAGCTCTTGTAGTCGATGCCGTAGTCAGCGTTGTCGTAACCGATACGCTTGATGGTTTCGCGCGCAACGGCGATGTAATCGACATTGGCATGTGTGGTGACTTCACCGGCGAGCACGACTAACCCAGTGTTGCAGAGGGTTTCCGCGGCTACGCGTGCAAGGGGATCCTGAGTGAAAATTGCGTCGAGAATCGCATCCGAGATTTGATCTGCGACTTTGTCCGGATGACCTTCCGAGACGGATTCCGAGGTAAAGAGGTATTCATGTGCCATAGCAAGCTCCAACAAAAAACAGTGGTGACCATGTCGCAGTCAATCCTGTTGAGCCTGCGACGCTTTAGCGAAATTTGTATGCCGCCTCGCAAGTTGTCTATTAACTCGGCGGATAATGCTGAAGACTATATATTAAGATATTGCATTCAAGCATTCGATCTGAATCCAAAAATGCTGTTTCAACACCATTTCGAGATCGGACTATTGTGCTATTTTACGCCACTTGAAAAAAAATCGCCAAAACCCGACGTTTTTGGTGCTAATCCGGTTCCTTATTTGGCTCCTCCTGGGCTTCTCCAATGCTTGTAACGCTTTTCCGCCTGCTGTCGACACTGCCGCTATCTTTCTTGCACGCAATAGGGAGCGCATGCGGCTGGCTGGTTTACCTGGTGTCAGCCTCGTATCGCAACAAGCTCAAGGACAACCTGTTCCGCGCCGGCTACCCGAATCACCTGTCGCAAGCCATCAGCGAATCCGGCAAGAGCATGTTCGAGCTGCCGTTCATCTGGTGCGCCTCGCCGCAGCGGGTATTGCGCACTGCCACCATCGAAAACTGGGAACTGGCGCAAGCGGCGCTGGACGCCAAGACCGGCGTGATTTTCCTGACGCCGCACCTCGGCTGCTTTGAAATCATCGCCCAGGCGATCGCCGCCAAGACATCCCTGACAGCGCTGTACCGGCCGCCCCGCAAGGATGCACTCAAACCATTGATCGAAGGTGCGCGTGGACGCCACAACCTGTTGCTGGCGCCGGCCAACCTGGCGGGTGTCCGCACTTTGTTCAAGGCCTTGAAGAAAGGCCAGGCAATCGGCCTGCTGCCGGACCAGGTGCCGCAGAATGGCGAGGGCATCTGGGTCGATTTCTTCGGCCGCCCGGCCTACACCATGACGTTGCCGGCCAAGCTGCAGCAGATGAGCGGCGCGCCGCTGATCCTGTCGTATGCGGAGCGCCTGCCCTTCGGGCGCGGCTATGTCATTCGCTTCGTGCCGTTCGAAGGCAACCTGGGCGATACGCCTGAGCAGCAGACGCTGGCCATCAACCGTGCCATGGAACAACTGATTGCGCGTTGCCCAGCCCAATATATCTGGAGCTACAACCGCTACAAGACACCACCCGGTGTGGAAGCGCCGCCCGCGACTGCCGCGACAACAAAGGTGGATGCATGAGGGCCTTGATCGGCTTGTTGTGGCTGGCGCACTTCCTGCCGCTGTGGATCCTGGGACCGGTCGGCGAAACGCTGGGCTCGCTGCTGTTCATCATCATGAAACCGCGCCGACACATCACGTTGACCAATCTCGCCACCTGCTTCCCGGATATGCCGGAAGCAGAACGCCGAGATCTGGCGCGCCGCCATTTCCAGGCTTATTCGCGCAGCGTGCTGGAACGCAGCGTGTTGTGGTGGGCGTCGGAAAAACGTTTGCGACGCCTGATCCAGATCGATTCGGCGCTGCCGCTCGACACCTTGCAGGCCGGTCCGACAATCTTGCTTTGTCCGCATTTCGTTTGCCTGGAAATCCCCGGCATCGCGCTGGTGCTCAATTCGTCGCTGTCGATCTGCACCATCTATACGCGCCAGCAGGACGCTGTGGTCGATGCCGCATTGCTGAAGGGCCGTTCGCGTTTCCGCCCGGTCAAACTGTTTTCCCGTGAGCAAGGCGTCAAGCCGATCATCCGGGCGATGCGCGAAGGTTATCCGTTCATCATGCTGCCGGACATGGATTTTGGCTTGAAAGACGCCGAGTTCGTGCCGTTCTTCGGCGTCCCGGCGGCAACCCTGACGGCGACCGCGCGCATTGCCGCCGCCACCAAGGCAAATGTGGTGCCGATGATTGCCACCTTCCTGCCCGGCTACAAGGGTTGGAAAGTGACCTTCTATCCGGCCTGGGAAAACTATCCGGGCGACGACATCGTCGAAGCCACGCGTCGCATGAATGCCTTTATCGAGGAGCGCGTGCTGGAAGCACCGGCTGAGTACTTCTGGGCGCACAAACGATTCAAGACGCGTCCGCCGGGGGAAGCAAGTATTTACTAACTGCGTACTGAGCGTAATCCGGCGGTGACCTGCCGAAGCGTTGTAATTTCCCGCGCTGCACAGCATTGCGTCGCTGTTTCCCGCATAATAAAGCCATGAAACTCAAATTCACCAAAATGCACGGCGCCGGCAATGATTTTGTCGTCATCGATGCGATTCATCAGCACATCGACTTCACGCCGGCCCAATGGCAATTGCTGGCCGACCGCCGCTTTGGCGTCGGCGCCGACCAGATGCTGGTGGTGGAAAAGCCGCAGGCCGACAATGTCGATTTCCGTTACCGCATCTACAACGCCGATGGCGGCGAAGTCGAGCAATGCGGCAATGGCGCCCGCGCATTCGTCAAATTCGTCACCGACAAGGGTCTGACCGACAAGCGTCAGATCCGGGTGCAAACCATGTCCGGCATCATCGAACCGAAACTGGAGAGCGACGGCCGCATCACGGTCGACATGGGCGCGCCGATCCTGGCGCCTGCTGAAGTGCCGTTCGATGCGCGCAATCTGGCTGGCCAGGCACTGGGGGACGATATAGCCTGGCCGCTGGAAATCCATGGCAAGCAGGTGCTGATGTCGGTGGTATCGATGGGCAATCCGCACGCGGTGCAAGTGGTCGATGACAGCGAGGCGGCGCCGGTTCTGACCGACGGCCCGGCGATAGAACACCACCCGCGCTTTCCGAAACGCGTCAACGCCGGCTTCATGCAGGTTATCGATCGCCATCAAATCAAGCTGCGCGTGTTTGAACGCGGCGCTGGCGAAACGCTGGCCTGCGGCACCGGCGCTTGTGCAGCGGTGGTGGCGGGGATTCGCCGCGGCCTGCTGGATTCACCGGTCAAGGTGCAAACCCACGGCGGTGAGCTGTCGATTGCCTGGGCAGGAAACAATCGGCCGGTGCTGATGACTGGCCCGGCTGTTTCCGTCTTCGAAGGCGAAATCGAGATCGGCGCGGCCGGCTGACTATCCGCGCTGTTATCACCCCGCTCAGTCGGAGTCGGCCTCTTGCGCCGCTTCCGGCACGGCGGCCTTGAAACGATACAGGCGCTGCCGATAATTCCCCTCCGGCCCGTTCGGACCGCAATCGACATCCTCGAACAAGCGCGCAATCCGGCTCAGCGCCTGGCGCTCGTCGCCAGTCTGAATCAATATCAGGCGCCGTTTGCTGCGTGCGTATTGGGAGCGGATATCAACCGCCAGGCAGTGGCCGCAATCGGCCAGATTCAAATCCAGTAGCAAGGCTTCCGGCCGGCTCAGGCCGAACAAGGTTGCCAGCTCGATCCGCGCCGCCAGAAATGGATGTGCCTTGGACTGTTCGCGCGTCAGTTGTCGCTGAGCTGCTTCGGCCCATGCCGCCGGCTGTGCGCTATCGGCAATCTTCGCCAACAAATCGGCCGCTTCGCTGCTTCCTTGGGCAGCAGCTTTCTGCAACCAATAAACCGCACGGACATCGTTGGTCAATGTCTCGCGACGGTTGCGCCAGGCACTCAAACCGCATTCCAGCTGCGCGGCGCAATGCCCCATCTCGGCGGCGTGCTCCAGATGGCGCTGCATATCCACCAGGTTGCGTTGGGAAAATTCGGATTTCAAATATATGCGCGACAACGCATACCAGGCATCGGCCAGACCGGCTTCACCGGCCAATGTCAGCCAGCGGATTGCTTTTTTGTAATTTGCCGAACCGCTCCCGACCTGCAAACGCTGGCCGTCGCTGTTCATGCGGGCGAACCATAAACCCAGCGCCAGTTGTGCGCCTTTGTCGTCGCCGTAAGCCGCCAGTTCGAGAAATTGCTGAACTTCCGCGGCATCAAACACTTCGCCGGCCTGCAACACCTGGGCGGTACGTATCAACAAGGCCAGATTCTCGTCTCCAAGCTGACGCGCCAGCGTTTCCGACGGCACATTCAGCTGCGCCAGGGTCGCCGCATATTGCTCCGACAACGCCCGCGCCAGTGGTAATGCACGCTCCAGAAACACCGGCCAGTCGGCTTTTTCCCAGGCGATCTGGGCCAAGGACTGCTGTGCTTGCATGACGCCGGCGTTCGCGGCACGCGAGGTCCATTCCAGCGTTGCTTCTTGTTCTGTTTTCGCTTCGGACTGATTGCCGGTAGCTTGCGTGGCGATGCGAACGCGGTCGGACACCTCGCTAGTGGCACTGTCGGCATGCTGCGCCAGCAGCCACTGGGCTTCGGCAACTCCCGAATGGGCGACAGTTTCAAGCGCTTTGATGGCTTTGCTTCGCAAGGCTTGAAGCACGCCAGGATCTCGCGACGTCAACACCAATTGGGCGAACACGAGGCCCGCCTCCATCAAACCGGCGTCAAAGGCTCGCTCATACCAGATACACAGGTCGAACGGACTACTGGAATTGATCGCCACCTCAAGCGGAATATGGCTGCCGATCAGCATCCAAGCTTCAGATTCTTCCTGTTGGGCGGCGCGACTCAGCCAGTGCAACGCGGTCGACAGGCTTTGCGGCAATCCATTGCCGCCAAACAGATAGCGCTTTCCCAACGCCAGCTGAGCAGCGGCCTGCCCGGCACGGGCTGAGCGAATAATCGCCAGATCTTCACGTTTAGCCATAAAGCATTCATTACAAAAACGTAAATTATGCTTGATAAATGGATTGGATTTTATTTCGACTCAATTTTTACAGAATATGTATCTTCTTCACAACAAAACCTCCTTCACACCCACTGTCGACATACGGATTTTCCCCACAGAAAGTCTGGGCAGTTTTCAAACGGAGGAAGCATACCAATGCGACCCGGAAAATTTGATTTGCCTGTTTGCGAGGGCTATATACGTAACCAAAAAACAACACAATTGGCAATTTGCATAATCTTTTACCAATTATCATAAAGCTAATAAACGAAATTTATGGTTTTTTTGGCAAGTCGAGTTAACTTTGCCATCTCCGGCGAGATGTACGGATCTTACAGCCCGCTTTTAAAGCCAGTTTTCAAATGAAGGACGTTAAATGAAGAAATCACTCATCGCATTGGCCGCTCTCGGTACGATTGCAAGCGCAGCACAAGCTCAAACTGCAGTCACCATCTACGGTACTGTCGATACAGGCATTACTTATTCGAACCACAACGCCACCACCAACGGCGACGGCGGCAGCAAATTCGGCGTAGGTTCCGGCAACATCGACACTTCGCGCCTCGGCTTCAAGGGCGTTGAGGATCTGGGCGGCGGCTTGAAAGCGCTGTTCCAATTGGAAGCCGGCTTCAACAATGATACTGGCGCAACAGAACAAGGCACTACCCTGCTCAACCGTAAATCGGTGGTTGGCCTGGGCGGCAACTTCGGTACAGTCTTGCTGGGTCGTCAATCCGACATCCTGGACGACGCCGGTCACCAATACACTTCCATCAAGGACTTCGGCAATTTCGTCGGCAGCCCGCACGCGCTGGATCGCCTGGAAGGCATCCGCACACAAAACTCGATTCGCTACGACTCGCCAAACGTACAAGGCTTCAAGGGCAGCCTGATCTATGGTTTCGGCGAACAAGCTGGCCAAAACTCGGCAGGCCAATCCTTCGGTGCCGGCGGTACATATGACAATGGCCCATTGGGCCTGTATCTGGGTTACTACCAGTCAAAATTTGGTTCGAACCCAAGCGACACCTTGATCTCCAGCATCGCTGCCGCAAGCGGCCTGACGCCGGCAGATCTGAGCGGCGCCAACCTAGACGGCACAACAGTCAACAAGACATTCAGCCTGGGCGCCAGCTATCAAGCCGGTCCTGCACGCCTGTACGGCAACTGGTCGCGCGTCAATGTCCCGGATGCCCTCAAGCAAAACGTGTTCGAACTGGGTGCAGACTATGCCGTAACAGCACCACTGCATTTGTTGGCCGCGGTTCAGCATACCAACACGTCGATCAATGGCTACGATGGCTCCAAGCCATCCGTGACTCAAGTCAACCTGGGGCTGGACTATTACCTGTCCAAGCGTACCGATCTGTACACTCTGGCGTCCTACGCAAAGGGTAACAACGGCGCGTTGGTTGGCAATATTTACTCCCCTGCGGTGCAAAACGACGATGGCAAGAGCAATCAGACTGCCGTTGCAATTGGCATTCGTCACAAGTTCTAAGACGCATGACATGATTGCAGTTTAGCAAGCTGTTTTGCAATGCTGCATAGGGCTACATGTCCTTCAACCTTCCCGATTCCGCTGTACCCCCCCTCGATCGGGAAGGCAAATTATCAGCATGTAGTCCGACATTAATTAGTAATAAGAAATTTTGACGTATTTTATCGTCATCAGAATCGAAATTGAGCAGCATGAAAATGCACTACTTTGCCGTACCGAATGCCCCTTGGCCGCAGTAGCATGCCAAACCGCAAATAACTCCCACCCACCCTCCGGCCCCTCTTTTTCCTCAATCGGAAACTTCAAGCCCTGCCAAGCCCTAGGCCGCTCCCGCTCGCCTACCGGGTGTCACAAAAATACAACACAATTAACATTCTTCCCCAATTTCGACCAATTTATAACCTCACAGCAAACCAAACCGCAGGCATGGACAGCTAGACACCTTAATGTTCATCCATCCGGCAAGATGTACGGATCCTTAAGACAGTTTTCTAAATAAAGGACGTCAAATGAAGAAATCACTAATCGCACTGGCCGTACTCGGCGCAATCGCAGGTGCTGCACAAGCTCAAAGCTCCGTAACCATCTACGGTATCGTTGATACTGGTATCGTCTACACAAGCAAGGTTTCGACTGCAACTGGCGCCAATGGCCTGTCCTCGAACAACGGCAGCAAATTCAGCGTCAACTCCGGCATCATCCAAGGTTCGCGTCTGGGTTTCAAGGGCGTTGAAGATCTGGGCGGCGGTCTGAAGGCTCTGTTCCAATTGGAAGCTGGCTTCGCTAACGACACTGGCGCCCTGCAAGGCGACAAGGGTTCCACAACTCTGTTCCGTCGTAAATCGGTGGTTGGTCTGGGCGGCAACTTCGGTTCCGTTCTGCTGGGTCGTCAAACTGACATCCTGGACGACGTTAGCCAATGGACTTCGGTTCAAGACTTCGGCGGCGTGACTGGTGCAGTTGGCCATAACCTGGACCGTTTGGAAGGTACACGTACCAACAATTCGATCCGTTACAACACACCAGACGTATCGGGCTTCACAGCTAGCGCAATCTACGGCTTCGGCGAAACAGCTGGCCAAACATCGAGCGGTCAATCGTTCGGTCTCGGCGGTCAGTACGCAAACGGCCCACTGGGTCTGTTCGCTGCTTACTACCAATCGAAACTGGGTACTACACCTAGCGACGTTTCCCTGACCAACAGCGCTCCAGTATTCGCTGGTGCGCACGCTGGCGACACAGCTCTGAAGACATTCTCGTTGGGCGCTAGCTACCAAGCTGGTCCAGCACGTCTGTACGGTAACTGGTCGCGCGTTAAGCAACCTCTGGCATACAGCTCGACTGCTAACACAACCGGCGTTATCCAACCAGGTAGCTTCACTATCGGCAGCTTCAATAACCAAAAGCTGACATCTTCGAACTGGGCGTGAACTACGCTGTTACAGCTCCTCTGCACCTGTTGGCTAGCGTTCAATACAGCAAGCTGACTTTTGCTGATGTTGGCTCGGACAAGGGCAAGCTGACCCAAATCAACCTGGGTACAGACTACTTCCTGTCGAAGCGTACTGACCTGTATGCGTTTGTTTCGAACCTGCGCGCTAAAGATGCTGTCAATCCAGGCGTCCTGGGTGACAGCACCGGTTCCGACAACAACCAAACAGCAGTTGCTGTTGGTATCCGTCACAAGTTCTAATTTAGGCTGACCTAACCCGCTGTATTTGGCGGACCAGGTTGCTTGACTAGAAATGAAAAGACCCACATGGGAAACCATGTGGGTCTTTTTTATTGCATTGCGCATTCGCGCAAGAGCTAGTTGCCCCATAAAGTTGTCATGCACTGGGATAGCGGTGTACCCTAGGCCATTCTCCGCTGTTCTTTCATTTTCCTCATCACCGAACTCATCCACACCACATGACCACCCATCTTGATCCCGATACTGTCGCCCAATATCTGATCGACTCGCCGCATTTTTTTGAAGAACACGCAGAACTGCTTGCCAAGATCAGGCTGACCAGCCCGCTGCTGGGGCGCGCCGTATCGCTGCAGGAGCGCCAGATGGAAGTGCTGCGCGAAAAAATAAAAGTACAGGATTTGCGCCTCGCCGATATGGTCCGCAACGCGCAAGAAAATGACGCGATCACGCACAAACTGCATACCTGGACGCGTAGCCTGCTGCTGGCCCGCAACGATGTTGATCTGCCGCATACGCTGGTCGACGGGCTGCGCACCACGTTCGCCGTGCCGCAGGCTACCTTGCGCATCTGGGGTGTTGCCGACGCTTATGCACATACGTGGTTTGCCGTGCCGGCATCGGATGACGCCAAGATTTTCGCCAACGGCCTGAGCATGCCATTTTGCGGTGGCAACAACGACTTCGAGGCAGCTTCCTGGCTAGAACCGGGTGTCCAGTCGATCGCCATGCTGCCGTTGCGGAGCGGTTCGACAACCTTCGGCCTGCTGGTGCTTGGCTCTCCCGACCCACAGCGCTTCGGTGCCGATATGGCGACCGACTTCCTGGTGCAAATCGGCGAGACGACCAGCGCCGCGTTGACCTGCCTGCTCGAATAACCCTCTTTTGCCCGACACCGTGAGCCGCGCCGCCAACCAGGCCTATCTGACCGCCTATCTGAGCAGCCTGGCCGGTCAGCGCCAGCTGTCGCCGCACACGATCAGCAATTACACGCGTGACCTGGACGAACTCGCCGGCCTGACGCAAGGGCTTGGCGAGGGCTGGGACTATGCCGCAGTCACGCACTTCCATATCCGC
Source organism: Collimonas arenae (assembly GCF_001584165.1). Lineage (NCBI taxonomy): Bacteria > Pseudomonadati > Pseudomonadota > Betaproteobacteria > Burkholderiales > Oxalobacteraceae > Collimonas > Collimonas arenae. The sequence goes on from NZ_CP013233.1 coordinate 4,226,451, forward strand.
AAATTCGCCGCGCAATTGCACTCCCGTGGTTTGAGCCCAAACTCGATCGCCCGCAAGCTGTCCGCCTGGCGCGGTTTCTTCGAATGGCTGGCGGAACAAACCACGCTGGCCAGCAATCCGGTCGATGGCGTAAAAGCGCCCAAGCGCGCCAAGCCATTGCCCAAGGCCCTGGCGGCGGACGATGCGATACACCTGGTCGCCAGCGGCAACCCGCTTGCCGAGGCAGGATCGAGCCTGGCCTTGTGCAACCAGGCGATGTTCGAATTGCTGTATTCCAGCGGCTTGCGGGTGTCGGAACTGGCTGGCCTGGATCTGCGCTACACCCGCCAGGACGGCCATGAATCGGCGGGCTGGATCGATTTTGATGCGGCGGAAGTAACCGTGACCGGCAAAGGCAACAAGATGCGCAACGTCCCGGTAGGAAAGCCGGCGTTGCAGGCGATTGCCGCGTGGTTACCACAGCGGGAAACACTGCTCAAAGGCGATCAGGTCAACGATATTTCTGCATTGTTCCTGACTGAACGTGGCACTCGCATGTCGCCACGGGTGATTCAACTGCGCCTGAAACACCACGCGCAATCCCTCGGCATCGCCAGCAATGTCCATCCGCACGTGTTGCGCCACTCCTTCGCATCCCACATGCTGCAAGGCTCGGGCGATTTGCGCGCGGTGCAGGAATTGCTGGGCCACGCGTCGATTGCCGCCACCCAGGTCTACACCGCGCTCGATTTCCAGCGCTTGGCGCAAGTCTATGACGCGGCCCATCCGCGGGCTAAAAAAATCCCGGATAAATGATGTAATCCCAGATTTCAATGACATTTCGCGGGCACTACCTCATCACGACTCCGTCATCCTCGCGAACGCGGGGATCCAAATTACAGAGCAGAATGAGAAAAATGGATTCCTGCGGTCGCGGGAATGACGCAGCTAACTGGAGCGCGGCAGCATCCGCTCGCACTCATTTGGCGCATTTGTCACATCAAATATGCAACTGAATTGCATTTTGGGGCATAATTGAACTCTTCCCTCTTACCATCGCGGCCATGAACCCAAGTCAAAAATCCAAATCTGCCGGTGCTCAAGCTGCAACAGCAGCCAAGGACAGCTCTCATCAGCATGCTGCGGCACTGGCTGAGGCACAGCTGCGCGAGGTTGCCGTGCGCATCACGCCGGCTCGCACAAAAGTATTGGCAACCCTGCTGGAAGCGCGCTGCGCTTTCTCTCATCAGGACATGCAAGACCAGTTCGTCGACATGGACCGGGTGACGCTGTATCGCGCGCTCGATTGCCTGACCGATGCCGGCCTGGCCCACAAGATCGCCGGCGACGACCGCGTGTTTCGCTACAGCGCGGGCGCCGAGCATAGCGATTCCGGTCACCATGGCGATCCAGGCCACCACGCCCAGCACCAGCACGGACATTTCAAATGCACGCGCTGCGCCAAGGTGTTTTGCCTGGATGGCAGCGGCGACGCCAATTTCCTCGATAGCGTACTGGCCGCCGGCAGCAGCAACGACGGCGCCAGTCCGGCCGCACTGCGCAAGCAATTGCAGCAGACCTTGCAAGAGACGCTTGGCAAAGGCTTCCAAGGCCACGAGATCGAACTGACCATCAAAGGCTGGTGCGCCGACTGCGTTCACTGATCCGGAGCCGACACGCGCATTACCTGGCGACTCCATCCCCTTTCTTCGTTTTTCCTTTTTCCGACTATCACTATGGCACTGATCCCGACCACCATCCTGACCGGCTTTCTCGGCGCCGGCAAAACCACCCTGCTCAACCGCATCCTGCAACAGCAGCACGGCCACAAGATCGCCGTGATTGAAAACGAGTTTGGCCAGGAAAATATCGACAATGAAATCCTGGTACAGGACAGCACCGAGCAAATCGTTGAAATGAACAACGGCTGCATCTGCTGCACTGTGCGTGGCGACCTGATCGTCGCGCTGACCACGCTGGCGCGCCGCCGCACCGCAGGCGAACTCAATTTCGACCGGGTGATCATCGAAACCACCGGCATGGCCAATCCCGGCCCGGTGGCGCAAACCTTCTTCGTCGATGACGAAGTGGCGATGCATTTCATGCTGGACGCGATCGTCACCGTGGTCGACGCCAAGCATGCGATGTCGCAGCTCGACCAGCAGGAAGAAGCGCAGCGCCAGGTCGGTTTTGCCGACAAACTGCTGCTGTCCAAAACTGACCTGGTCGATGCCGAAGAGGTCGCCGCCCTGACGTCGCGCCTGAAACGCATCAATCCGCGTGCGCCGATCATTACGCTCGATCCGCAGCACACGCCGATTGAAGAAATCCTGGATATCCGCGGCTTCAACCTCAACGCCAAACTGGAGATCGACCCCGATTTCCTGGAAACCGAAGAACACGCGCACGATCACAGCGGCGACGATTGCGACCATCCTTCGCATCAGCATGACGGTGAGCATGACGGTGAGCACGACGGCCACCACGACAGCCACCACCATAACCACCATCAAGCGCACCACGACGATGAAATCGCCGCTTTTGTTTTCAAAAGTGAAAGGCCTTTCGATACCGCCCGCCTGGATGAATTCCTCGGTGGCCTGGTGCAAGTCTACGGACCGCGCATGTTGCGCTACAAAGGCGTATTGTTGATGGATGGCGCAGACCGCAAAGTCGTATTCCAGGGCGTGCATCAAATCATGGGCAGCGATGTCGGCGGCAAATGGGACGCAAATGAGACACGCGGCAGCAAAATGGTCTTCATTGGCAAAAATCTACCAAAAGACATCTTTATTCGCGGTTTGGAGCAATGTTTGGTATAAACTATGGCAGTTTTGCGCTGGGAAATCACTGGATAGCACACCCGAAACATGATGGCATGACTGCTGATTTACGGGATTGTTGAGAACCAGACTGGATAGATGGACAGTCACAACTGGATGCGCAGCAAGGCGCCGGCGCGCCGATACAGCAATGCACCAGTTACGACCGACACCAATGTTCAATCTGGATCCCGACAAGCCGCAAGGGAGAGGACCATGAACCTGACCGTTAAGAAGACTGTCGCCAAGCAAGCTCCGGCGGCGCTGGATAAATTGACTGCGTCAAGCAAAGCCCAGGCCGCGGGTAAGGCCAGTGTTCCCTCCAACAAAGCAGCGACAACTGAAAAAGCAGTTGAGAAAACCCGGAAGCTTTCCGCCAAGGCGGAGCGCAAGACCGAGACGCCCACTGCTACCGCATCAAAAGCATTGCCCAAAGTTGCCAAACCCAGTCCCAAACCTGTTGTAAAATCCTTAGCCAAGAAAACGGCGACTGCCAAGTCAGTATCGAAATCAAGTCCCGCCGCTGACGAGGCAACGCGCAATACAACGGTGAAAACCAGTAGTTCTGTTACAAAGAAACTGAATTCCCCAACGGCCAGATCCGGCGCTGGCAGCATCAGCGACAAGCCCGCAAGTGCCGGATCAACGGATAAAATTGAAAAAACGTCGTATCGAAAGCAAGCGAAGTGGCTACTAAAACAACCAAACCGACCCAAGAAACCGTTCTGTTGACCGAAGAGCAAATCCTCAAGATGGGCGAAAAGGATTACATGAACGAGGCGCAACTGGCTTTCTTCAAAGCGCGCTTGCAGCAGTTGGAAATCGACCTGCTCAAGAACGCCGGAGAAACCACGGAACATTTGCGTGAGACTGTCCTGGTGCCGGATCCGGCAGATCGCGCCACCATCGAAGAAGAACATGCGCTGGAATTGCGCACCCGCGACCGCGAACGCAAGTTGCTGAAAAAGGTGCAGCAGTCGATCGCATCGATCGATGCCGGCGAATACGGCTGGTGCGAAGAAACCGGCGAACCTATCGGCATTCCACGCCTGCTGGCCCGTCCGACAGCGACCTTGTCGCTGGAAGCGCAGCAACGCCGCGAACTGAAACAGAAACTTTACGGCGACTGATCCTCAATCTCGATCGGATATCGGATAACGCGCCCGGCAATCCAGCGGCGCGTTTTTCCTTGCATCTGTCCTGATTTCCGAACGCTGCATACTGCCTCTTCAACGACTTCCGTTATCCCACGCCATCTGATGTCAGCGTCGTCACATCGCTCCAGACGTTTCGGGCACGCCGCTCTCGCGCCGCTGCTCGTATTGACGATCCTGTTCGCGCAGTGGCTGGGCTTGACGCACAGCGTCGTCCATGCGGCCTGGGAAAACAAGCAATCGACCCAGCTGACGCACCTGACGTCGGTTATCGAAAAGGCTATCGAAGGCGGCGGCAAGGCGCATCACTCCTGCGCCGCTTTCGACGATGCCACCCTGGCTGCGGTCATCTACACTGTGCCGCTTATCTTGCCGCCCATGCCGGGCAAGCATGTCCTGGCAAAGTGGCAGGCATTCGCTTCATGGGATGCGCCGTTCACCTGCCATTTTTCACCGCGCGCCCCACCCAGCCCTGACAGGCTTTGACGCCATCGGCACCGCCCAGCGGCGCCCTCCAGAAGATCCGGCCGGACCGGATCGCCAATCATTTATTGCCGCCGCGAACAACCTTCTTTGCGTTCGATGACGCTTAGCGGCGTACCTGTGTCGCATGGCCATTGCCGTTGCGGTCGATCTGCGTCGACTGTAGTGGTGAAGCCGGCAACGTATGGGTGCGCCTTGCGTCAGAACATCCGCATTGCACATTGCAGCCAACGGCGGCAGCAGCCTGTCAAGGAATCATCATGTTTGTCCAACGTACGCTTTTATCCAGTGCGGTTCTGTCCGCACTCGCCGCTCTCTCGTCCGGCGCTTCCGCCCAAACCGCCACCAGCGAAACGCCCAGGCAACTGGCGCCGATCACGGTCACGGCAAGTCCGCTCAACGCCAATCCCGACACCCAGATACTGACGCCCACCAAAGTGTTGTCCGGCGAAGAATTGCGCAACAAGGTCGGCACCTCGCTAGGCGACACCCTGGCGCAAGAACTCGGCGTATCGGCATCCGGCTTCGGCGCCGGCGCTTCCCGTCCGATCATCCGCGGCATGGAAGGTCCACGCGTCAAAATCCTGCAAAACGGCATGTCGGTGGCGGACGTCTCCAGCTTGTCCAACGATCACGCGGTAGCAACTGAGGCGGCTACTGCGCGCCAGATTGAAATCCTGCGTGGACCGGCCGCCCTGCTGTATGGCTCAGGCGCCATCGGCGGCCTGGTCAATGTGATCAACGATCGCATCCCGACTGAGTTACAAAAAGGCATCAGTGGCGAGGCCGAAGCGCGTTACAGCAGCGTCGACAACGGTCGCAGCACATCGCTGGTGCTGGATGGTTCGGCTGGCCCGGTCGGTTGGCATCTGGACGGTGATTGGCGCGATACCGGCAACTACAAGATCCCCGGCCACGCCACCCGGAACGACCCAGATTCGCCTTCAGGCCGGCTGCCGAACTCCTTCACCCATGAGACCGGGGTTGGCGCTGGCGCCTCGTATATCAGGTCCTGGGGCTATATCGGCGCATCGGTAGCGACACTGGACGATCACTATGGCATTCCCACCGCAGAAAAGTCCTTCATCGACCTGCATCAGACCCGCTACGACATCGCCGGGCAGGTCGACGCCCCGTTCGCCGGTTTCGAAAAACTGACGTTCAAGGTGGGCCACACCGACTACACCCACACGGAGAAACAGGAAAACGGCGATCCCAATACCATTTTTTCCAACAAATCAACGGAAACCCGCTGGGAACTGGCCCACAAGCCGTTGGCCGGCTGGCATGGCACCTTCGGCATACAGACCGAAGACACGCGCTTTTCCGCGCTGGCTGCCGAGAGCGGCCTGCCGGATACCGTGCCGCGCACCAAATCCACATCGTTTGCCGCCTTCCTGGTGGAAGAGCGGAATTTTGGCCCGGTGCTGACGAGTGCCGGCTTGCGCCTGGAATCGGTCAAGCGCCGGCCTGACGGCGATTCAGGCTTGGTCGACCGCAAGTTCAACCTGGCATCCTATTCGGTGGGCGCCTTGTGGGGCTTCATGCCGGGTTACGGCTTCGGCCCGACGGTCTCCATTGCACAACGCGCACCAGCTGCCGAGGAACTGTACTCAAACGGCCCACACGAATCGACGGCGACGTTCGACATCGGCGATCCCGGCTTGAAAAAGGAAACCTCGCGCAATATCGAGCTGACTCTGCAGAAAACCTCGGGCTTGATCCGCTGGAAAGCCAATCTGTTCCAGAACCATGTCAGCAATTACGTGTTCGGCCGCAATGCCGGCCAGGTTGATGAAGACGGTGCAGCGAATCCGGATGGCGAATTCACCGAGCGCTTCTGGTCGCAGGCGGACGCCACCATCCGCGGTGCCGAAGCTGAGATCAGCTATAACCTGCGCGGCGAAGGATTTTCAGTGCGCGGCTTTGCCGACACGTCGCGCGGCAAGCTGGACCAGATGGGCAACCTGCCGTTACAGCCGGCCACCCGCTACGGCGTGGAAGTCGGGTACCTGCAGGGGCCATGGCGTAGCGGCATGACCATCATGCGGGCGCAGCAGCAGGATCGCCTTGCGACCTTTGAAAACAGCGCAACGCCGGCCTACACTAAAATCGACGCCAACCTGTCCTATACGCAGCACCTCGGCAATACGCAGGTGACCTGGTTTGCATTGGTCAAGAACCTGCTGAACCAAGACATCCGGCTGGCGACATCGGTACTGAAAGATGTTGCGCCGCAGCCGGGGCGCAGCCTGATTCTTGGCGTTCGTACAAGGTTCTGATTTTCGCCTGATTATCAGAACTGCTCGGATTGTCATGCCAAGTCATGTCACATGGCAATCCGGGCGAGCAATGCAAATTTTTACTTATTGAATTGCCTTATGGAAATATTTGTGTAACAATTTATCACGCCAATGACATCTTTCCTGAGTTCCTTTGTGTTACCTTTAGCGGTATCGATTGATCGTGCTTTTTTAGTGTAAAAATTGCTAAAAAGCCGAGGCAGGGATGTGAGAAAATAACAATAAGACAACAGCGAGTGATCCGAACGCATTGGCAAAAGCGCCCTCGGAATTCGCGAATCGGTAACCGGCAGCAGCGCAGCCGACCTCCCGCCCGGCACACGTTCTCAATCAGGCAGGGCTAGTCATACAGCTTTCACCGCAACTTACTTTCAGGGTTAATACGTGGGGATTTTCTCGCTCTTCGGCAAAAATAATCGTCCAAACGGCGCACCACCGGAGGATGACAAAGTACCAGCCGCAGCAGACAATCAAACGCCGATTCTGTATGGTGACACCGTGGAGCGATCGACCAATTCGATGACTCTGCGCGATAGTGCGTCCCGCAGCACGACCTCGATGAAAATCGATGCCATCGAATCGGAAATGTCTTCCGAATTCGTCCACTTGCCGCCTACAGGCAAATCTGCCAGCGAAACCGACCTCGCGCCGACAACCACGACGCAAGGCTCCAACACCACCCAATTGACTTTACCGGTGATGAGCAGGACCACCGAGTACCTGGACAACGAATCCCGTAGTGGCAGCATTGAAGTGTCGGTTTCCGACACGCCTGAAGTCATCGAAGAAGCTGCGGTTCTGTTCGCCAGCGATCAAAGCGAGATCGCCGAACAGCTGCTGCTCAATGCGATTGCCGATAACGATCTCGGCGCATCAACCCACATCGTCTGGTGGATGTTGCTGGACTTGTATCAAATCACCGGCAAGCAACAGGAGTTCGACAACCTGTCAGTCGACTTTGCCAACAAATTCGAAACCTCGCCGCCGACCTGGATCGACATCCTGACCCTCGATCCGCAGGCCAAGAATCTAGAGCGGCCGGGAAGCATTCCGGCGGTAGCATTTTCCGGCAAGCTCGATGCCAACATCGGCAAGCAACTGGAACGCGCCCAGAAACTCAGCGCCAGCCACCCGGCACTGCGCCTGGAATTCACACGTGTCAGTTCGGTCGATCCGATCGGTTGCGGTCTACTGCTGCGCATGTTGAAGAAACTGCAAAAGGCCGGGCTTGACCTGACTCTGGTCGGCGCCGACGAACTGGCCGAACGAATCCGCGAAATCCTGCAGGTCGGGCGTCGCGACGAAACTGCCGCCCCCTGGCTGCTGTTGCTGGAAATCCTGCATCTGCTGAATCTCGAACAGGCTTTCGAAGACGCCAGCATCGATTATTCGATCACCTTCGAAGTTTCGCCACCGCCATTCATTGCGCCGCATAACAAAGTCATCACCGCCGCCGAGGAAAATATCCCGTCTCCCGGTATTCCGGCCGGCAATACTCTGCTGATGCCAACGCTGATCGAAGGTCGTACCGACGAGTTGCTGACAAAAATACAGACCCATGCCAACGCTCACAGCCCGGCAATCATGGATTGTTCACGCCTGATCCGGGTCGACTTCAGCGCGGCGGGCGAGCTGCTGAATGGTTTGGCGGTGCTTGCCAGCAACGGCAACGCTATCGAATTCCATGGCGTCAACCACCTCATTACCGCCTTGTTCAAGGTGGTCGGCATCCACGAAATCGTCCGCGTAGTGCCGCGCAAAAACTAAAGACTATCGAAAACAAGTTGGCTGTTTGGCAAAAATGAAGCCTCTCTTCTTGCCGTAGCTACAACAACATTAATTCCACACAAATTTCCGCTTGCAATCAAGCAGGCCGTCCCCATTTTTTCCGAACAATATCGATTTATCGATCGATAATGAATCACATGCAGCGTGGCCGCATTCGCGCCCTGCATGATTTCTGAGGCTCGTAAAATGGAACAATTTCATGGCACCACCATCCTTTCGGTACGGCGCGGCAACAGCGTTGCATTGGGCGGAGACGGTCAAGTAACGCTCGGCAATGTCGTGATGAAGGGCACCGCGCGCAAAGTGCGCAAGCTGTATCAGGGCAAGGTCCTGGTCGGCTTCGCTGGCGGCACCGCCGACGCATTCACCTTGCTCGACCTGTTTGAGGCAAAACTGGAGAAACACCAAGGCAACCTGATGCGCGCCTCGGTTGACCTGGCCAAGGAATGGCGTACCGATCGCATGCTGCGCCGCCTGGAAGCCATGCTGCTCACCGCCGACCGCGAAACCACATTGGTCATCACCGGCAACGGCGATGTGCTGGAGCCGACCGACGGCATTGGCGCAATCGGCTCGGGTGGCACGTTCGCCCAGTCCGCAGCCAAGGCGCTACAGGAAAACACCGAGCTGTCACCAGCCGAGATCGTCAAGAAATCGCTGGTGATTGCCGGCGAGCTCTGCATTTACACCAACCAGTCGCACATTATCGAAACCCTCGATTAAGCCTTCATCCAATCTCGACTGTGAAGCACTGCGCCAAATCGACTGCATGCCTGCCTGATTCAATCATGAGTCAGGCGACAGCGACATGCCCGCAGGCTTCCAAACAACACGCGGAAAAATCATGAACATGACTCCCCAAGAAATTGTCTCCGAACTGGACAAACATGTCGTCGGCCAGGATCGCGCCAAACGTGCGGTGGCGATCGCCCTACGCAATCGCTGGCGCCGCCAGCAAATCGCCGAACCGCTGCGCCACGAGATCACGCCAAAGAATATCCTGATGATCGGCCCGACCGGCGTCGGCAAGACCGAGATCGCACGTCGCCTGGCCAAACTGGCGGATGCGCCGTTCATCAAGATCGAAGCGACCAAATTCACTGAAGTCGGGTACGTCGGCCGCGACGTCGACACCATCATCCGTGATCTGATCGACATCGGCATCAAGCAAACCCGTGAAGCTGAAATGCGCAAGGTGCGCGCCCGTGCCGAAGATGCGGCCGAAGATCGCGTGATCGATATCCTGGTTCCGCCGGCACGCGACTTCGGCTTCCATCCGGAGCCGAACGAAATCGACGCCAGCGCCGACAAGGGCAACAGCACGCGCCAGACATTCCGCAAGCGACTGCGTGAAGGCGCGCTCGACGACAAGGAAATCGAGATTGAATTGTCGGAAGCGGCATCACAAATGGAAATCATGGCGCCACCCGGCATGGAAGAAATGACCGAGCAGATCAAATCGATGTTTTCCGGGATCGGCAGCAACCGCAAGAAAAATCGCAAGATCAAGATCAAGGATGCGATGAAGGTCCTGATCGAGGAAGAAGCAGCGAAACTGGTCAATGAAGATGAGCTCAAGCAAAAAGCCATCAGCAATGTCGAACAGAACGGCATCGTGTTCCTGGATGAAATCGACAAGATCGCCACCCGTTCGCAAAATGGCGGCGCCGATGTCTCGCGCGCGGGTGTGCAGCGCGATCTGCTGCCGCTGGTCGAAGGCACCACGGTCAACACCAAATACGGCATGATCAAGACCGATCACATCTTGTTCATTGCTTCCGGCGCTTTCCACCTGGCCAAGCCATCGGACCTGATCCCGGAGCTGCAGGGCCGCTTCCCGATCCGGGTTGAACTGGATTCCCTGTCGATCAGCGATTTCGAAAGAATCATGACCGGCACCGACGCCTGCCTGACCAAGCAGTACGAAGCCTTGCTGGAAACCGAAGGTGTAAAGCTGGAATTTGCCAAAGAAGGGATCCAGCGGTTGGCGGAAATCGCGTTCTCGGTCAATGAGAAAACCGAAAACATCGGCGCACGCCGCTTGTACACGGTGATGGAAAAATTGTTGGAAGAGATCTCGTTCTCGGCCACCAACGCCACCGAAAAAACCATGGTGATCGACGCAGCCTATGTCGATGAACGCCTTGGTGCGCTGGTCGTCAACGAGGATTTGTCACGGTACGTACTGTAACTCCAGCGTAGCGGGCCCGGGATCGCATTGCAGGTAGCCGATCCCGGATCTCGAATCACTTGAATTCATTATTTATCCTGAGCTGCCGAGGCCGGCCCTTCGACGGCGCTTTCCTGGGTAGTCATAGCAGGAGCCGGCGCTGACGCTGGCACTGGCATTTGAGTCGGCGTCAGGATCGGCGAAGCGGTCGCCATTCCCGTCTGCGGCTGCGGATCTTGCGGCAACATCACGCGCTTTAACACGCCCCCTTCCGACAACAAAACGTATGTCGCATGCACTTCCTTGACGCTGGTCCCCGGCAGCAAATCCTTGCCTTGCCGCACTGCTTGCGGCGGCTTGCCGTCGGCGCTCAGGATCGCCACGCTCTCTTCACCCTTTTTTGCCGCAACCACGCCCAACAATTGATAATTGCTGGCGACAGTTACCGCTCCCCGTCCACCAAACAGCCCTGCCGCCAATGACACGTCGACTTGCTGCTCTTCCGCCTGCGGCGGCGCCGCAACGGCGCGCAGTGGCGGCTTGATCAATTGCATCACCCAGTAAGCGATGCATGCGCACAGCAGCATGAATAGCAGCAGGCTGACCAATCCCGGCAGGCGCTTTGCATGCCTGCCCAGTTTCTTGCTAATTTGTCCGTTCACGTTTGTCCTAGCCTCGTCCTAGCGCACCAACTGGTTAATTTCAATAATCGGCATCAATACCGCCAGCACAATCAGCAATACCACCACACCCATCGCCAGGATCAGGATCGGCTCCAGCAGGCCGGCAATCGTCATGGCGCGGCGTTCCAGATCCTGCTCCTGGGCGCTGGCTGCACGCTCCAGCATGGCGGGCAACTCACCGGTGACTTCGCCGGCACGGATCATGTGGATCAGCATCGGCGGAAAATGCTTGTGCGCGGCCAGCGCACGCGCCAGGCCAACTCCTTCACGCACACTGGTCGCGGCGGTATCCACTTGCTGTCGCATGGCGACGTTGGAAAGCGTATCGCGGCTGGTTTGCAGCGCTTTCAGGATGGGTACGCCGGAACCGGTAGTGATCGCCAACGTGCTGGCGAAGCGGGCGGTGTTCAGACTGCGTTCGAACTTACCATACAGCGGCGCACTGAGCAGCCAGGTGTGCCAGCGCATCTTGGTCGCCGGATTCTTCAGGGCGGTGCGCCAACCGTAAAACAGCGCAATCACCGCGATCAGCACCATCCAGCCGTAATTGCGCACGAAATCGGAAGTAGCCAGCATCATCACCGTCAACATCGGTAGCTTCTGCTTGGTATTGGCGAATACCGAAACGATCTGCGGCACCACGTAGGTCAATAGGAAGATCACGATCACGAACGCCACCACGGTGACAATAGCCGGGTAAGTAAAAGCCAACTTCACCTTCTGCACCAGCGAATTGCGACGCTCGATATAGTCGGCGAGGCGCGACAGCACGCGCGACAACTGGCCAATCTGTTCACCCGAGGCGACCAGCGCCCGGTAGATTTCAGCGAAATCGCGGGGATGGCCTGCCAGCGCAGCGGATAAGGAGGCGCCGCCCATGACTTCCGAGCGGATCGATGCGATCAGGTCGCGTTGGTAGGTGCGCTCAGCCTGCTCCAGCAACGCCGTCAAGGCCTGTTCCAGCGGCAGGCTGGCTTCCAGCAGGCTGGCCAACTGGCGCGTGAACAGGGCGATCTCGACGGTCGACAAATGCTCGCCGAAACCACGCCGCTGCATATTGCCGGCGGCATCCACCTGCTGCGCAATCGCCTCCACCGTCAGCGGCAGCAAACCCTGGGCGCGCAGGTCGGCGCGCGCCATCTTGGCGCTGTCGGCATTGACCACGCCTTTGGTGGTGCTGCCGGCGGCATCTACCGCTTCGTAACGAAATGCTGGCACTCTGCTCCTCGCTTATTCTTTGGTCACGCGCAGCAATTCGGCCTGCGTGGTGACGCCATCGGCAAGCCAGCGCTCGCCGTCCTGGCGCATGGTGCGCATGCCGTCGCGCTGCGCCACCTGCAAAATCTCGGCTTCGGAAGCGCGGTTGTGAATCTGCGCCTGTATCTCATCGGTGGTCAGCAACAATTCATAGACCCCGACGCGGCCATGATAGCCAGTATGCCCGCATTGTTCGCAGCCGACTGCGTGCCACATCTGGCCATCGTGCCGGCGGCAGTGAACACACAACTTGCGCACCAGCCGCTGCGCCACCACGCCCAGCAGCGAGGACGACAACAGGAACGGTTCGATACCCATATCGAGCAGCCGCGTGACCGCTGCCGCCGAATCGTTGGTATGCAGGGTCGCCAGCACCAAATGGCCGGTGAGCGATGCTTGCACGGCGATCTGGGCGGTTTCAAGATCGCGGATTTCGCCGATCATGATGACGTCCGGATCTTGCCGCAAGATCGCTCGCAAGGCTTTGGCGAACGTCATGTCGATGCGGGCATTGACCTGGGTCTGGCCGACGCCGGCCAGCTCGTATTCGATCGGATCTTCCACTGTCAGGATATTGGTGCTGCTGGTATTCAAGCGCGACAGCGCTGCATACAGCGTAGTGGTCTTGCCCGAACCAGTCGGCCCGGTAACCAGCACGATGCCGTGCGGCTGCGCGATCAGGCGATCGAATTGCGGCAGCACCGCCGGGCTCATGCCCAGATGCTGCAGGTCAAGTCGGCCGGCTTCCTTGTCGAGCAGACGCAGCACGGCGCGTTCGCCGTGACCGGTGGGCAAGGTCGAGACCCGCACGTCGACCGGTTTGCCGCCAACACGTAACGTGATGCGGCCGTCCTGCGGCAGGCGCTTTTCGGCAATGTCGAGCTGCGCCATGATCTTGATGCGCGAAATCAGCGAAGCATGTACCGCTTTCTTCGGCCGCACCACATCGCGCAGGCTGCCGTCAATGCGGAAGCGCACCACCGATATCTGCTCGAACGGCTCGATATGGATGTCCGACGCGCCCTCCCGCAGCGCCTGCGTCAGCAGCACGTTGATCATACGGATCACCGGTGCATCGTCAGATGATTCCAGTAGATCCTCGATTGCCGGCATATCCTGCATCAGCTTGGCCAGGTCAAGATCGGATTCGAACTCATCCACCACTTGCGCGGCGTCGCCGCCCGCACCGGCATAAGCCTTGGCAATCGCTTCATCCAGCGCATCGCGCGCCATTGAGCGGAACGTCACACGGCCAAAACGGCGACTGATTTCGGCGATGGCGGTCGGCTGGGTAGCATCGGAAATCCACACCTCGACCGGATTGTCGGCACCATTGGTATCTTCGATGCGCTGCGCCAACACCGAAAAATTGCGGGCGAACGCATATGGCAGCAAGCGCGCGTCAGTCATTCTGGGATCGCTCATGGCGCTCTGTCGTTAATGAAACCCGGCGCCGGCGAAGCTTTAGCAGGCTTAGGCATCACGAGGACAGGTGCGGCCTGGTCGGGTGTGGATGCATCCGCTGCAGCACCCTGTTTGCGCAAGTCGAGGAAAGGGCCGCCATCCTCCGGCTTGGCCATCACTGCCGGGCCGAAATCGGTCAGGATGCTCTTGCCCGGCTGCACGCTGATCTGTTGCTTGCGCATGTAATCGTAGCGATCGACCGACACCAGGTTGCTCTGTTCCTTGTCGCGGATGATCGTCGGCCGCAGGAAAATCATCAGATTGGTTTTGGTGCGTGAACCGGATTGATACTTGAAAAAATTGCCGATGAATGGCAGGTCGCCCAGCAGCGGCACCTTCTGGATACTGCTCTCGTTGTCGTCGCCGATCAGGCCGCCGAGAGCAATGATCTGGCCATCGTCAACCAACACGTTGGTATCCAATGAACGCTTGGTGGTGGACGGTCCGTTCTGATTACCAGCAGTTGCCTGTATCACTTGCGACACTTCCTGCGAAATCTCCAGGCGCACCGTGCCGCCTTCCGAGATATGCGGCTTGATCTTCAGCGCGGTGCCGACGTCCTTGCGGTCAACGGTGGTAAACGGATTGGTCGTAGTGCCCCCGGTAGTGGCGTACGAACCAGTGACGAACGGCACGTTCTGACCGACGACGATCTTGGCTTCTTCATTATCCAACGTCAGCAGGTTCGGCATCGACAGCACGTTGCCGCCCGTCGTATTGTTCAAGGCGCTGGCCAGTGCCCCCAGACCGATCTTGCCGGCAATCTGGCGGAACACACCGAGCTGCAGACCGCTGCCGATAGTCGGCACGGTGCTGGTGCTCGTACCAGAATTGATTGCCTGGCCGATTGCGGTATTAAACAGATTGCCGCTGGTGATGCCTGAATTGGTGCCGGTAAAACCTGTACCGCCGCCGACCCGGTAATTGCTGTTACTGTCGCCGGTCAGGGCCAGCCATTGCACGCCGATTTCGCTTGCTGCGGTGTCGGTGACTTCGACGATCAACGCCTCCACATACACCTGCGCCCGGCGCGTATCGAGCTGATCGATGACGCCACGAATATTCCGGTAGACCGGTTCGCTGGCGGTAATGATGAGCGTATTGGTCGTATCGTCGGCCTGGATGAAACCGGCTGCATTGCTGCCGCCGGACGATTGCGATGAAGCGTCGTTGGCGGGCGATGGCGTCGACGTCGACGTGCCAAGCGAATTGCTGTTCGAGCTTTGCAGCATACTGCCCGAATTGCCGCCAGCACTGGCGTTCTTGCTGGACGAATTGCTGGTCGGTAGCGAAGTATCCGCAGAAACGATGGCGCGCAGGGTCTTGGCCAGCTTTACCGCATCGGCATTTTTCAGGTAGACCACATGCACATTGCCGGCATTGGTAGTCGGCTGATCAAGCTTGGCAATCAGCGACTTGGCCAGGTTGGCGCGTCCTGCCGAAGGCGCACGGACGATCACCGAATTGGTCCGCGAATCGGCCATGATGATGGTGCGCGAACCATCGCCGGCGCCCGGCGCAGCCGAACCGGGATCAAGCAGCTTGCTGGCCATGACGGCAATATCGCTGGCTACCGCGTAACGTATCGGCACCACATCCAGATCACTGACGGCGGGTACGTCGAGAGCAGCAATCATCTTACCCAGGCGCTGCAGATTCTCGGCGTAGTCGGTTACCACCAAGGTGTTGTTGCCTGGATTGGCGTTGATCGTATTATTCGGAGAAATCAGCGGACGCAGCACCGGCAGAATATTCGTGGCCGACTCGTAGTTCAGCGAGAATATCTGTGTCGCAATCTGGTCGCCGCGAACGCCAGGTGCGCGTGCGCTGCCGGAGACTGCACCGAGCTGCAGCTTGGCGTCGGCTTCAGGCACGACCTTGACGAAGCCGTCGCCACGCACCACGGCATAACCTTGCAGGCGCAAGGTCGATGCCAACAGATCGAAAGCCTGGGCCTTGCTCAACGGCTTTTCCGACACCAGGTTGATGGTGCCCTTGACGCGCGGATCGATGATGAAAGTCATGTTGGTGTACTGGCCAACTGCCTTGATCACCGACTCGATATCGGCGCCGACAAAATTCATCACTGCCTGGCCGCTCACCCCCTCGACGGGGCTGATTGCGGTATTCGCCGCCAGCACCGGTGGCACCGCGGCAACGACGGCGCAGGTCAGCAAAGTGATGGCAGCGGCGCTACGCCAGTTGCGTGCTTCAAATGTCGAGAGTATTGCGAAATACATTTTATCTTTCATGATTTGAACTCTAGTCCGATAACATTCTTGCCGTTCATCTGGCGACGCTGGCCCAGCAAACTCAGTAACGTGGCCAACTTTTCCTCTTGCCCTGCCGCCGCTTGCGCGGTCCCTGAAAACTGCAAATGCCCGTTACGAAGATTGCCGCTGCCATCCAGCAGCATTGCTCCGCTCAATGTCTCCAGCTTCAACCCTGCTTGGCGCCCGCGCCAGTCGAGGTGCATGCGATAGCTGCCAAGTGGCTTGACAGGCGACAAGCGCGACGCCATCGACAGCATATCGAGCGTCATGACGCCGGTCAGATCGACGCCGCTCGCGCTGCGCGCCAGTTCGATCTGCTGCCAAGACAGCAACATCCTGCCGGATGGCTGTAGCGTGTTCAACGGCGCACCCAGCGCCGTCAGCCGCTCTGCCGGCAATGCCAGGCTGGCCGGGCTGATGCTCCATGCATGCCAGCCGCCGCGAATAGTCACCGGCTGCGAAAGCACTTGTGCGTTAGCCAGCGACGCATCCACCCGCCCCACTAGCACCAGCGGCGATAACTTCCAGCTGAAGCGTCCCGGCAGCAACGCCGCTACTGCTTCTCCGCCGCTCGGCGCCGCGCCGATAAATGCCGATCCGCGCCACAAAGATCCCTGCGCGTCGCCCAGCGTAATGCGTCCGTGGGTCTGGCTTTCCAGCAACGGCGCCAGCCATGCGGCCGGAAAAAACGCCAATACCGTCACCAGCACGCTCAAGAGTGCAGCCGCGGACCACATTACCGTAATGCCAAATCGCCGCATCAGTAGTCCATGACATGAAAAAACCAAGCATTACTCATGCTTCTGCTGCCACAAGGTAATCGACGCATTGACGGTACCCGGCTGAACATTAGCCCCGGCGGGGACGCTGATGTTGGCGTCCACCACTTGCCACTGACTGTTTTTCTGCGCGTCGTCGAGCCAGTCAAGCAGGCCGGCAAACGCGACTGCGGACAACTCCACCTTGGCCATGTCGCCGCTGAGCACCACGCCTTTCGGATTCAGACCTTTGCTTTTCAATGCCGTCTCAACCGCTTCCTTGCTCAGTGGCGTGGCTGGCCGTTCGGCCTGCTGGCCTGCCAAAGATGCTGCCTTGGCGGTCAGCGATTGCAACTCGGCTGCCTGCTGGCGCAACACCGGCAGATCCTTTTGCAAACGGATACGGCCGCTCCAGGCAGGAACAATCAATAACTGATAGACGCATGCGAGCAGGATCAATGCTGCGGCAGAGCCAAGCAAACGGCGTTCGCGCTGATTGCGTTGCGACCAGTAGGCGGCCGCCGGCGTGCGGATTTTTCCCCAGGCTTGCTGCATTGGATTCATTGCCGGCATCACTTGCCACTCCCGATTTGCCATACGCCGGTTGCCGGCTTGCTCAATGTCAGCCGGTTCGGCTGCAGCGCAGCTTTGATCTGTGCCTCAACCGCATCTGCATCGGCGGAGTTCTTCAGACGCACCAGTAAATGATGGTCACGATATTCCAGCGCTGCAATAGCGCCGGCGTCAGCGCTTTGCGGTACACCGGCCCAGGCTGCGCCGAACGCTGCCGCAAGCGCGATGAAATCATCCGGCGCCAATTGGCCGCCACTACGCTCCGAGGCAGCGATTTTTTGCTTGGCCTGGGCGACCGGATCGACAATCACGGTTTCTTTAGGAAAGGCGGCGCGATAGTTTTGCATCATGCCGGCACGCAAGCTGCCGGCTTCGCGCCGCATGCGTAACCAGTCGTAATTCAGGCTGATCACGTTTACCAGCAGCAACGCTGCCGCCAGCCCCAGCGGCCAGCGCCAGCGATGCCAGCTGAATTCAGTACCGGCGGCGCTGGCCGTCAAACCACCCATCAAGTCGATGCCGTCGCGCGACAATTCCTGTACCCCAGCGACCCAGTGCGACCAGTCATCCGGCTGCACAGTAACCCGTTCGGCCCCCAATTCCTGATAAGCCGCCACGTTCGATTGCGGCACGTACAGAGTAAGCGCCTGCTGCGGCGCCACCGCAGCCAGCGAGCCCAACACTTCATGCGCCACCGATTGTCCAGATACCGGCGCCAGCGACCAGCCCAACCCCTGCTCTTTCGAGGTCCGCAGCGCCACATCGATATCGCCGCCGTGATCGGTGATGGCGGCAACCGACATGTTCGGTTCGCGCAACGGCAAGCACAACTGGCCCGGCCAGGCTTGCAATTGATTCGCCCCCAGCGCACGCAGGGTCTTGACCAGCAACTCCAGCCAATCGCGCTGTATCACGGCGATCAACCGGGAGTTGTCGGCAGCACCACGTTTGCGGCCGGCAACGATCACGCAATCGGACGGATCGGCCAATAATTGTTCTTCCACCAAATTCGGCAATGCCAGTTTCAACTTGGCATCGCTCAATGGCGGCACTTGCAACTGCAGCAAGTTGACATCGGCGGCAGCCAGGATCAGCACCACCCGCGTGGCGGCGGCGATCGGCTCGGCCAGGCCGGACAGCTGCTCGCTGCCCTGGCGCGTAATGCGGCCCTGGTCGGATACCAGCGCGAAGCGGCAATCCGGCATCGGCACTGCCGCCACGCTGTCCAGCGTGGTTCTTGCAGGTAGGCGGATGTATAAAGTGCTCAAGACGTTTTATCCATTTATTGTTCTCGGATCCACACGATGATGCTGCCGGTACGATTATTAATGCGCTGTAGCAAGGATACGGTATTGAGCCCTGCCCGCCCCATGCGAACCTTGCCATTCACCAAAAAAAAGTTGCTGGCGACGCTGACCAGGCTGGGATTTGAGGCTTCCGGGAATGACTTGCCAAATAACTGCGTCATTTGCGCCGACAAACTGTTCGTGTCGAGGAACGGCGCCGTGCGCCGTGCAGCTACCAGGGTATTTGCCTCCGTCAAGGATAGATTGGCGAAGCGGGCGGCCAACACCTCCGGCGGCGCGGTATTCACATTGACCGGCGTCGGCGCCGCCGCACTGGTCGGCAGCACCACCACGAAATCCTTTAACTGACGCACCATCGCCGGCTGGAAACCGGGCAATGCCAGCAGATCGTCAACGTGCTGCATCGGCAGTGTGGCATTGCCGGAATTGGCCGGCGCCTGCTGCCCTGCCGGCGTTGTCCGCGGCTGGCTGCCGGCGATCGCCTGCGCCACGACGGTGGCCAGGCCGGTTGAAAGGCGCAGGTTGGATAAAAGACGCTGAAACATGAGCAACTCGGTCGGACTGACGATGCCGTTGACGCTGAGATTATTCAGGTTGTAGCGCGACTGCGCATCAACGATGCTGCCGGATAGCACCGCATCACCGGCATCGTCCGCCGACTGGGCGTCATCGGCATACTGGTCGAGGCGGGTTTCGGCCAGCGGCGCCGCCCAGGGTTGTCCCAGGTGATCGTAGTTGAACTGGCGGCCACTGGCGCGCAGGATCATGCTGGCCCAGTCCAGCGCACCGCGCATGATCCAGTCTTTCTGCAGTTGCAGGCGCTGGTTTTCGATCGATCGCACCTGGACCTGCTGTTGCCAGAACAGGCTGGCGACGATGGTCACGGCCAGCGTGGTCAGCAACAGCGCAGTCACTACAGCCACGCCGCGTTGGGCGTATTGTTTTCTGGCTAACCGGCTCATGCAGCCCCCAGCAGGAAAGTCTTGAGCATGCTGCCGTTATGGCCGCGCAGCTGCAACGCAACCTGCAGGCCGGTCCATTGATTTGCATTGGAGCCGGTGTCCTGGCTACCGGCACTGGCCGCAGCAGGCGGCCGCCAGCCCTGGCCATCGCTGCCCCACAATTGCATCTGCATTGAAGCAAGATCTGATTGCAGCGTCACTGCCTGGCTATTCTCGGGATGATCGCCGGCGTCGTTGAGCGCGCTTTGCCATAACCCATCGAGCACGTTCAGGTCGCGCGTCGCCAGCGATTCCTGACGCGTCAGCACGCCGTTGCGCAGGCGATAGTCGATCACTTGCACGCGGGTCGGCTGCTGTTCCGCAAATACCTGTCGCACCATCAGCAAGCGGTCCTGCGTTGCCAGCAAGGTCGGGCGGGTCAGCATCAGGCTGGCTGGCGCCAACTGGGCGCAATCACTTTGCAACTGCGCGAAAGTCAGTTGCATGCCGCGCGTCTGCTCCATTTCAGTGGTCAACGCTATCCGTGAACGGACAATGCCATCGAGCCCGCGCCACCCGAGTATCGCCACCATCGCCAGGATGGTGATCGCGATGATCATTTCAACCAGCGTAAAACCGGCGGAAGATTTCTGCGGCGCCCGGTTAACGCACATTAGGCACCACCTGCGATAAGTTAACGATGCGCCGTTCGGCGTTGCCGGCATCGAACACCGAGACTTCGACACGGCGAAAATAAGGATTCGGCGTGCCCATCACGTGCTCTTCGCAGCGCAGTTGCAGCTCTCCCTGCGAGCAATCGAAGGAACGATTGCCAATGCCCGGCCATTCGTGGCCAAGGCGGATTTGCGTCAGGCGATTTTCAGCCGACCAGGTCGCCATCATTGCCGCCCGCAGGCCGTTACTGTTTTGCGTCAGGCTGCCGACCGCACGCAGGCTGGCGCCGAGTGCGGTACCGACAATGACCAATGCGACCAGCACTTCCAGCAGGGTGAATCCGGCTTTGCGGCGACCAAAAGACGCGAATGGGATAGGCATCTATTCAACCGCAAAATGGCCGATGCCATCGGCGCGGATCACGACACTGGTGTCGCCGCTGGCCATGGTCAAGGCAAAGGGCTTGTCGACCGGTTCGCGGCCGAAGGTGATGCGCAGGGAGTTCGGGGCGCCGTTTTCCAGCGGCGGTGGCGTCATCGACAATTGCATCGGCGTCCGTTTGAAATCGCGCTGGCGCAGCATCTCATCCTGGGCCAGTGGTTGCCAGCCGTTTTCTTCGCGCACCAGGAAGCGATAGCCGTTGGCATCGGCTTCGAATGCTGTCGGCCGATTACGCAAAATGGCCTCTTCGCGCGTCAGCTGCAGCAGCAGTGCGATACGTTGCGCATCGTTCTGCATGACTTGGCGGTCACTGCGAAAAGCGTTAAGCGAGACCACGCCCAGCGTGATGCCGGCGATGACCACCACCACCAGCAACTCCAGCAACGTAAATCCATTGGGTGCAATGGCTGGCATCTGGCGCGCGCGCAAATTGCGATGCGCCACGACAGGCATTACAGGTCCCACGAGCCGATATCGGCGTCGACACCTTCACCGCCCGGCTGACCATCGGCGCCGTACGAAAACACATCGACTTCGCCCTTGATCCCAGGCGACAGGAATTGATAGGGATTGCCCCACGGGTCCTTCGGCAACTTGTCGATATAACCACCGGTTTTCCAGCCGTTGGCGGCCGGGCCGCTGGTCGGCTTGGTGACCAATGCCTGCAGCCCCTGCTCCGTCGTCGGATAGCGCTGGTTGTCGAGCTTGTACAGCTTGAGCGCCTGCATCAGCGTGCCGATATCCTGGCGCGCGGCCTGGATCCGCGCATCGTCGGTACGCCCCATCAGTTTGGGCACGACCAAAGCAGCAAGAATGCCCATGATCACAACGACCACCATGATTTCAATCAGCGTGAATCCGCGTTGCATGACAGCTGCGGAGCGATGTCGAATAGACGGGTACATTGTGTTCAGCATTTCTTTCCTTATCAAAAAGCCATGGCCATATTTGGAAAGGCCGATTATATGCCGCAATCCTTGCCTACAAGCATGAAAATATACTTAATTCTAAAGAGTGTATCTACTGGAATTTTGTCACTGTTTTGACACATAGAAATGGTATTACTGCCAGGACGCATTTCATCACCATTTGCGGGCCGCATTCTTGCCGGTACAGCGACATTGCATCACTGGGTCCGAACGCGCGATCAAGGACCGCGCGCCGGCATTATGCAAGATTGATCAGAGCGATTCTTCACGCGGATTGCGCGACCACAGCAACTCCATCACGGCTTGCAGCGAATCGCCATCGAACAGCAGACCGGCTACCGCATTGGTGATCGGCATATCGACACCGCGCTCCTGCGCCAGCGCGCGCACTGCAGCGGCGCAACGAACCCCCTCGGCCACGTGACCGAGTTCGGTCACGATCGATTCCAGTTTCTTGCCTTGCGCCAGCCCCAACCCGACTCGGCGATTACGCGACAGGTCGCCGGTGCAGGTCAGGATCAGATCGCCGACGCCCGACAATCCCATGAAAGTTTCGCTGCGGCCGCCAAGCGCCACGCCCAACCGCGTGATTTCTGCCAGGCCACGGGTAATCAGCGCCGCCCGCGCGTTGAGGCCGAGTCCCAAGCCATCGGCAACGCCAGTGGCGATCGCCAGAATATTCTTTACCGCGCCACCAACTTCGACACCGACCAGATCATCGGTCGAGTAGACCCGGATATGCCCGCCATGCACAGCCGCAACCACTTGCTCGCACAACCCCGCGTGTCCGCTGGCGACCGACAACGCACACGGCAGGCCGCGTGCGACTTCCTGCGCGAAGGAAGGCCCGGACAGTGCCGCGGCAGGAATCGCCGAACCCAGGACCTGCTGCACGATCTGGTGCGGCAACAGACGGGTGCTCTCTTCGAAGCCTTTGCATAACCAGACGATATTGGGGATCGGATGTGCCTTCAATTGCTGCGCCAGTTCGCGCAAGCCGGCCACCGAAGACGCCACGATCAGCAGCGCTTCGCTGTTGGCGGCAACGGCCTCGGTCGTCACATGCTGGACGGCTTGCTCGAAATCGGCGCTGAGCACCAGATTGTCCGGCAGCGGGAAGCCTGGAAGATAAGCAGTGTTTTCGCGCTGCGCGGCAGCGGCGGCCATGGTATCCGGATTGCGCCCCCACAGCATTACCCGATGCCGCTGCGCCAACGCGATCGCCAGCGCAGTACCCCAGGCTCCGGCGCCAAGCACGGTGATATTCATGGAAGGGATGGTAAGGTCAGATGACACGGGTGGCTACTCGCGGTTTCTATAATTCAGGCACAAGGACCGAGAAGATACCTGTCAGCGCGATGCAATGACGGTCTTGTGCCCGATTTGGTTGGTGAATTGGGAATTATCGGTAACAGGCCTGAACTCAGTCGCCCCACACCTCGGTCGCCTTGACATACCCGGTCTGGCCGTCGCGATGACGCACCTTGGCCCAGCCGGACGCCACTGGATCAACCAATTCCAGCAATACGCCTTTATCCGCGCTGAATACTACCGGCGCTGCATCGTCAGGATTGGCGCGGATCTTGGCGTTGGCGACGCTGACCTGCAGATTGCGTTTGGCGACAAGACCCTTGGACTGCAGCCATGACAGATCGCCGCTGGCATCGCGCACCTTCGTCCATTCGCCGTAAGTCAGCACCACTTCGACCGGCATGCCGCGCGGTGCGACTGCTACGCGACGGCCTTTTTCAGACGGCGCATCGTACAGGATCACCGGCGCAGCGCCAACCGCCTTGAAATCGAGCGCATGCGCAGAATTGGCGAGACCAAGCAGGCTTCCCAGCAACAGCGTGGCGGAAGCGGCTATGCGTGCAAATTTCATCTAATGGTCTCCAAATGTGGCTCTTGCTGGCCGGGACGGATAACGTTGCGCTCGCCGTCCTGCTCGTGCCTGCCAGTTTTTCCCTGTGCCCGAAGCCTGAGACCTGCTTGCATCAAGCAAAGTTTCCCCGCAACCGACAACTTTACGGTCTGCTCAACCAACAACTGCAGAGGGCCAGCTCATCGCGCAGACGCGTGGCTTGGCCCTGTTTTGTTCCACAACGGCTAAGGGCACCTCTAAAAATCTACTGGATGCGACGATTTTTCGAGGCTTCCCAAAGCCACGCGGGATTAGTTGATTGCGGTCGAGCCGTCAACTGCGATGCTGTCGCCGCTACCCTTTTGCTGTTGCTCAGCCAGTGCTTGCAGGCGCTGCTGGTAGAACACTTCAAAATTGATTTCGGCCAGGTGGATCGGCGGGAAGCCGGCGCGAGTGATGGCATCGGCCAGGTTGGCGCGCAGGTAAGGGTAAACGATGTTCGGGCAGCCGATGCCGAGCAGCGGATCCAGCTGTTCGGTCGGGATATTGCGCAGTTCGAAAATACCGGCTTGCTTGCCTTCAACCAGGAACGCTACCTTATCCTTGACCTTGGCGGTCACTGTGACTGTCACGGTCGATTCGAAAATGCCTTCGGCCAACGCTTCGGCGCCAACGTCTACCGCGACTTCGATCTGCGGAGCGTCCTGCTCAAGGAAAATGGCCGGCGAATTCGGTTGTTCAAGCGACAAATCCTTCAGGTACACGCGTTGAATCTGGAACACCGGTTGTGCCGCTTGTTCTGCTTGTTGGTTCTCTTCAGCCATGACACTCTTTCAGTTAATTTTAAAATAAGTTAAATAACGGCAAACGCCATCCCTTGCAACCGGTAACAATAACAGCTATTACCGAAAATCAGGCATTTTGCAGCAGGGGCTCAAGCTTGCCATCACGATCAAGCGCATGCAAGTCATCGAAGCCGCCAACGTGCGTTTCTCCGATATATATTTGCGGCACGGTGCGACGCCCGGTCTTCTGCATCATCGTATCGCGCTGGGAAGGATCGAGGTCGATTCTGATCTTTTCGATATTTTCCACACCTTTAGCCTTTAACAATTGTTCGGCGCGGATGCAATATGGGCATACGGCAGTGCTATACATTACAACGTGAGCAGTCATGACTCTTCCTTTCAGGGCCTGGGCCGGGCAGTAATCACTCCGGTCCAGCTTATTCAATCCGCATGGGGCGCAGGGTGGGTAAAAAAGCTATCCAACTTACCTACTCCAGGACGGGGTAATTTATTTGACGGTCGGCAAACCCTGAGTCTGCCAGGCGGCAATCCCGCCTTCCAGGCTATACGCCTGTGCAAAGCCAGCCTGGGCCAGCTGTGCAACGGCTTTCGACGACTGGGTTCCGGTCTGGCACACCACCACTACAGTCTTTGCTTTAAACTTGTCCAATTCGGCGATACGCTGCGGCAAGTCCTTTAACGGAATGTTCTTGGCGTCGATCAGGTGGCTGGCGGCAAAGGCATCGCTATCGCGCACGTCCAGTATCAATGTTTTACCCTGATTAATGAATTGGGTCGCTTGCAGGGTCGTTACCCGATTACCGCGTTTTTGCAACAATGGCAGCAACAGTGCGCCACCAGACAAAATTGCTACGGCAACCAGAAAAATGTTATCAATCAAGAATTTCACAGGGATCCAATGGTATTAGTCAATCCCGCCATTATAAAATAGAAGCTGCAGCGCCATTCAATTCGTATCGGGTCCCGCGAAAAAGTCTGGTGCGTTGTTGCTATTGCATCGTGGCCAACAAGCATG
Organism: Collimonas arenae; assembly: GCF_001584165.1. Classification (NCBI taxonomy): domain Bacteria; kingdom Pseudomonadati; phylum Pseudomonadota; class Betaproteobacteria; order Burkholderiales; family Oxalobacteraceae; genus Collimonas; species Collimonas arenae. Next base: position 4,252,136 of record NZ_CP013233.1, read on the forward strand.
AATTTTGCAGTTTCGCAGTTTATATCTCATGCTTTCTTTGTAATTTAACCTTTTATCTGATCAGTTGAGGACAGAGTAATTCGCCACGCTGCGGTGGCTCTTAAACTCTGTCCCGCAATTTACTATGTATAAAATCGTATTGATGCGCCACGGCGAATCCACCTGGAACCTGGCCAACCGCTTCACCGGCTGGGTCGATGTTGACCTCACAGAAAAAGGCGTGGCCGAAGCCAAGCAAGCCGGGAATTTGCTGAAACAGGCCGGCTTCACCTTCGACCTGGCGTACACATCGGTGCTCAAGCGCGCCATCCGCACGCTGTGGGGCACACTCGACGAAATGGATCTGATGTGGCTGCCGGTCAAGCACAGCTGGCGCCTCAACGAGCGCCACTACGGCGCGTTGCAAGGCTTGAACAAGGCAGAAACCGCGGCCAAGTACGGCGACGAGCAAGTCATGGCGTGGCGCCGCAGCTACGACACCCCGCCGCTGCCGCTGGAACCAAGCGATCCGCGTACCTCTTACAACGATCCGCGCTACGCCGGCCTGAAACGCGAAGAAATCCCGCTGACCGAATGCCTGAAGGATACTGTGGCCCGCGTCCTGCCATTCTGGAACGACGAAATCGCACCGGCAATCCGCAGCGGCAAGCGCATCATCATCTCGGCCCATGGCAACAGCCTGCGCGCCATGATCAAGATGCTGGACGGCATCTCCGACGATGATATCGTCGGCCTCAACATCCCCAACGGCCAGCCGCTGGTGTATGAACTGGATGCCAACCTGAAGCCAATCAAGAGTTACTACCTGGGCGACCAGGCCGCGATCGAAGCGGCGATGAATGCGGTCGCCAGCCAGGGGAAAGCGAAATAAATATCTCGCTGGAGAAAATCCTGGGCATCTGCGTACAGGGCCGTGCCGCCAAGCGGCGGCTGGCGGCTGCCGCGCTGATCCTGGCAGCAACGCTGGGAGGAGTGCTGCCGCTCCCGGCCCAGGCCGCTCCCAAAGCGACCGAGCGCAGCAAGCAGAAACAGGCGGCAGAAGCGCAGCGGGCCGACTTGCGCGAAAAACTCGACGTCCTCAAGCGCGACATCAGCCAGACCGAAACTGAAAAAGACAATGCCAGCGACGCCCTGGCCGATTCCGAAAGCGCCATTTCCAAGGCCAACCGCTCGTTACGCGACCTGAGCACGGAGCAAAGCCAGACCCAAGCCAAACTGGCCCAGCTGGCGAAGAAACACGACGAACTCAGCAAGACCGTGACAACCCAGCAGACCCAACTGGCCAACCTGCTGCGCCAGCAATACTTGGCTGGCAACGAAGACCGCATCAAACTGCTGCTGTCGGGCGACAACCCGAACCGCATCAACCGAGATCTGCAATACATGGGTTATGTGTCGCAGGCGCAAGCCAAGCTACTGGAATCGCTGCGCGCCAACCTGGCGGCGGTCGAAGCCAACCAGACCGAAACCCAGAATGCCAAGGATGACCTGGATGAAATTGCCCAGGAACAACGCGATCAAAAGACCTTGCTGGAAAAAGAAAAATCCAAGCGTGCGGCGCTGCTGACCCAGTTGTCAGGCAAATTGGCCAGCCAGCGCAAGGAAGTCGGCAATATCCAGCGCGACGACCAGCGCCTGTCGGGCCTGGTCGACCGCCTCGACCAATTGATCGAGGCGCAAAAGAAAGCCGATGCCGCCGCCCGCGAGAAACTGCGCCAGCAACAATTAGCGCAGGCTCAGGCCCAAGCGCAAGCCAAGGCTCAGGCCGCACGCGAGCGCCAGAAAGCATTGGAGCAGCAACGCGCTGCCGCGCTGGCGCGGAAAACGCCGCCGGCGAGCGATACCCGGGACAAGCCAAAAACAGTTAATCCGGATGCCATCGACGACGACCAGCCGCCGCCGACTGCGGCCGTGACCAAGCCGGTACCGGCGCCACCGGTGGTAGAAACCGCGCCGACCGCAACCGACCGAAACGAACTGACGCCACTGCCTGACGCCAAGGATGGCGCCTATGGGCGGCCGTTCGAATCGCTACGCGGCCAGTTGCGGCTACCGGTGCGCGGCGACCTGATGGCGCGCTTCGGCTCCAAGCGCGGCGACGGTCCGACCTGGAAAGGACTATTCATCCGTACTGCGGAAGGCGCCGAGGTCAAGGCGGTCGCCGCCGGCCGGGTGGTCTTTGCGGACTGGCTGCGCGGCTTCGGCAATCTGATCATTGTCGACCATGGCAACCAGTACATGACCATTTACGGTAATAATCAGGCATTATTGAAGCGGCCCGGCGACGCGGTCAAAACCGGCGACGTGATTGCCAGTGCAGGCAACAGCGGCGGTAACGAACAATCGGGTTTATACTTCGAAATTCGGCATCAGGGCCGTGCGTTTGACCCACTCGGATGGGTAACTACTAGGTGAAACATGGGCAGTAAACTCAAGAATATCGGTCTCATCAGCTTGGGCGTGATCGCAGGGATCGGCGCTTCAATCCAGTTCGACGCCATTGCGCAGAAGAGCGCGGCCGCTCCGTTGCCGCTGGAAGAACTGCGGCAACTGGCCGATGTATTCGGACTGATCAAGTCCGACTACGTCGAACCGGCGGATGACAAAAAACTGCTGACCGAAGCCATTTCCGGCATGGTAGCGTCGCTCGATCCGCACTCGGCCTATCTGGACAAGAAAGCTTACAAAGAGTTGCGCGAGAGCACGCAAGGCAAGTTTGTCGGTCTCGGCATTGAAGTCGGCATGGAAGACGGCTACATCAAGGTTGTGTCGCCGATCGAAGATTCACCGGCCTACCGGGCCGGGATCAAGGCCGGCGACCTGATCACCCGCCTCGATGCAACTCCGGTCAAGGGCTTGACCCTGGACCAGGCGGTCAAGCGCATGCGCGGCGAACCGAACACCAAGATCACGCTGACCATTTCCCGCAAGGATGAAGACAAGCCGTTGATCATCAGCATCACGCGCCAGGAAATCAAGGTCCAGAGCGTCAAGGCCAAAGTAGTCGAACCGGGCTATGCCTGGCTGCGGGTAACTCAGTTCCAGGAACCGACGGTTGACGACATGGCCAAGAAGATCGCTGCGATCTACGCGCAGGAGCCGAATCTGAAGGGTCTGGTGCTTGACCTGCGTAACGATCCGGGCGGCGTACTGCCGGGTGCGATCGGCGTCTCTGCCGCCTTCCTGCCGAAGGATTCGGTAGTGGTCACCACCAACGGCCAGTTGCCAAGCTCGAAGGCGTCGTTCTACGCCAAGCGCGAATACTATGCGAATCCAGGCAGCGATCCATTGGCGAAACTGCCTGAAGCGCTGAAGAAGGTGCCGATGGTGGTGCTGGTCAATACCGGTTCGGCCTCTGCCTCGGAAATCGTCGCCGGCGCGCTGCAGGATTACAAGCGTGCGACCATCATGGGCACCCAGACCTTCGGCAAGGGTTCGGTGCAATCGGTGATCGCATTGCCGCCGGACCGCACCACCGCGGTCAAGCTGACCACTGCGCGCTACTACACGCCGAACGGCCGCTCGATCCAGGCCAAGGGCATCGTGCCGGATGTGATGGTCGATGAATACGCCGACGGCGATGGCCTGAACGGACTGCGTCTGCGTGAAGCCGACCTGACCAAGCATTTGAGCAACGACACCGACAAGGGGCCGGAAGTAACCTCGCCAAAAGTCGATGAGCTGGAAGAAGCACAACGGATTGCCGCTGCCGAGAAAAACGCAAGCCGCTGGAATACGGCAGCAAAGACGATTTCCAGTTGGCGCAGGCGCTTAACCAGCTGAAGGGCTTGCCGGTCAAGATCTCCAAGGTGAAGCCGGAAAGCCGCAGCGACGCCGAAAAGGATGACAAGGACGACAAGACGCCGCTCGACGATGACAAGGCCGGTGGCGGCGCCATCATCAAGAAAGAGCAGAAAAAATAAAACTTTTTTCAGCTACACTAAGGCCGCAGCGATGCGGTCTTTTTTTTCGCCCCGTCACTCTGCACTTCCGGACTTTATCGACAGCATCCTATGAACGACCAGCAACTACTCCGCTACTCGCGCCACATCCTGCTGGATGACATCGACATCGAAGGCCAGGAGAAAATCCTGGCGGCGCGCGCGCTGGTCATCGGCGCTGGCGGACTCGGCTCGCCGGTGGCGCTGTACTTGGCTTCGGCCGGCGTCGGCAGCATCACGCTGGTCGACAACGACACGGTCGACCTGACCAACCTGCAGCGGCAAATCCTGCACACCAGCGACCGCGTCGGCCAGGCCAAGGTAGCTTCCGGCAAGACCGCATTGGCGCAGATCAATCCGGATATCAAGGTCGTCGCACTGGCCGAGCGCGCCGACGAAACGCGTCTTGCGGAACTGATCGGTAACGCAGACGTGGTGATCGATTGCAGCGACAATTTCGCCACCCGGCACGCGATCAACCGTGCCTGCGTTGCGCACAAGGTGCCGCTGGTATCGGGCGCGGCGATCCAGTTTGATGGTCAGATCAGCGTATTCGATGCACGTGACGAAAGCTCGCCCTGCTACGCCTGCCTGTTTCCGCCGGATCGGGAATTTGAAGAAATCGCCTGCGCCACCATGGGCGTGTTCGCGCCACTGGTCGGCATCATCGGCAGCATGCAGGCCGCCGAAGCGCTCAAGCTGATCGCCGGTATCGGCACGCCGCTGGTCGGCAAGTTGCTGATGCTGGATGCACGCAGCATGGAATGGAGCCGCATCGGCGTTGCGCGCGATGCCGGCTGCCTGGTGTGCGGAACGCATCCACACTCCTGATTTAGGCCCTCGGTCATCGCCCACCGTTAGCCCGGCAGGCGATGGCGGATTACGCAATTTATGCGCTGTGCAGCGCCCGTGCCGAATTGGCAGGCTGTTGCAGTGCCTTCAAGGCACGCACCTTCTGGATCGTATCGGCACAGGCGCGCGCTGCCTCCGCGCCCTTGACCAGGAAATGCTCATAGAAATATTTGTGGTGTTCTTCGCCGCCATGGAAATGGTGCGGCGTCAGCACCGCCGACAGCACCGGCACCGCCGTTTCCAGCTGCACCTGCATCATGCCGCTGATCACTGCCTGCGCGACAAATTCATGACGATAGATGCCACCGTCCACCACTAAGCCGGTAGCGACGACAGCTGCATAGTTGCCGCTGTTTGCCAGCAATTTGGCATGCAGCGGAATTTCATAGGCGCCGGCGACTTCAAAGAAATCGATATCGTTTTCGGTGTAGCCGGACTTGGCGATTTCGGCAATGAAGGAGATGCGGCATTGATCGACGATATCGCGGTGCCATCCCGCCTGGATAAAAGCGATGCGCTCGCCAGCGACGGCGGTTGGTGCTTTGAATTTGATATCGACTGGGTGATGTTGTTGCTGTTGTGACTGTTGCATCTGACTGACTCCTGTTTAATCAATAAAAACAGGGCGCGTTGGATCGAAAGGAGGCAGGAATTTACACGACAGGCAATCGCAGTGCGGCACGCGTCCGCCGCGCGCAGCAACACTCAAGCCCGTCCAGGCAAACACCGGACCGCCTGTTCTCTCTTTATCCGGACTATACCGTCGGCCCCGGGATCACACCGGGTCTGCTGACCTTGTCGCTACTCCGACAAGCGCTCGCGGGCTATGCGCATTGCACGCAATTACCGCCGGTGGGGAATCGCACCCGCCCTGAGAACACTCGCTTAATTAATTAAGCGAGCAGCAAATTTATCACAGAAATTGCGGCGCTGCACAAGCCGGACGAATCCGGCGTCGCTGATCGAATCAATTCGCATCAATGGGTTTTCTTCGCCAATCCAAGGTAGGTGTCGATCACCTTTGGATCATTTGCCAGCTCCGCCGCCGGACCTTGCAAGACCATGTCGCCGGTTTCCAGCACATACGCATAATCGGCGGCCTGCAATGCGGCGCGCGCATTCTGTTCAACCAGCAGGATCGCCACGCCGGTCTGCTTCAGGCGCACGATGATGTGGAAAATCTCTTTGACGATCAACGGCGCCAGGCCGAGGCTTGGCTCGTCCAGCATCAGTAGCTGCGGCTTGGCCATCAGCGCGCGGCCGACCGCCAGCATCTGCCGTTCGCCACCAGACAAGCTGCCAGCCTGTTGCTTGCGCCGCTCCTGCAGGCGCGGAAACAGATCGTACACGACCGCCATCTGGTCGGCATAGGCACGCTCTCCGGCCTTGTAGCGGCGGTAGCTGCCGAGCAGCAAATTGTCTTCCACCGTCATGCTGGCGAACAACTCACGCTTTTCCGGCACCAGGCACATGCCGCGCGCGACGCGGGTTTCGATCGCCACGCCGGCAGTATCCTGGCCCAGCAAACGCACGGTGCCGCGCATGCTGCCGTTGTTCGGCATGGCGCCGGCAATCGCGTTGAGCATGGTCGATTTGCCGGCGCCATTGGGGCCGATGACGGTGACGATCTGGCCGGCGCCGACTTGCAGGCTGGCGCCGTGCAGCGCCTCGACCTTGCCGTAGGCGACATGCAGATCGGTGACTTCGAGCACGGGATTGACGACAGCATTAGTCATCGATACCTCCCAGATAGGCTTCCAGTACGGCCGGGTCTTGCTGTATCTCCGCCGGCAAGCCCTGAGCAATTTTGGTGCCGAATTCCATCACCACCAATTGATCGGTCAGGTTCATCACAAAATCCATATCGTGCTCCACCAGCAAAATACTCATGCCCTCCGCCTTCAGCTTGCGCAGCAATTCCGCCAGCGCCTGTTTCTCCTGATAACGTAAACCCGCCGCCGGTTCGTCCAACAGCAGCAAGGTCGGATCGCAACACAGCGCGCGAGCGATTTCCAGGATGCGCTGCTGGCCCAACGCCAGGCTGCCGGCCTCTTCATACAACAAATGCCCGAGGCCGACGCGTTCCAACTGCTGCTTGGCTTCAAACAGCAGTGCCCGCTCCTCATTGCGATTGAGCCGCAGCAGGCTGACGGCGATGCCATTGACATCGTTATGGCTGCCGCGCAGATGGGCGCCAATGGCAACGTTCTCCAGCACCGTCATGGCCGGCATCAGCCGCACATGCTGGAAGGTACGTGCAATGCCGCGCGCCACGATCTGGCGCGAAGGCAAGCCCGATATCTGTTGCAACTCGCGTTGCGCGCGGAAACGGATCGTACCGCTGGTCAGCGGCAAGACGCCGGTGACCAGATTAAACATGGTCGACTTGCCGGCGCCGTTGGGGCCGATCAAGCCGACGATCTGTCCGGCGCGCACATTGAAGCTGATGTCGTTGACTGCCACCAGGCCGCCGAATTCCTTGCGTGCGTTTTCAATCTCCAGCACCACGTCGCCATCCGCATGCCGGGCGCGAATCGGCAATGCTGTCGCCGATAGCGGCGCCACTGCCGTCGGTTTGCTCGGCACCAGCTTGCGCAAATACGGCCACAAGCCGTCGCGGGCGCGCTGCAACAGCAGCAGCATCAGGATGCCGAACACGATGGTTTCGAAATTGCCGCTGGCGCCGAGTAATTTCGGCAACAGCGATTGCAATTGATCCTTCAGCAAGGTCAGCAGCGCCGATCCGAGGATTGCGCCCCATACGTAACCGGCGCCGCCGACTACCGCCATGAACAGGTATTCGATACCGGCATTGAGGCCAAACGGCGTCGGGCTCACCGAGCGCTGCAGGTGTGCATACAGCCAGCCGGAGACGCTCGCCAGCAGCGCCGCCAGCACAAAGATCAGGACCTTGATCCAGGCCGTATTGACACCCATCGCCTCGGCCATCACGCCACCGCCGTTCAGTGCACGGATGGCGCGTCCGGGACGGGAATTCAGCAGGTTCTGCAAGCCGGCCAGTGCGATCAACAAGATCATCCAGATCAGGTAAAACATCTTGCGCCCGGTATCGAGTTCGATGCCAAACAGGTTGATAGAGGGAATGCCATTCAAACCGTCGTACTTGCCGAGAAATTCCAGATTGCCGAACAGGAAGTACAGCGACAAGGCCCAGGCGATCGTGCCAAGCGGCAGATAATGACCGGACAAGCGCATCGTGATGGCGCCGATGGCCAACGCCGCCAGCGTCGTCACACACAAACCGGCCAGCAGGCCGAGCCATGGCGACAGGCCGAACTGGGTACTCAGGTAAGCGGTCGAATAGGCGCCAAGGCCGACGAATGCCGCCTGGCCGAACGAAGTCAGACCGCCGACGCCGGTCAGCAGCACCAGGCCCAGCGCGACGATGGCATACAGGCCGATGTAGTTGGCCAGCGTGATCCAGAATTCCGGTGTCGGCAAGACTGGCAGCAAAACCAGGATCGCAGCGAAGACGATGAACGGCAGCTTGCCGATGGAGAGCTGACGCATCATTGATCCTCCTCGTCGACCTGCTTGCTGGTCAGCGAGCGCCACAGCAGTACCGGGATGATCAGCGTGAATACGATCACTTCCTTGAAGGCGCTGGCCCAGAACGACGAGTACGATTCCAGCAGGCCAACCAGCATGGCGCCGGCAGCGGCAATTGGATAACTGCCGAGGCCACCGATGATGGCGCCGACAAAACCTTTTAAGCCGATCAGAAAGCCGCTGTCGTAATACACAGTGGTCAATGGCGCGATCAGGATGCCGCACAAGGCGCCCAATGCAGCCGCCAGCGTAAACGCCAAGCGCCCCGCCTGCACGGTGCCGATGCCGACCAGCTGCGCACCGAGACGGTTGACGGCGGTGGCGCGTAGCGCCTTGCCGGACAAGGTTCGTTCAAAATACAGATAGAGCGCCACGATCAGCAGCAATGCCACGCCAATGATCACGCAACTTTGGCCCGATACAGTCAAGCCGCCGACCTGGAAGCTGGCATCGGAAAACGGTATGGTGCGCGACCCCTCGGCGCCGAACATCAGCAGCCCGATGCCAATCAATGCGTAATGCACTGCCACCGACACGATCAGCAGAACCAGGGTGCTGGCTTCCGCCAGCGGCTGGAACGCCAATCGATACACCATTGGCCCCATCGGCACCACGATCAACAAGGTCAACAGAACCTGCAGCGGCATCGCCAGCGTGGCATGGCCGTATAGGCGCGCGAACGCATAGACCGCCAGCGGGAACAGCACGAATTTCAGGAAAGCCAGGGCGATGCGGCGCACGATGGCGGGCCGACTTTCGCCGTTACGGCCAAGCATGGCCGCTACCGTTTCCTGGATGAAGCTGAGAATACCGAGCAGCACCAGCAGCGTTGCCGACAGGGGAAATTTGTCCGCTTGTATCGCGGCCAACGTCAATGCACCAAAGGCGACGAACTCGCCTTGCGGAATGAAAATGACGCGGGTAACCGAAAACACCAGTACCAGCGCCAGCGCCAGCAGCGCATAAACGGCGCCGCTGGTGATGCCATCCTGAGCCAAGATGGCGGCGATTGAAAGATCCATTTACTGCGCAGCGCCCAACAGTTTCCACTTGCCGTTGACGATTTCCACCATCACGCGCGAGCGCTGGTCGAAGCCCACGTGGTCGGTTGGACTCATGTTGACGATGCCTTGCGACACCGGCAGATTCTTGATCGCTTCGATGTCGTCGCGCAGCGCAGCTCGGAATTCCGGCGTGCCTGGCTTGCCCTTCTTCAGCGCTTGCGGGCGGCTGCGCCCAGCAGCATGCCGGCATCCCAGGCGTGGCCGCCGAAAGTGGAAATGCTGCCGGCGCCATAGGCCTTTTCATAGGCGGTACGGTAGGCCATGGCGGACTTCTTGACCGGATTGCTGTCCGGCAGCTGTTCGGCCACCAGCAACGGCCCGGCTGGCAGGTACGTGCCTTCGCAATCCTTGCCGCAGACGCGCAGGAAATCGTTATTGGCAACGCCGTGAGTCTGATAGATCTTGCCTTTGTAACCGCGTTCCTTCAACGTCTTTTGCGGCAATGCGGCCGGCGTACCGGCGCCGGCAATCAGCACCGCATCAGGGTTCGCGCTGACGATCTTCAGCACTTGTCCGGTTACGGAAGTATCGGGGCGAGCGAAACGTTCATTGGCAACAATCTTGATCTTGCGCAGTTCAGCCAGTTTGGAGAACTCGCGATACCAACCTTCGCCGTAAGCATCCGAAAAGCCGATGAAGGCCACGCTCTTGACGCCGGCATCCAGCATATGAGCGACGATTGCTGTCGCCATCTGCGAGTCGTTTTGCGGCGTCTTGAAAATCCAGCGGCGCTTGGCATCGACCGGCTCGACCAGCGACGCCGAAGCGGCCATCGAAATCATCGGCGTACCGGATTCGGCGGCAACGTCGCTCATCGCCAGCGAACCGGGAACCGCTGTCGAGCCGATCAGCAGATCAACCTTTTCTTCACTGATCAGCTTGCGCGCGTTCTTGACGGCGGTGGTGCTGTCGGTGGCATCGTCGAGCACGATGTATTGCACTTTCTGGCCGGCGATTTCCTTCGGCAACAGGGGGAAGGTATTTTTCTCGGGAATGCCGAGCGAGGCTGCGGGTCCGGTGGCAGAGACACTCACGCCGACCTTGATCTGGGCGAATGCACTGCCGTAGCTGGCAGCCAACGCCACTGTCATTAATGCGGAAAGGGTGGTCCCCAACCATGCTTTTTTCATTTGATGTGCTCCATTATGGTGGTAACGCCTGGTTTTAGCGTCTATGCTCAGCGGCAACAGCCTCGGTCGCCACGACCGCAGATGTTAGCAGGGTACTGAGTTGGCGGCTGCCAGTGTAGCTTTTCGACTACCGCCAGACAAGCAGGCCACACCACAACGAGATAGGCAAAATCGGGAAATTCGGCCAAATCGCATCGAACGGGACGGATCCAGCCAGGTAACATCATTACACCAGCATCAACGCGATCTGCTGTGCGGCATCCTCGCCCGGCTTGTGCTGGAAACGGCTCTTGGCGAAACGCTGCCAGCGCCCCAGCACAAAACTGGTGAGGATGTTGGCGCGCAGCGTCGCTTCGGTGTCATTCGTTTCGCCTTGCGAAGCGGCGAGCCGCAGCGCCTGCTTCAGCGCCAGCTCGATGCGGTCGACAAACTGGTTCATGCGCAATTGCAGACGTTCATCTTCGTTGACCAGCGCATCGCCGATGATGACGCGCGTCATGCCCGGATTGCGCTCGGCGAAATTGAGCAGCATCAGCGCAATCGCCTGCGCCTGGTGCAAGCCTTTTTCCTGCTGCTCGGTGATCTGGTTGACCAGCCCGAACACGGTCGATTCGATGAATTCGATCAGGCCTTCGAACATCTGCGCCTTGCTGGCGAAGTGCCGGTACAGTGCCGCTTCCGATACCTCGATCTTTGCAGCCAGCGCGGCGGTGGTGATTTTTTCACCCTTGGGCTGTTCCAGCATCGTCGCCAATGTCTGCAGGATTTGTAGTTTGCGTTCGCCAGGTTTGGTAGTTGCCATGATTTTTATTTTAGTAATGGATCGAATCGATCGAGATAAAGAAAACGAGACTGCCGCCATGCCTGCCGTTGTTGCACTCCCTGCAACGTCCGTGGCTATCCGTCGTGATTGACGGCGAACCCGGAATGGTAGACATTGAACGACTGAATTTCAACGCAGCCGATGCAAATTCCTTGCCAGCTTCCGGACGGATTTTACTTTGACATCGACGTAGCCGGGGCGCTTTATCACATCCCGATTGTCCCCCAGGTACTGCGTCACCCATGCCGTGCGCATGCCGACCCATTTGGCGGCCTTCAGCGTAGCGATCGTATCCTCTACCAGAATGCAGCGCCCTGCCGCCACCCGCTCCCGCGCAATCAGTTGCCGCAGCATGTGACGCGACGGTTTCGGCCGCAGTTGCCGGTGCACGTGCATCGACTCGATCGAGATATGCTTGCCGAAATGCCGCTGCAAGCGCAAATGCCGCATCACATCGCTCGAATAACGGTGCGGCGCATTGGTCAGCAATATCTTGCGGCCTGGCAGCCGCTTCAACAAATTGATCAGGCCGCGTTCGGCCCGAATCATACTCAACAAATCGTCGAAATGATGCGCTTCCCGCAAAAAATCCTCTGGCCGCACCTGGTGATGCTTGACCAGGCCCAGCAAAGTCGCGCCATAACGCCGCCAGTAGGTCTCCCTGGTAGCATCTACCGTGGCGGCGTCGGCATTGACGCCATCGCGGCCCAACGTGCGCGCCATGAATGCATTCATATTGTCATGAATCGCCGGAAAAATCGCGTGCGATGCATCATGCAGCGTGTTGTCCAGATCGAACAGCCAGAGCGCTGTAGTATTCGTCATTCGTTTGTGAGCCACTGTTTTGCCGGAAACGGAGAATCGTTGATCAAGGGGGAAATGTGTTTCGTCAGATTATAGTGATATTGGGCTTAAGCGCCGCATTACTCAACAGGCTGTCCCACTCGGCGCGGAACCGCGGGTTGGGACGACTGATGCTGCCGCTGGGCCTGGGTGCCTTGCTGGTCGCGGCAGCCCCGGCCGGCGCCAACGACGCTGCCGTGCCAGGAAAGCCGACGACGACAACCAGCCGCCAAGGCGGCGCGCTGTTCAAGATCCAGCGCGCCGGTCACAGCGCCTACGTGTTCGGCACCATCCACGTCGGCCGCGCCGATTTTTATCCGCTCGATGGCAAGGTCTTGCAAGCCCTACAACATTCGTCGTGTATCGCGCTGGAAATCGATCCGAACAATGCCCAGGCGCTGGCTCCGCTCATGGCCAAGTATGGCGTCTATGCCGATGGCAAACCACATCAGAAAGACCTGCCGGCCGCGCTGCAAAAGGATCTTGGCGCCTTGTTGGAAAAGTACGGCGTGACGCCGGCCAGCGTCGCCAACTTGAAGCCGTGGCTGCTGGCTACAGTGCTCGGCATCAGCGAATACACCAGCCAAGGTTATCTACCGCAATACGGCGTCGACACCAACCTTGCGAATTTCGCAAAAAGCAGCAACAAGCGCCTGGTTGAACTGGAAACGCCGGAACAACAATTGTCGTTGCTGGGCAGCCTGTCGGACAGCGAGCAAATCCAGTTCCTGCAGGACAGCGTCGACGAGATTCAGGACCCGGTCAAGGCGCAGCGCTCGCTGCAACTGATAACCCTGTGGCGCAACGGCGACACCGACGGCCTGGCGGCGATGCTGGCTGAGATGACCGGCGAAGACACGTTTACCGGCCGCTTCGTGCAACGCGCATTGCTCGATGGCAGGAATCCCGGCCTGGCGGACGGCATTGACAAGCTGACCAACGCCTCGCCCGATGCCTTCGTCGGCGTCGGTATGCTGCATCTGGTTGGCGCCAATAGCGTGCTGACGCTGCTCCAACAGCGCGGCTATACGGTACAGCGGGTTTACTAGGGCTCATCTGCGGCGTTTTCCGCTTATCTCGCAAATCTTTGATCGAAGTCAACGTCTGGCCTTTGCAAATCTTCTAAGATCGGCCGGCGTCTCTCTCTTCATTATCAAAGGTTTGTCCATGATTTCGTCCCACTTGCCCGATCCGGTGCCGCCGTCGGCACCCATGCCGCATCGCAAGGTGATCCGCTCCTGGCTGCTGCCCGTCGCACAACGCAACACCGGTCGCGCACTGGCCCTGGTGTTACTCGACCTGGCCCTGTTCGCGCTGGCGATCAGCGCCACTGTGTGGCTGCACAATGCCGCGGCAAAATTATTTTTCGGCTGCGTCGCAGGTTTCGTCATCGGTCGCCTGTTCATTCTCGGCCACGATGCCTGCCATCAAAGTTTCACGCCGCACCGGCGCCTCAACCGCTGGCTCGGGCGCCTGGTGTTCCTGCCGTCGCTGACGCCGTACAGCTTGTGGGATGTCGGCCATAACGTGGTGCACCACGGCTACACCAACCTGAAGGGTTTCGACTTCGTCTGGCATCCGCTCTCGCTGGAGGAGTTCCAGGCGCTGCCGCGCTGGCGCCAGTGGCTGGAGCGCATCTATCGCAGCGGCTGGGGCCCGTGGCTGTACTATCTGGTTGAAATGTGGTGGCAGCGCATGTACTTCCCGAGCCGCAAGACCATGCCGACGCGACGTTCGGTATTCATCTGGGACGGCATACTGGTAACCGTGGCGGCGCTGCTCTGGATCGCCGCACTGAGCGCCGCTGCACTGGCTACCGGGCAGGCGCTCTGGCTGACCTTGCTGGCCGGCTTTGTGGTGCCGTTCCTGTTCTGGAACGCAATGATCGGCTTCGTCGTGTATGTCCATCACACCCACACCGGCGTTGCCTGGTATGACCAGAAAACCGTCTGGGCCGCAGCGCAGCCATTTGTCTCGACCACAGTGCACCTGACCTTCCGCTATCGCATCGGCGCGCTGCTGCATCACATCATGGAACACACCGCGCATCACGTCGACATGAGCATCCCGCTGTATCGCTTGCAGGAAGCACAGCAGATCCTTGAAACCATGTTGCCGCTGCGAATCGTGATCCAGAAATTCTCGTGGCGCTGGTATTTCGATACGGCGCGGCGCTGCAAACTCTACGATTTCCGCCGGCGCTGCTGGACCGATTTCTCTGGCATACCGACCAGCGCAGCGACAATTGTCGCTTGATTTGGCCCGATAGCGGCAATTCATTGGTGCGTGGCGGTAGAATAGCGTGTCGTGGCATGTGCAACGCCACGCCTTCTATCGGACCGCGCCATGAATCAACCGTCACTCTGTACAGCGCCGCTGCTGGACATTTCCGCCTTACGCAGCAGCTGCTCCTCGTGCAGCATGCACCAGCTTTGCCTGCCGATGGGGCTGGAAGAAGCCGATATGCAACGTCTCGACCGCATTATCGGCCGCCGCCGCGTGCGGCGCGACGACACCTTGTATCGGATCGGTGACAAGTTCAGCTCACTGTATGCGGTACGGGTAGGACAATTCAAGACCTACCAGGCCAACCCAGATGGCGCGCAACAGATCACAGGCTTTCAGATGAGCGGCGAGCTGCTCGGCATGGATGCCATCAGCACCGACACCCATCAATGCGATGCAGTGGCGTTGGAAGATAGCGAAGTATGCGAAATTCCATTCTCCCGCCTGGAAGAATTGTTCAGCGACATCCCGACACTGCTGCGTCATTTCCATCGCATCATGAGCAAGGAAATCACGCGCGAGCAAAGCGTCATCCTGTTGCTCGGCAATATGCGTGCCGAACAACGTTTTGCGGCTTTTCTGGTGAACCTGTCGGCACGTTATGCCGCGCGCGGCTACTCTCCGACCAATTTTCAATTGCGCATGACGCGCGAAGACATTGGCAACTATCTCGGATTAACCATCGAAAGCATCAGTCGCATGCTTTCCAAGCTGAAGAAAGACGGCATGCTGAAGGTCAGCAACCGCGATATCGAATTGGTCGATCTGGCAGCCCTCAAAATAGTAGCGACCGGCGCCGAGGTCTGCAACTGATCCAGCCCCGCATCAAATGGTTTTCGAATAGCGCAACGGAGATTTTTCCGGATCAAGATAGCGGTCGAATACCATGCAGATATTGCGGATCAGCAGGCGCCCTTTCATAGTGACGGTAATCCATTCGTCATCCAGATTGAGCAAGCCGTCCGCGGCCAGCAGTTCCAGCTGCGCCAGTTCGCTGGCGAAATACTCGGAGAATTTGATCGGATGCGCTATCTCGATCGATGCCAGCGACAGCTCGAAGTGACACATCAGGTGCTGGATGATTAGACGCCGCAGCAAATCATCCATGCTCAGCTTGATGCCGCGCGCAATCGGCAACTCATGCCGATCGAGACGCTGGTAATAAGCCTCCAGCGTCTTCTCGTTCTGGCTGTAGCTGGCGCCGACCGCACTGATGGCAGATACGCCGCAGGCGACCAGATCGGCCTCGGCATGCGTCGAATATCCCTGGAAATTGCGGTGCAGGCGACCCTGACGCTGGGCAATCGCCAGGTCGTCATCCGGTTTGGCGAAATGATCCATACCGATGTAGACATAACCGGCATCGGTCAGGCGCTTGATGCACAGGAACAGCATGTCGATCTTGGCATCCGGGGTCGGCAGCTCACTCTCGGCAATGCGGCGTTGTGGCTTGAAAATATGCGGCATGTGCGCGTAATTGTAGATCGCGATGCGATCCGGCGATGCGGCAATTACCTTGTTCAGCGTTTGCGACATCGAGATTACATTCTGCCGCGGCAATCCGTAGATCAGGTCGATGCTAACTGACCGAAAACCTGCATAACGTGCGGCATCGATTATCTTCAACGTATCTTCTTCAGGCTGGATGCGATTGACTGCCTGCTGCACCGCCGGATCGAAATCCTGCACGCCCAGACTGATCCGATTGAAGCCTTGCCGCCGCAAAGTGACGATGCGAGCCGGCGTCACCGTACGCGGATCGATCTCGATCGAGTATTCGCCCTGTTCGTCCGCTGCGAACTCGAAGTTGCGATGCAGGTGCGCCATCAGTCCATCCATCTGATCGTCACTCAGAAAGGTTGGCGTGCCGCCGCCGAAATGCAACTGCTCTACCTGATTCATCCCTTCGAACAAGGCCGCTTGCATCGATATCTCGCGCTGCAGATATGTCAGATAGAGAGCCGCCTTGGCGGTATTCTTGCTAACCACTTTGTTGCAAGCGCAGTAATAGCAGATGGTGTTGCAGAACGGGATGTGCAGGTAGAGCGACAGAGCATGGCGCGCCCCCATGTCGCGCCGACGCGCAACCGCATGCTGATAATCATCGGCCGTGAACGCCTCTGAAAACCGGTCAGCCGTTGGATAGGAGGTGTAGCGCGGCCCAAGCTGATTAAGCTTGCGCAACAGCGCGGCGTCGAAAGCAACAGCTGCAACGGCAGGCGTCGATTCATTGGAAATCTGCATGTACAAGCTCCGGCAATTGGATGCGTCAGCAACTTGCACTGACCACATCGACCAGACCAAGCGTATCCTGCGCAGGTGGCGAGCGCTTTGACATAGATCAACTTGACGCGGCTCTTGCCAATGCTGCATATGGGTATTGCGCGCCGATACTGCATATAATCCGGTCTTATCCACTTACCATGCTGTCACTCCATGCCTTCAACCCACAACGCGACCGCATTGTCAGATCTCCGCCGTCGCTGGAACGGACGGCAGCGTTTCGTATTGCTGGATAACGAATTTGGCGACGGTGCGCATTTTCTTGCCGCCTGGCAGGCCTGGCGCGATGATCCTCAACGGCCGCGTCGGCTGAATTACCTGGCGTTGGCGCCGCACATGCCAACAGTGCAGGATGTGCAACGAACCTGCAACCGGCAACCTGCATGGCAAACGCTGTCGACCGAACTGTGCGCCTCATGGCCCGCAGCGCTCCCGGGATTTCATCGCCTGCTTCTGGAACGAGAACAGGTGGTTCTGACGCTGATGTGCGGCGACAGCGCCACCTGTTTGCGGCAAATTGCAGCTAGCGTTGATGCTTTCTACCTGCATGGGTGCAACTGGCAGGACTGGTCGCTGCCGACGCTCGGCACACTGGGTAAACTGGCCGGCAAACATGCCGGTCTCACACTTCCGGCCGTTGACGAAGCACGGCGCAAGAGACTTGAACAAAGCGGCTTCGCATTCGGCAACGATGCACCTGATGCCGATGGCATGCTGCATGCGGAGTTTGCACCGCGCTTCACCGCACGCGTACCTCTTGCAGCCGCGCGACCGGACGGCGAGCGCCACGCAATCGTCATCGGCGCCGGGCTGGCCGGCAGCGCCGCCTGCCAGCGCCTGGCGCGACGCGGCTGGCGCGTCACACTGCTGGAAAGCCACGCAGCGCCGGCGCAGGAAGCGTCGGGCAACAGCGCCGGCATTTTCATGCCGCTGCTGTCGCGCGACGACAACCCAAGCTCGCGTCTGAGCCGCAACGCCTACCAGTTTGCGCAACAAGTGTGGCGCAATCTCGGCGGCATCGGCCAGGCGTTCAGCGGCGCCACCTGTGGCGTCCTGCAAATTGCCCGCGACGATACGCATGCCGAAGCACAACGCCAATTGGCCGCGCACTGGCGCTATCCTGCCAAATTTGCCGAATGGATCGAGCAAACCGCGGCATCGCGCCTTGCCGGTTGCCGAGTCAGCGCCGGCGGCTGGCACTTCCGCGCCGCCGGCTGGGTGCAGCCGGGTAGCCTGTGCCAAGCCATGCTGGAAGATTGCGGCACCGCGCTGCAATCTCATTTTGGACAACGCGCGGCCAGCCTTGAACGCATCGACGAGGAATGGCTGGTGCGCGATTCACACGGCGCGAAGATTGCCAGCGCGCCGGTAGTCATCCTGGCCAACGCCTGCGGCGCATTGGATTTCCCGCAGGCGCAAGACCTGCCGTTGACAGCCATCCGCGGGCAGATTACCCATCTCGACACGGCCAGCGTGCCTGCCATCGCTCCGGTACTGTGCGGCGAAGCCTACCTGACGCCGGCCTATGCCGGTATCTGCAGCAGCGGCGCGTCGTACGATGAGGATGATCAACCGACGCTGCGGCAAACCAGCCAGGACGATAACCTGACGCGCCTGGCAAGAATGTTGCCGGACTGGCGTCAAGAAAATTTGCCATTGCGTGGACGAGTCGGCTTTCGCTGCGTGGCGAGCGATCGTTTGCCGTTGGTGGGTGCGTTGCCGGACAGCGGCGCGGCAAGCCCTGTGCGCGAACCAAAACTACACGACTTGCCACGCCTACACGGACTCTATGGTCTGCTCGGCTACGCCTCGCGTGGCCTGATCTGGGCGCCGCTGGCAGCGGAAATATTGGCGGCGCAACTGGACGGCGAACCGCTACCGCTGGAAAGCGAACTGGCGGCAGCACTTGATCCGGCGCGGTTTTTACTCAAAAAACAACGTCGCACCGAATAACGCCGCATGAAAAAAGGCGCCCACAGGCGCCTTTCGCATCAGATCAAGCGGCTTAGTAACCGGCTTAACGAGCCCACTGATTCGGCCTGAACCGCCAATCGCCGCGCGGACCACGCTCCCAGCGTGGTGGCACATAGCGGTAACCCGGCCGCGCCCTGATCCACGAACCGCTCATCCACACATGCCGACGGCCATCCCAGCGCCAATAACCCGGCGCCCAGACAAAACCGCGACGTGGCGGCGGCACCACTTCATAGCGTGGTGGAGGTGGTTGGCCGATACGGACACTCACATAGGCCTGCGCCTGCGCAGGGCTCATTGGCGCCATCAATCCTGCGCCCAAGGTCAGCAAGCTGATGCACAAAATGGATTTGATTTTCATCGACCACCTCCTGATTCGTTTAAAAACATCGAGCGACGATTAAATATAGGTCATAAATATGCAGGCACTTGTAATTTTGTGTTTCCAAAAGATACAGACTCCAGCCGCTCCTGAATCGCCCGCAGGGCTGCCACGGCGCCGCCCCTAAGGTAAAATGGCGCTCTGCCGGACGGCATTGTCGTTTTACAAAATAATTGTGGGGCAACGCAGCAAAGTTGCCGCAGTGCGACGCCAGACCCGAAACCCCACCTGACTTCCCGGAATACCCATGTTGCGATTGAATGAAGTACAACTCCCCCTCGACCACCCGGAAGACGCGCTACACAGCGCGATCCTGGAACGCCTGGGAATCGGCGCCGAAGCCATGCTTGGTTACACGATTTTCCGCCGTAGCTACGATGCGCGCAAAAAATCCGCGGTCATCCTGACCTACACCGTGGATGTCGAGTTGAAGGATGAAGCCGAAGTCCTCAAACGCCTGGCGCGCGACCGCACCGTGATGCCGACGCCGGATACCAATTACCACTTCGTGGCGCAAGCGCCGAGCCAGTTGAAATCGCGTCCGGTGGTGATCGGCACCGGCCCTTGCGGCCTGTTTGCCGGCCTGATCCTGGCGCAGATGGGTTTCAATCCGATTATCCTGGAACGCGGCAAAGCGGTGCGGGAACGTACCAAGGACACCTGGGGTTTGTGGCGCAAACGGGAGCTGCAACCGGAATCGAACGTCCAGTTCGGCGAGGGTGGCGCCGGCACTTTTTCCGACGGCAAGCTGTGGACCCAGATCAAGGATCCCAAGCATTACGGCCGCAAGGTGCTGACTGAATTCGTCAAGGCCGATGCGCCCGAAGAAATCATGTACGTCAGCAAACCGCACATCGGCACTTTCCGGCTGGTCAAGATGGTCGAGCAGATGCGCGCTACCATCGAAGCGTTGGGCGGCGAATTCCGCTTCCAGCAAAAGGTGGAAGACATCACCATCAAGTCCGAAAACGGCCAGGGCCAGGTACAGGCCGTGGTGCTGGCCAGCGGCGAGACCATCGTTACCGACCATGTGGTGCTGGCGATCGGTCACAGCGCCCGCGACACCTTCCAGATGCTGTACGACCGCGGCGTCTACATCGAAGCCAAACCGTTCTCGCTGGGCTTCCGCATCGAGCATCCGCAATCACTGATCGACCGCTGCCGCTTCGGCCCCAGCGCCGGCAATCCTATCCTCGGCGCGGCTGACTACAAGCTGGTGCATCATGCCGAAAATGGCCGTGCGGTTTACAGCTTCTGCATGTGCCCGGGCGGCACTGTAGTCGCAGCCACATCGGAGCCGGGCCGCGTCGTTACCAACGGCATGAGCCAGTATTCGCGCAACGAACGTAATGCCAATAGCGGCATCGTGGTCGGCATCACGCCGGCCGACTATCCCGGCCATCCGCTGGCCGGCATCGCCTTCCAGCGCGAGTGGGAATCGCGCGCCTTCGAACTGGGCGGCGGCACTTACGACGCTCCCGGCCAGCTGGTCGGCGACTTCCTCGCAGGCCGTCCATCGACTACGCTCGGCTCGGTGATCCCATCCTACAAACCCGGCGTGCACCTGGGCGATCTCAGCACCGCGCTGCCGGACTACGCTATTACCGCCATGCGTGAAGCATTGCCGGCATTCGACAAACAAATTCGCGGCTTCGCGATGGCCGATGCGGTGCTGACCGGCGTTGAAACCCGCACTTCGTCACCGATCCGCATCAAACGTCACGACGACAATCTGCAAAGCCTGAACACTACTGGCCTGTTTCCGGCCGGCGAAGGTGCCGGTTATGCGGGAGGCATCATGTCGGCGGCGATTGACGGCATCCGGGTGGCGGAAGCGGTGGCGCTGAGCATACTGGGGAAAAATTAAACGGTCGGATTTGGATTTTTCGATTCTTTGCCGCAAAAAAATACGCCAGTTCAAGCTGGCGTATTTTTTTGGAAAATCCTATCTACGACGAACGACTACTTGCTGGCGTCGCGCGTTGCCTGCACCAGACATTTCGACAATTTGTCGAAATGCAGCCAGGCGGCCTGGCTCAACTCGATCTGCTTGCGGCGCGTATCGTCGGTATCGCTGAGGACGATCCAGCCTTTTTCGCGCATTGATTTCAGGCGCGCATGCAGCATGGCCGGCGAACCGAGTTCACTTTGCGCCATCATGTCGCGCACCGACAGGCGCTCCTTCGCTTGCCCGGCGCGCGCCACGAAAGCCAGGATGCGATCTTCCAGCGGGTCCAGCGATGGCAACGACGGCAAGCCGCGCAAGGCATTCGCCAATTGCAGAAAACGCACGTAAATATCGGCGGGGCGATTATGTTTGTCCATGGCTACTTTATCAATTCTGTAATGTGGAACAGTCTGGTAGCGCTCTTAAATTTGTATCGATGATACTCGTCATTTAACAACATTCGCAAGTATCTTTCCTGCGCGCATACGGATACTTCGGTAATATACGCGCGCCATGTCCTCCACTTCGTCTCCTGCCGCGAAATTGCACCTCAGCCTGATGACGGTCAGTACCACCGTGGTCGTCTACATACTGGTCTACATGGCAAATGACTGGCTGTTCAAGCAAATCGAGTTTACACAAGGAATCGCCTGGGTCTATCTGCCTGCCGGCATACGGCTTATTTGCACCTTGCTGTTTGCCGAATCCGGCGTGCTCGGCATCCTCATCGCCTCGCTGCTGACCTCCAGCATCTATGCCATATTTCCCGGCGATCCAGTCACCACTGTCGGCTATAGCGTGATCTCGGCGCTGGCGCCCTATCTGGCTTATCGCTTCACGCTGCAGGAAATGCACCTGCAGCGCTCGTTGAGCAATCTGACAACCACCCGCCTGCTCGCTTGCATCCTGTTGTATGGCCTGACCAATCCACTGCTGCAGCTGATGTGGTTCGTCATGCGCGGCATCTCCTATCATTTCTGGTCGGGCCTGATCGTGATGTCGATCGGCGACCTGACCGGTTCGCTGATCGTGGTCTACGCGATCAAGATGCTACTGTCCTTCTTTCCACTGCCCCGCCGTTAATCATTTGCAATTACTCGCACGGCAATAACGCGCAAGCACGTGGTGCTGCGACCACATGCGCCGTAATTGAAACCGATTGTAATACTGACGAAATATTTCGTCGTTATCCTGCCGCACAGTTATAGAAATTATAGCGATCAAACAGATCGCTATCTCTGCAAATATTCAACTGGAGTGCGGCAATGCGTAGTTGGGACGAACCAAAAAAGCGGAAAGCCCGCGTCGAAATTATTCCGATGATCGACGTGATGATGTTCCTGCTGGTGTTTTTTGTATTGATCAGTCTCAACGTGATTCCCGCGCTCGGCTTGAAAACCCATTTGCCGAGCGCCAGCAGCGCGCAGGATTTAAAACCGCAAAACAAGGCCGTTATCACGATCGGTTTGAACGACGCATTGCAGGTGGATGGCGTCGATACCAAAATCGGTGAGCTGGCAACGCGCCTGAATCAAGCCAAGAAGGACGGCGAGAAACTTAACGTGATCGTCAATAGTGACCGTGGCGTCGAGGTGCAGCGCCTGGTGGAAGTCATGGACAACCTGAAGCAGAACGGCTTCGAGTCGATCTCCATCGCTACCCGCAAGCCGTAAGCCCAGACATGACGACCACGCCGTTTTTTTATCGATTCCGAGATGCGGTGGCAACGCTGCCGTCGCTACTCATACTCGCCATCCTGATCCTTGCCGGCATCCAGAAGGCAGTAAAGATCCAGGCACACACAGACGATTCCACAGTGCAGATTGCGTTGACGGAACCCGATCCACCTGCGCCGCCCGTGGTAACACCAGTGACGCCTACGCCGCCAACGCCAACACCGCCGCAGGTTGTGAAACCGGTTCCGGTAATGCAACCGGTGCGCCCGCAGCCGGTGCCGCAACCGACAGTCAACCCCACACCTGTCAGCACTCTACCGAGCGCTGAAATGGCTGCTCCGGCTCCAGCACCGATTCCTACCCCGGCGCCGCCAAAAGCCGTTCCGGCACTCCCGACGCCAGCACCGGAAGCGCCGCCCGCCAAGCCGAGCAACGCCAGCGTCGAGTCCGGCTATGTCGCCAAATTACGTGCACACCTGAACAGCATCAAGCGCTATCCGACAGGGCGTGAAGCCAGCCAGCAAAGGCCGCAAGGCAAGGTCAAGGTCTGGTTTGTCCTGAAGCGCGACGGCACGCTGGTCGAGCAAGGCATCGACGAGTCATCGAACTCCATGCTGCTTGACGACGCTGCCCGCAAAACCATCAACAGAGCTGCTTTTCCCGCTTTTCCCGAATCCAGCTGGACCGGAGAGGCGACACACCGATTCAGCGCCGAGTTGGAGTTCGTCCCGGGGGCGGGATGATTTTTGAAACACGCACTTTTTAATCACTTACAACACCGAAAACGTACAGGGAGTAATGCCATGCAATTCAAAGTCACCCGGCTGTCACTGCTGATCTCCGGGTTATTCATCGCCGCCAGTCCACTGACCTACGCTGCCGACACCACTGAAGTCGGCAAGGTCACCGTGCAAGGCGATGCCAACGGCGGTCAAAGCACTGGACTGATCCAGCAAGAAGAAACGCCGAAAGCGCGTAGCTCGGTCAATCGCGATTACATGGAAAAGCAAAGCACCACCAGCAATCCATACCAGATGATCAATCTGCTGCCAGGCGTGAACTCCTACGACCAGGACGGCACCGGCCTGTTCGGTGGCAACGTGCGT
This sequence comes from Collimonas arenae, assembly GCF_001584165.1. NCBI lineage: Bacteria > Pseudomonadati > Pseudomonadota > Betaproteobacteria > Burkholderiales > Oxalobacteraceae > Collimonas > Collimonas arenae. The sequence goes on from NZ_CP013233.1 coordinate 4,276,014, forward strand.
GTGCGCGGCTTCAACAGCGATCAGTTGGGCTTCACCATCAATGGCGCACCGGTCAACGATTCGGGCAGCTTCGCCGTCTATCCGCAGGAATACACCGACGCCGAGAACCTGTGCGACATCTTCGTCACGCAAGGCTCGACCGACACCGAAGCACCGCATGTCGGCGCCTCCGGCGGCAATATCGGCATGACCATGTGTACACCGGAAGACAAGCAACGCTTCCGCACCGAATACACATTCGGCTCCAACAGCCTGCAGAAGGGCTACGTGCGCTTCGATTCGGGCAAGATTTTCAACGACCGTTTCAAGTTCTTCCTGTCCTACTCGAAAACCCAGGCTGACAAGTTCAAGGGCGAAGGCCGTGCCGACAAGGAACACGTCGACTTCAACAGCAAGTTCGATCTGGGCGGCGGCAGCTATGTCGACACCGGCTTCATGTACAACTCTGCCATCAACAACAACTACCGTTCGCTGACCAAGGCACAGATCGCCCAGTACGGCCCGAACCTGGATTTCGGCACTGTCGCTCCAGTACATCAACCGGGTGGACCTGGCGCGCAAAACGATTCGACTTACGGTCCGAATGCCGGCATCAACACCGGCGCCAAGAACCTGTACTACGGCTACAACCTGAATCCGTTCAAGAACTGGCTCGGCACCATGAATGCCCACTTCCAGCTGGCACCGACATCGAGCATCGATGTCAGCCCCTACATGTGGTACGGCTTCGGCACCGGCGGCAACCAGTTGCAGACTGTCACCGAAGGCAATGCCGGCAACCTGTTGGGCGGCGGCGTACGTGATGCCAACGGCGACGGCGACACCAAGGACACCGTGTTTGCTTATGAAGGCAGCCGCACCCGCACGTATCGCCCAGGCGTGACGATCAAGTACAACCAACAGATCGACAATCACAAGCTGATGGTCGGCTACTGGTATGAGCGCGCACGTCACCAGCAAACCGGCCCATACACCACAATCGACAACAGCGGCAATGCTTCCGATGTCTGGCTCAACAACCCGAGCGCATGGCTGAAAAATCAGGATGGTTCCTACGTTCAGTATCGCGACACGATGACCATCAGCACCGGTAAATCGGCGTTTGCGCAAGATAGTATCAGCCTGCTGCAAGACAAGTTGAATCTGCAGGTTGGCGCCCGCTATTCCAGCATCGACCGCGACTTCACCAACAACCCGAGCCAAAGCTCGCCAGGCTTCTATACCTTACAGAAATCGTACTCCGATCTGCTGCCTAGTTTCGGCGCACGCTATCAGCTGGATCAGGTGCAATCGGTGTTCTTCAATGCGGCCAAGAACTTCAAGGCGCCTGGAAATTTCTCGTATTTCAACCTGATCTCCGGCGGCACTATCGTCAACGGCGTGTACACCGGCGGCACCGTCCGTCCTGTGCCGGTCGACAAGGAAACTTCGTGGAACTACGACCTCGGCTACCGTTACGCTGCTGACAAATGGACGTTCTCCGGCTCGCTGTTCTATATCAATTTCAAGAACCGCATCGCCACTTCGTACAACCAGGACACCAACAGCAATACCGATTACAACGTCGGCGATTCGACCTCCAAGGGCCTGGAACTGGAATCCGGTTACTCGATCACCAAGAACCTGAGCCTGTACGGTTCGCTCTCTTACATCAAGAGCAAGATGGACAACAACATGCAATATTCGGCGACCGCGACGTTGCCGACTGCCGGCAAGGAGTTTCCTGATACGCCGAACTGGCTGAGCGGCATGAGCCTGCAGTACGCGCAAGACAACTGGTATGTGTTCAGCCAGGCCAAATACACCGGTAAGCGCTACACCACGCTGGTCAACGACGACAGCATCGGCGGCTATACCGTGTTCAACGCCGGCGCAGGATACACCTTCCCGTCGTCGACCTGGCTGAAAAGCCCGACGCTCAAGTTCAACGTCAACAATATTTTTGACAAGAAATTCCTGAGCCTCAGCTCCGGCAGCGGCAGCCAATTCACCACGAACTCCGTGGCGATCGGCAGCATCGCGGCATCGGCGCCGTCGTTCTATGTCAGCCCACCGCGTACCTTCAGCGTATCGTTGATCGCGGATTTCTAATCCAGCTGTAGTAACCCCGGCGGTGGACTTCGGTCCACCGCCATGAATTTAAGTGCATTCGTGCGCAGAGAGGTCAATATGAACATGCAATTATTCCACGAACTCGCTTTCTACCTGATGTACGCCTGCGCCGCCCTGGCGCTCTTCGTGATTGTGGAACGCGGACTCTTCTTCAACTACACACTGCGCCAGGCCATCGGTCTGGAAAAGGCCATGACCCATGCAGTCCAGCATGTGCAGGAACTGCCGGCCGAGTTGACGGCGCGCGCCAGCCTGCCGCTGACCCTGGTGTCCGATATCCTGGCCGAAAAACATCAGTTGACCAGCGAGAAGGATCTTGAGGATTTCAGCGAGTCCGTTTATATCGCCAACCGCGGCGAAGTGCAGCACCGCCTGTGGATTCTCGACACCATCGTCACCGCAGCGCCGCTACTCGGACTGCTCGGCACGATTTTGGGTATTATCGATACCTTCAAGGCGTTGGCAGTATCCGGCGTATCCGATCCAGGCCAGGTATCGCAGGGCATCGGCACCGCACTATATGCAACAGCATTGGGGATCGGCATTGCCGTGGTCGGCATGTTCTTCTTCAACATGTTCCAGGAACGGATCGAGCGCATCAACGATCACCTGAAAGTCTTGATGTTGCGCGCCTGCGTCGGCCGAGTCGCTGATAATGGCGCCAAAGCCGCGGCTGCGGCAGAAGCCCGAAATTTACATTTGGCCTGATTAAATTCTATTTGAAGACTGGTTGAACTCCATGCGTGCAATCTCCATTGGCCGGACCAAGTTATTGTGCTGCATGGCCGCGGCCTTGCTGGGCGCTTGCAGCAGCTTGCCAAACGCCCCGGCCAGTGCGCCGGTAGAGCTCAACCTGGTCGCCATCAATGACCTGCACGGCCACCTCGAAGCCGAAACAAAGAGCTTTGCCAGCATTGCCGACGCCGTCGGCACCGCGCCGCGCAAGCTCAAGGTTGGCGGCATCGACACCATCGGCGGCGCCCTCAATGCCTGGCGCGCCGAAGATCCGCAACTGCTGCTGGTCGGCGCCGGCGACCTGATCGGCGCCAGCCCTGCACTATCCTCCATCTGGGCCGATGAACCAACCATCTCCGCCCTCGGCCAACTCGGCCTGCGCGTCAGTTCAGTTGGCAACCATGAATTCGACCAGGGCAGCGCAGAGTTGCTGCGCTATCAAAACGGCGGCTGTAAATCCACTCGCCCCGACAAGGCTTGCCAGTTCGAAGCCCATTATCCTGGTGCGAAATTTTCCTACCTCGCGGCCAACGTGATCGACAATGCCAGCGTCCAGCCAATGCTGCCGCCCTACCGCATCGAACAAATACGCGGCGTCAAGATCGCCTTCATTGGCGCAGTCGTGCGCGGCACCGAAAAAATGGTCTCCGCCGACGGCATCGCCAACGTCCATTTCATTGATGAGGCCGAGGCCATCAACCGTTGGGTGCCCGAGATCAAGGCACAAGGCGTCAGCGCCATCGTGGTCCTGATTCATCAGGGCGGCGAAACCAAGGAACCGTTCGACAAGGTGGCCTGCAGCCAATTGCAAGGCCCGATCGTCGACATCGTCAAACACCTCGATCCAGCCATCAAGCTGGTGATCAGCGCCCACAGCCACCAGGGCTACACCTGCCAGGTCGACGGGCGCACCGTCACGCAAGGCGAATCGTTCGGCCACATGCTGACCCGCATCAGCCTGACCATCGATCCGCGCGTTGCCGACCTGCCTGGAAAAATTACCGCGATCCGCGCATACAACGTGCTGATGGATACGCAGCGCTTCACTCCCGATCCGGCGCTGTCGGCGTTCCTGCAAAAACTCAAGGCACGCAGCGACGTAGTGCTGGCGCAACCGATTGCGCGCATCGCGGTGCCGCGCATCGATAACCACATCAACGAAGCCGGCGAATCGCCGCTCGGCGACGTGCTGGCCGATTCGCAACTGGCGGCCACGCGCAAGCTCGGTGCGCAAATCGCCATGACCAATCACAAGAGTATCCGCGAAAGCCTGGAAAGCGGTCCGGCCGGGACCAACTACGCACAGGTTGCCGCCACCACGCCGTATGGCAATACGCTGATCCTGCTGACGCTCACCGGCAGCCAGATCCAGGCCTTGCTGGAACAGCAAAGCTGGCTCGAACAGGATCGCCAGGGCGGCCGCGTCATGCTGCAGGTTTCACACGGCTTGAGCTATCGCTGGGACGCCGCCAAACCACTCGGACAGCGCGTGCTGCCCGGCAGCATCAAGCTGAACGGCGCCGCCTTGGATCCGCGCGGCCAATACCGCGTCAGCGTCAACAGCTTCATCTCGCAGGGCGGCGACGGTTTCAGTTTGCTGACCCAAGGCGCAGATCGCGTCGACACCGGCATCAACGACCTCGATGCGTTGAGCCATTACCTGATCGCCAGCGAGCACGATGGCCATCCGGCCGGCAGCGCCCAAACAGCCGGTCGCATCGTACGCGTTCATTAATCAAATTCTTCTGGATTCCAAATGCGTAAACTGATCGTCTCGATTGCCATCCTGCTTGGCTATGGCACTGCCGCCCATGCCGAGTTCGGCATCCCCGGCTATGAACTGGTGCATACAGTGCCAGTTGAAACCGCGCTGGCCACGCCCGATTTGCGTGAACCGCTGCAGGTCTGGAGCGAAATGTTCGACGGCGCCAAGCACGATATCGTGCTCGGTCAGTTTTACGTTGCCAGCCAGCCTGGCGCAGCGTTTGAACGCGTCATTGAACGGCTTGCCGCCGCCGGTAAGCGCGGCGTCAAGATCCGCTTCCTGATGGAAGAAAAAGGCAAGTTCGCCTCCGACATGCCGACCATCGAACGCCTGAAGAAATTCCCAATCTGGAATTCCGCTATCTCGATTATTCCAAGCTGACTGGCAACGGCATCATCCACGCCAAATACATGGTGAGCGACGGCAGCACCGCCTATGTCGGCAGCCAGAATTTCGACTGGCGCTCTTTCGCGCACATCCACGAAACCGGTTTGCGCATCACCGATCCGGTGGTGGTCGCCCAGGTACAAAATATTTTCGAGCATGATTGGCAGGCACAAGAATTGATCGCACAAGGCAAGCCGGTGCCACGCCTCAATCAAACCGCAGTGGCCGCCAACGACCAGCAAGCGACATTCCTGGTGGCCAGCCCGAACGCCTTCAATCCTCCCGGCGTTGGCGACTCCGAAACCGAGCTGCCGAAACTGCTGGCTGCCGCCAAATCCGAAGTACGGATCCAGCTGCTCGACTACGCGCCGCTCAGTTACGGCCCCAATCACACGCGTCCTTTTTACGCGGTGATCGACGATGCGATCCGCAGCGCATTGGCGCGTGGCGTCAAGGTCAAGCTGATGGTGTCAAACTGGAACACCGAGAAGCCGGCAATCGATTATTTGAAGAGCCTGGCGCTGCTGCCCGGTATGGAGATCAGGATTGTGACGCTGCCGCAAGCCAGCAGCGGCTTCATTCCGTTTGCGCGGGTGATCCACAGCAAAACCATGGAAATCGACGGCCAAGTGGCCTGGATAGGCACCAGCAACTGGAGCGGCGGCTATCTGGATAACTCACGTAACCTGGAAATCGTGTTGCGCAACGAGAAGATGGCGAAACGGATTGCCGATCTGCACCTGCAAACCTGGGATTCGGCGTATGCCGAGCCGATCGATGTGATGAAGGATTATCCCAAGCCGGTCAAGGGCAAGGAATAATCCTGGATGTCGATAAGCGCTGTTCATACTTATCGACTAGAGCCACTCAAACAAATCAAACAGATCAGGCCGTCCCCACCACCGCAGTCAGCATGCTGATCGAGCCGATATCGATGCCGTCCACCGCAATCGAAATCGCCTCGTCATCGTGCTTGGTGCCGGCAATGTACAACAGCGGCAGATAATGCTCCGGCGTCGGCACCGACAATTGCGCGTCCTGGCCCTGGTCGGCGTAGTCGATCACCGCCTGCAGATCGCCGTTCAGCAACGACGCGCGGATGTGGTCGTTGAAACGCAGCGCCCAATCGTGCGCCGCGGCGGGCCGCCGCGCGTCATCAGGCGCAGGTTGTGCACCACATCGCCGCTGCCAATGATCAGCACGCCCTGCTCGCGCAGCACCGCCAACTTGCGGCCCAGGTCAAAATGAAACTGCGCCGGCTGCGTGGCATCGATGCTCAGCTGGATCACAGGCACATCGGCCTTCGGAAAAGCCTTGACCAGCACCGACCAGGTGCCGTGATCCAAGCCCCAGGATTGATCCATCGTCACATCGAGCGGCGCCAGCAAATCACGCACCTGCGCTGCCAACGCCGGATCGCCAGGAGCCGGGTAGCGAACATCGAACAATGCCTGCGGGAAGCCACCGAAATCATGGATGGTTTTCGGTTGCGGCATCGCCGTCACGCCAATGCCGCGGGTGTACCAATGCGCGGAAATCGACAGGATCGCTTTCGGCTGCCGCAGCGCCACGCTGGCGCCCAGCTGTTCCCAGGCGGCGGTATAACGGTTGTCTTCCAATGCATTCATCGGGCTGCCGTGACCGAAGAAAATCGCCGGCATGCGGGTGGCGCTTGTGCTCATCTTGATCTCTTTCAAAAAAATTCCTGCAATGCGCTTATTTTGCCTTGCTCAACGCAAACGCGCCGTTACCCAGCAGGGCGATGGCAATCGCGGTCACCACCATGAATGCCGGATATTCCCAGCCGCCGTTCGGACTGGTAAATACCCAGCCGTTCGGGGCATGCACCGACAGGGCGCCGAGCAGCACCGGCAGCGAAATGATAGCTGCAATCCTTGCCTGCAATCCCAACACCAGCGCAATACCGGTCAGCACTTCAACCGCCACCACAGGGTACACCGACCAGCCTGGAAAGCCTTGACTGGCAAAAAATGCAGCGGCGCCCGGCAGCGTGAAGACAAACACTTTCAAGTAGGCGTGCGCCAGCAGCGCAATGCCCAAGGTCAGGCGCAGCAGGGTGGCGGCATAAGCGCCGGTGTCGATGGTTTTTGTCGTAGTCATGATGTTCTCTTCTTGATATTGGTTAAAAGCCGGAGCCATGCGCGTTTTGCGGGCAATAACTCGATGATTTGTTCATGGATCGGTTTTCACTATATATTCTTCCAATTGAAAGAAAAATACGATTTTATTGAAATATTATTTCCGAATTCCAAAATAATAAGGGTCGCCGATGAACCTGTTTGAAGCGATGAAAGTGTTTGTCAAAGTGGCCGAGGTTGGCAGCCTGTCGGGCGCTGCGCGCATCCTGGACTTGTCGAATCCGTCGGTGACGCGGCATATTGCCGATCTGGAAACCTATCTCGGTGCGCGCCTGCTCAATCGCAGCACCCGGCGCCTGAGCCTGACAGATACCGGCAGCGCCTACCTGGAACGGTGCCGCCAGTTGCTGGCCGACCTGGAACAGGCCACGCTGGCGGCCGGCATGCACGCGGCCAATCCGAACGGCGTGTTGCGCATCAATGCGCCGGTATCGTTTTCGGTCAATCATCTGGGTCGGCTGCTGCCGCTGTATGCGCAGCGTTATCCGAATGTCGAGCTGGACGTGACGCTGTCGGACCGGGTTGTTGATCTGGTCGAGGAAGGTTTTGACTTGGCGATCCGCATCGGCAAGCTGCAAAACTCCAGCCTGGTGATGCGCAAACTGGCGCCGGTACATGTCCTCACCTGCGCTGCCCCGGCCTACCTGGAACAGCATGGCGTGCCGCAGCATCCGGACGACCTGGCGCGGCACGCCTGCCTGACCTATGCCTATACCATGCCGGACAATGAATGGCGCCTGCAACGTGACGGCAAGGTACATACAGTACGTATCGGTGGCGGCTTGCGTTGCAACAATGGCGATCTGCTGCTAGCGGCAGCGCTGGCCGGCATGGGCATCATCCGCCAGCCGACCTTCATCATCGGCGATGCCATCCGTGCCGGAAAACTGCTGCCAATACTGACTGACTACCGCAGCGATCAACTAGCCATTCATGCGGTATATCCAAGCCGGCAGCACTTGTCAGCCAAAGTGCGCACTTACGTCGATTTCCTGGCCGAGCAGTTCGGCGAATCGCCGGAATGGGATCGTGACTTGCCGATATGACAAAAAAGGCCGCTGATGCGGCCTTTTCAACAAACGTTTTGTTAGCGCCTACTACCACGCCAACACTTATTCCGTCGCTTACTTCTTGCTGCGTGGGGTCGCTGCCTTGGTCAGCTGGGCAGTAGCATTACTCAGGTTTGCTTCCAGCGTCTCCACCGCCTGCTTGGTATTTTTTGTCAGCTGCTCATAGCCGGCATTGGCATTGCTGATGACGGTTTTCAGAATGGCAATCGCATTCTCCGAACCGGCCGGCGCGTTCTTGCTGACTTCTTCAATCAACGCGTTGATGCGGCGTGTAGTTTCTGCGACTTGCGCTTCCGCAGCGCGCGTCAATTCCGCCTGGGTGCCGGAAGCAATGCCGGCCAGATGACGGCCGTAGGCAGCGGCCTTGTCGGCTCCGGGCTTTGCCTGGGCGGCAGAGATGTTGAGAAATTCCTGTGGATCCTTGGCGCTCAACAACTGTTTGGCGGCGCCGCTGGATTCCTCCAGCGAGGCCTTGGCGGCATTCAAATTGAGTTCGATGACCTTTTCCACACCTTCGAAAGTCTTGGTGGTCAGGGTATTGAGTAATGCCAACTGGGCTTCGAAATGCGCTTTTGTAGCTGCGGCGAACTGTTCATGAAACGAAAACATGGTCTTCTCCTGTGTGAACAAATCAACTCTTGCAAGGTTGTATCCAACTGCGGCGAAACATATTACATAGCCACAAATGCAGGGTAGTTATCATATTAACGGCCCCGGCAAATTTTTGTCAGCCTGCTGCCGCTGCGCAAGCCTTGCGAGTCTTCGGCTGGCTGCCATGGGCATTGCGGCAAGAACGATAGCCGACGATCGATTCTTCAAAGGCGCGCCGCGCTTGCGCGACCGGCAGCTTCGCCATGCGCTCGGCCAACTTGCGGCTGACCTGGAAATGCTGGTAGTCGATCGGTTTTTTCCAGTCGCCGCCCCAGATCAGAAAGCCATGCTGCGCAAATAGTTCCACCACCTGTTCGCTGCTACCGGCTCGCTCCACCGTGCGCCGAGCGAACGCCTGTCCGGCCGGCGGGCTGTATTCCAGCCGACCTTGCATGTCGCTCTGCACATACGGATTTTGCAAAGGATTGATATCGATCGCCAAACCGTATGCGTGCAAGGATATTGCCTTGCCGCCGGTGATCGGCCGGTCGTTAAAGGCGGAAGTATTGTTGTCCGCCATCGACACATCGTCATTGCCTTGATAATGCTCCATCAAACGGGCCTGCGCAAGCGGGAATCGCCGCTTGAACAATTCCTCGAAGATCGCCCTCACTTGCGGCGCGACTGCCGCCATCACCATGATTTCACCATCCTCGTGGCGCTTGCCGTCGAAGTCGACATAGGGGAAACGCACAACCTGCAACTGCTGGCAATTTACCGGCGCCCCAGGCTGGAGAACGCGCTGCCTGACGGCCTCGCATTGCCGGGTATCCAATCCCGATCCATCGGACGACTGGGCATTGGCGAACATCGCCATGCCGAACAGCAGCGGTAACAATAACGCAAAACGAAATACCGGCATCTGCATCAGGTCACCGGCGGCATGACCAGTTCGTGTACCACCAGGCCGGCGTCGGAACTGCCGAAAGTTTCACCGTTGGCGCGGATGCGCTCTGCGGCTTGCATTGCGTCCGTGTAGCCTTGCTCCCAGCGCCATTCCACCGAACCGCGGGAGAAATTGATGTCCTTGGATGGCATGTTCCAGTCGTGGCCGCTGTAACGCAAGCGCACGATATGAATGGTACTGTTGTCGGACAAACCCTCGAATTCCTTGAGGTCAGACTTCTTCCGCAGCGCTGGAGGCAGCTTGTCATACAGTGCCTGCGCGGCCCGGCGCAATTGATACATGCGCAAGTAATTTTCGATGTGGCGTTCCGAACGCGAGGCGAATGTCACGTCTTTCTGGCGGTTGGTGATCTGGTCCAGGGTCACCGGCTCGGGGCCGTTGGCGCTCCACAAATCCACCATGACGCACAAGGTGTTGCCATCGACATCGGTTTTGGATTCATCGTCCAGCACCACTTCCAGCGGCGTATTCGAATACAGGCCGCCATCCCAATACAGGTCGCCATCGATGCGCACCGGCGCAAAGCCGGGCGGCAGGGCGCCGCTGGCCATGATGTGTTCGACGCCGATGGTCCGCTCCTGGGAATCGAAATTGACCAGGCTGCCGCAAGCGACGCGCATCGCGCTGACGGTCAGGCGCATCCCGCCCGGGGAGTTCAGGTACTTGAAATCGACCAGGCGTCCCAGCGTCTCAGCTAACGGGGTAGTGTCGTAAAAACTGGCTTGTTCGGCCTCCACCGGCATACCCAGCAGAAACGGATTGAGTCCACGTGGCGAGAAAAATCCTGGCACGCCTCGGGTGGTCACATCGGTGGTGGTCCACCAAGTATTGAACTGGCGCACACTGTCAGGAACCCGGCTGAGATCCATCAGGTCGCCGTGGCCGACCTGCTCCCAGAACTCCTTCAGGCGCGACAGGCGCAGATCGCGCTCGTTACCAGCGATGATCGCGGCATTGATTGCGCCAATCGAGGTTCCCACCACCCAATCCGGAGTCAAGCCATTCTCATGCATCGCATGGTAAACCCCTGCCTGATAAGCCCCCAGCGCGCCGCCTCCCTGCAACACCAGCGCCACGCGCGGTGTTGTGGACTCGGCCTTGCTCGTAGTGCGCGGTTGCGACTTGGAAGTGGTTCTATTGCTCATTTGACGCCCATCTTGTGTATGGAGGAACAACCATATTAACCGATCGCGATAATAGGCAACGACGGCGCCTTATATGTCATCAAATCATCATAAACAGTAACGATTCTCATTTGTGTTATATTTGGCAATCGCCAAGTGTAACAATTTGTTACAAGCAACAAAATATCATTTCAATCATCAAAAGAGGAATGCCCATGCTTTTGCGCTCCATCATCGCCACCGCCATCCTGGCTGCAGGAACCACAGCCTCTGTCGCACAGAACCAGGTCCTGAACCTGTATTCGGCGCGTCATTATCCAACCGACGAAGCGCTGTACAGCAACTTCACCAAGGCCACCGGCATCAAGGTCAACCGTGTCGATGGCGACGATGCCGGCACCATCGCCCGCCTGAAGAGCGAGGGCGCAGCCAGCCCGGCCGACGTGATCCTGCTGGTCGATGCCGCGCGCCTTTGGCGCGCCGAGAACGACGGCCTGTTCCAGCCGGTTAAATCGGCGGTCCTCGAGCAGCGCATCCCGGCCAACCTGCGCGGCAAGGACGACGGCAAAGGTTCGCAATGGTTTGGCTTTTCGACACGCGCCCGCGTGATCGTCTACAACAAACAGAATGTCCAGCCGCAAGACGTTGAAACCTACGAAGCGCTGGCCGATCCGAAGAACAAGGGCAAGCTGTGCACCCGTTCCGGTTCGCATCCGTACAACGTCTCGCTGTTCGGCTCCTTGCTGGAGCATCATGGCGAAGCCAAGACTGAAGCGCTACTCAAGGGCTATGTCGCCAACCAGGCGCGACAACCGGTCGGCGGCGATACCGACCAGATCAAGGCAGTCGCTTCCGGCGAATGCGGTGTGGCGATTTCGAATTCCTACTATGTGGCGCGCCTGATGAAATCAAGCAAGCCGGAAGATATCGACGTGATGAAAAAAGTCGCGGTGATCTGGCCTAACCAGAACACCACCGGCACCCACGTGAATATCGCCGGCGCCGGCGTCGCCAGGCATGCGCCGCATCGTGAAGCTGCGGTCAAGTTCCTGGAATATCTGTCGAGCGACGATGCCCAGCGCTATTTCGCCGAAGGCAATAATGAAACCCCGGCAGTCAAGGGCGTAAAGACTGGCAATCCGGCGCTGGATGCGCTGGGCCCGTTCAAGGCTGAAGTGATCGATGTCTCGGCGGTTGGCCGCAATCAACAAAAAGTGCAGCAATTGCTGGATCGCGCCGGCTACAAATAAGTCGCGCGAGCCCAGACATAAAAAAGGCTGGCGAACTGCGTGTTCGCCAGCCTTTTCCTATAACGGAGCAACAATTCATTTTCTCCTGATCATGTAGATTGCCAGTCCGATCAGCAGTACCACACCAAATTCCAGCCCGACCACAACATACTTTGCCATGATGATTTACCAAAAAAGTCGTTCAATTTACAACGGAAATGTCACCACGTGATTAACGTCCAGCTTGATGCCGATCCATTCGTCAATCGCATGATCGTGATGAGACGGCACCAAAGCCAGCAGCTCCTGCCCGCTCGCCAGTTGCAATGTGTACAGGAATTCCGCACCACGGAAAGACTTGCGCACGATCCTCGCCTTGAACGGCGACGCATCGTCATGCACGATATCATCCGAACGCAACAGTACATCGAATTGCCGACCGGCGTCGCTATCGGTCCGGATCTCCGGCAAGGCAGCTGCGCTGACATCCTGCAGTTCACCCAGCGCGGTCGATACCGTCAGCCGTCCATCGCTCTGAACCAAGCGCCCCGCCAACATGACGCCATGGCCGATGAAATCAGCGACAAACCGCGTCGCCGGCCGGTGATACAAATCGTAGGGCCTCGCCCATTGCTCCAACTGCCCGGCCTGCATCACACCGACCACATCGCCGACAGCGAACGCTTCCATTTGATCGTGGGTCACCATCAGCGCGGTGATGCGCGCCTGCGTCAGGATCTGACGCACGTCATGCGCAAGTCGTTCGCGCAGTTCGACATCCAGGCTGGAAAACGGCTCATCCAGCAACAGCAGCCGCGGCTCCGGCGCCAAGGCCCGCGCCAGCGCCACCCGTTGCTGCTGGCCGCCCGACAATTGATGCGGATATTTTTCCTGCGAACCTTCCAGCCCTACCAGCGCCAGCATCTCATCAACCCGCCGCATACGTTGCTGCTTGCCCATGCCGTGCAAGCCGAAGCCGATATTCGCCGCAATGTCCAAATGTGGGAACAACGCAAAATCCTGGAACACCATGCCGATCCGGCGTTGCTCGGCAGCGACCCGGGTGCCAGGCCCATCGAGCAATGTGTGATCGAGCACAATCTGTCCACTCTGCGCCTGCTCAAGGCCGGCAATCGCACGCAACAAGGAGGTTTTACCGCTGCCCGAGGGACCGATCAGCACGCCCAACTGCCCAGCGGCCAGTTGCAGCGACACGGCGTTGACCGCTGGCGCTGCTGCGGTCGGGTAACGGACACTGACTTGATCGAGGGTGAGAAACATGGAAGATCGATGCTGGAAGCTGGTTACAATTCGGTTGCTCGGCATGAACGCATACTAGCGGCTCATGTCGAAGAGAGCCTAGTTTACCGTACTCCCATTTAATCCCCCAACACTCCTTTGCTCGCTACATGCCACTAATCGGTTTAATCGCCCTGTTGATCGCCCTTCCCCTCCTCGGCATCGTCGGCGCCTGGGTGCATCTGGATGCACAAACGATCAACGTGCTGACGCAGCAGATGCACACTGTGCTGCCAGGGTACCTGGCGACGTCGGCCTGGCTGGCAGTGGCGGTGACGATCGGCGTGGTGATCGTTGGCGCGGCGACGGCTGTCACGGTCAGCCTGTTCGAGTTTCGTGGGCGACACTTTTTCCAGTGGGCACTGCTGTTGCCAATGGCGATGCCAGCCTACGTCTCCGCCTACGCGTATACCGATTTCCTGCAATATAGCGGCCTGCTACAAAGTGGTTTGCGCCAGTTGATCCCGGACTTGCGGCTGCCGGAAATACGTAGTTTGCCCGGCGCGATTTTCCTGTTCATTTTCACGCTCTATCCATACACCTACCTGCTGGCGCGTAATGCCTTGAACGAACGCGGCGCACATCTGATGGAAGCTGCACGCCTGCTTGGGACGCCGTTGGCGGCACGCATCCGTCGCGTGGCGCTACCGTTGGCAAGGCCGGCGCTGATGGCCGGCGCCGCGCTGGCATTGATGGAAACCTTGGCCGACTACGGTGTCGGCGCCTACTTCGGCCTGAGCACGTTTACCACCGGTATCTATAAAGCCTGGCTGGTCATGGATGACCGCATTGCCGCGGCACAACTGGCATCGGTATTGCTCGGTATCGTCGCGCTGCTGTTGTGGGTCGAACGCAAGGCCAGCAACGGCTGCGCTTTTCCAGCGTGCGCGGGCAACATAGCGATGCACCGGAAACCCGATTGGCGCCATTGCACGGCAGCCGCCAGTTGCTGGCATGGCTGGTGTGTGCACTGCCGATTCTGCTCGGCTTCGTGCTGCCGGTACTGATCCTGCTGCGGCTGATGTGGCGCGAATTCCTGCATCAGGAAATCGATCCCTACATGAACGCCGGTTTCGACCTGCTGCGCTACGCCGGCTGGGCCTGGAACAGCTTCCGCTTCGGCGCCATCGCCGCCATTCTTGCGGTAGCCGTCGCGCTGGCGCTCAGCTACGTACAACGCGCAAGCACCCTGCCGCCGCTGAAACTATGGCTATTGCGACTAGTCACGCGCATGGCGTCGATGGGTTACGCGGTGCCAGGCTCGGTGATTGCAGTCGGCATCCTGCTGCCGCTGGCGTGGCTGCAGGTGATCGCGCCACGCAACCAGATCGGCATCCTGGTCACAGCTACCTCGTTTGGCATCCTGTATGCCTATCTGGTGCGTTTCAGCGCAGTCGCAGTGCAATCGATCGAAGCCGGCTACGCCCGCATTCCGACGACACTGGATGAGGCGGCGCGCACGCTCGGCAGCAGCGGCTGGCGCATCGCCCGTATCCTCCACGCGCCGCTGCTGTGGCGCTCGATGGCGACGGCATTCCTGATGGTGTTCGTCGATGTCGTCAAGGAGTTGCCGGCCACGCTACTGCTGCGTCCATTCAACACCGATACGCTGGCCGTCATCGCGCACAACCTGGCGCGCGACGAAAGGCTCGGCGAAGCCGCGCTGCCGGCACTGACCATCGTCGCGGTGGGGCTGATCCCGGTATTGTTGGTGACAAAGGCCCTGGGCCGGCGCTGAAGCGTAAAATGGCGCATCCTGCAGTTTCTGCCGCCAATCTTTCCGTTAGCCAATTATGACCATCCTGCTGTCCACGCTCAACGCACGCTATTCCCATGCTTCCCTCGGGCTGCGTTACCTGCAGGCCAACATGGGCGAGTTGCGCGATGCCACCCAGCTACATGAGTTCGTGATCGGCGCCAAGACTACCGATATCGTCGAGAAGCTGCTGGCGCACAAGGCCAGCACAGGCACGACCATTGTCGGTTTCGGCGTCTACATCTGGAATATCGAGGAAACCACCAAGGTGGTGGCGATGCTGAAGCGGGTCGCTCCCGATATCGTAATCGTGCTGGGTGGACCGGAGGTATCCTACGAATCGGCTGAACAGCAGATTGTCCAGCTGGCCGATTACCTGGTCACCGGCTGGGGCGATGTGACCTTGCCGCAGTTGTGCAAGCAGATCCTGCATGGACCGAAGCCACTGATGAAAGTGCATGTCGGCGTGCAGCCGCCGATGGCCGATATCGCCTTGCCGTACAGCCTGTACAGCGACCACGACATCGCGCATCGCACGCTATATGTGGAAGCCTCGCGCGGCTGTCCGTTCAAATGCGAATTCTGTTTGTCGGCGCTGGACAAGACCGCGTGGCCGTTCGCGCTCGACGACTTCCTGGCCGAGATGGAATCGCTGCATGCACGCGGCGCGCGGCTGTTCAAGTTCGTCGACCGCACCTTCAACCTGAACGTCAAGACCAGCCTGAAGATCCTGCAGTTTTTCCTCGACAAGCTGGCGGCAAATCCGGACGATCCAGTGTTCGCCCACTTCGAGCTGGTGCCGGATCATTTGCCGGACGCGCTGAAGGATGCGATCACGCAATTCCCGCCGGGCGCGCTGCAATTCGAAATCGGCATCCAGAGCTTCAATCCGGAAGTACAGGCGCTGGTCAGCCGCAAGCAAAACAACGAGAAAGCGGCGGAAAACATCCGCTGGCTGATGCAGCAGTCGCACGCGCATTTGCACGTCGACCTGATTGCCGGCTTGCCGGGTGAAGATGTCGACAGTTTCGCCCGCGGCTTCGATAAGCTGGTGGCGCTGCAGCCGCATGAAATCCAGTTCGGCATCCTCAAGCGCCTGCGCGGCACGCCGATCATCCGCCATACCGAACCGTTCGGCCTGATCTTTGATCCGCATCCGCCGTACACCATCCTGGCGACCAACCTGATCGATTTCCCAACCATGCAGCGCCTGCAGCGTTTCTCGCGCTATTGGGATCTGGTTGCCAATTCAGGACGTTTTGCACATACGCTGCCGATCTTGCTGGGTGAGACGCCGTTCGCCAATTTCATGGCGTTCTCCGATTGGCTATACGGCAAGACCGACGCCACCCACCGGATTGCACTGGACCGGCTGGCAGGACTGGTCGGACAATGGCTACGCTTGCAGGGGATGACGGAAAAAGAAGTGAACGCCGTGCTCAGCACGGACTATGCGGGCAAACCTGCCAAGCAGGCAGATGTGCAGCAATTGGTAGTTAAGCAGGAAACCGAGGGCATGGCGGCGCCCAAACGGCAAGCGCGCCATTTAGCTCACTGATCTGGCGCTGGCGAGATCGAACATGTGCTGGCGCCACGCGGCAATCAACTGCTGGGCAACACTGCCCATCGACGCCAGCGCAACACTGCTGCTGCGATTGATGATCATCAGCGCATACACATCGGCAAGCGCGTTGACTTCGGGCGACAACGCGCACTCTTCCCCTACCGCAGGCCGTTGCAGGCGCCAGTAATTGATGGCTTGTTCCAGTTCGGGCAATGATATATCCATGCGTTTATTGTACCTGCCGGTAGCAGATTGTCAGAAATACCGCACAAATATTATCAAAACACTACGCCGGCAACCAGGATGATGTTGGCGTAGGGCGTGAACTCGCCGGTGCGGATCACCGCTTTGGCGCTATGCGTCATGCGTTTGAAATCGGCGTGCGACAAGGTGCGCTTGTCCGGCAGACCGAGCGCGTCAATCTGTTGCGCCAGTTGCGGACTGTGCAAAGGCAATTCATCGGCCAACACATGATGCTCGACCTGCATTTCGCTCAGGATCGTTTGCAGGGTCGCCATGAAACCGGGCACACCGCGAGTCAGGGCCAGGTCGATCAACGGCACGCCGGGCGGGACCGGCAAGCCGGCATCGCCGATCACGACGCTCTCGCCATGACCCAGCGATGCGATCAGTTGCGACAGTGCGATATTCAATAACGGGCTTTTCTTCATCTCAAGCTTCCAGTTCGTGACGATAAGGAATCGAGGTTTGCGCACCGATGCGCGCCACGCTCAACGCGGCAGCGCGTTGAGCGAAAGCGATGGCATCGGCTTCGCTGCGCCCTTCGGCCAGCGCCGCCACAAAACCGCCGATGAAGGTATCACCGGCGGCGGTAGTATCGATGGCCTTGGTCGGCTGTGCAGCAAAATGCACGGAGCCGCTGGACAACGCCGCATAAACGCCTTTTGCCCCCAGCGTCACCAGCACCTTGTCGGAACCGCTGGCGCGCAATGTCGCGATGGCGGCATCGATCGCCGCATCACTGTCGAGACTGGCTTCAGGCAAACCGGCCAGCATCGCCGCTTCAATTTCATTTGGAATCAGATACTGCACCTGCGCCAGCAAATCGCTTGGCAGAGCCTGTGCCGGAGCGGGATTGAGCACGACCACTTTGCCCAACTCGTGCGCCAGTTTGATTGCATGGCGGATGGTCGGCAACGGCGTTTCCAGTTGCAGCACTACGATCCGCGACTGCTCAATCAGCGCGCGTGCAGCATCGATATGCGCCGGGCTCAGTGCATCGTTGGCGCCTGCCGCCAGCACAATGCTGTTCTGACCACCGGCATCGACCAGGATCGACGCTACGCCAGACGCCACGCCTTTAATCGTGCTGACATGAGTGTCGTCGATGCCGTCGCTGCGCAACGCAGCGCGCAGCTCGGCGCCAAAGGCGTCGTCGCCGAGACAAGCGATCATCGCCACCTTGACGCTGTCGGCGCTGAGACGCGCGCAAGCGACTGCCTGGTTGGCGCCCTTGCCGCCCGGAATGGTCCGGAACTGGCCGCCGGACAAGGTTTCGCCGGGATGCGGCATGCGCGGCACGCGTAATACCAGGTCCATGTTGATACTGCCGATGATGACGATCATGTGAGTCTTGTAAAGATAAGTGAGCTAAAGTGTATCGCTGTCAGGACCTGACGGTCGAGTCGCGGACATGTAATTCGGGTGCAATCGTCTGCCGCTGCAATGGCCGCTCCGGCGCGGCGATCCGCTCCAGCAGGCATTGCGCTGTCAGTTGCCCCAGCTTGCGCGTGTTCTGGGCGACACTGGTCAGCGTCGGATGGACAAATTGTGCCAGATCGATATCGTCGAAGCCGACCACTGCCAGCTGCTCCGGCACCGCCATGCCGCGTTCCGCCGCCGCCCGCAGGGCGCCAATCGCCATCAGGTCGTTGCAACAGAAAATCGCATCCGGCAACTGCTTCATGGCCAGCAAGCTGCGCGCCGCAAGGTAACCGCCGGCACTGGTGAAATCCGCATACACCAATAAATCATCTGATAGCGCGACCCCGCCATCGAGCAATGTCTGGCGCAGGCCAGCAATCCGTTCACGCGAAATATCGATATCCGCCGGGCCGCCAATGCAGGCAATCCGGCGCCGTCCCAATTCCAGCAAATGCGCCGCCGCCAACGCGCCGCCAGCGACATTATCGACCGCTACCAGATCAATTCCCAACTCCTTCGGCGCCCGGTCCAGCAGCACGGTCGGCACTTTCATCTTGCGCAGCAATTCGCCGTCGGTCTGCGCCAGCGTCGCCACAATCAGGCCGTCGCAGCGTTTGGTCAGCAGCATGTTCAGGTAATCGCGCTGTTTGGCCGGATCATCGTCGGAATTGCACAGAATGACGCTGTAGCCGGCCGCATAGCAGCTATCTTCGATACCGCGCGCAACTTCTGAAAAATACGGGTTGGTGTTGTTTGGAATGATCAGGCCGATACTGCCGGTGGCCTTGCTCTTCAGCGAACGCGCCAGCGCGCTCGGCATGTAGGCCAGCGCCTCTACCGCCGCCAGCACGCGGGTCCGGGCATCGTCGCTGACCGGGCGAGTCTGGTTGAGGACGTGCGAAACCGTGGTGTACGAGACCCCCGCCTTGCGCGCTACATCCTTGATGGTTGCCATAGTGTTTGCTCAGTGTTCGAATGCATTCGCAGGGTGAACATAATTGCCCGGGCCTTGAATAACCACAATAAATCGCTACAATATTTTGCGCGGGAACCCAGATTCCGGCCTCGCATTAACCTGTCGTGCGTTCACCACGGCGACGATAGGTATCCAGCACCACTGCCGCCACAATCACTAGTCCGGTAACGATGCGTTTCATCGGTTCGCTGACGCCGACCTGCGCCAGTCCGGCTTCCAGCACCGAGATGATCAAGACGCCGATAAAGGTACTGATCACCGAACCGCGTCCGCCCATCAAGCTGGTGCCGCCGATTACAACCGCTGCGATCACCTGCAGTTCCATGCCAACGCCGCCGTTCGGATCGGCGGCTTCCAATCGTGACACCTGGAACAGCGCGCCGACGCCGGCCAGCAAACCCATCAACGCAAATACCAGCACTTTGCTCGGACGCGGATTGATACCGGCCAGGCGCACCGCTTCTTCATTGGTGCCAATGCCGATCCAGTGACGCCCCAGCACGGTCTTGGTCAATACCAGGTGGCCGATGATGACGATCAGGATCGCCGACAAGAAAGCCGGCGACATGCCGAGCAGGATCGGCGAACTGATGCCGTCGACCGCGCTACCGATGTATTCGGTACGCGAATTGGTCACCTGGTACGCCAGGCCGCGCGCCATTTCCAGCACGCCCAGCGAGACGATGAACGAAGGAATCCGCCAGCCGACCGAAATCACGCCGGTCACCATGCCGCACAAGCTGGCCACCAGCACGGCCAGCACACCCGCGCCGAACAGTGGCCAACCCCAGCGCACCATCGCCATCGACAGCACCGACGCCGCCAGCGCCATCACCGAGCCGACCGAGAGATCGATTCCACCGATGATCAGCACGAAGGTCATGCCGACCGCCATCACCACCAGCGTCGGGATATCGTTAGACAAGGTGGTAAACGTGGCAAGCGTCAGGAAATTTTCGCTCAGGAAGGAAAACAGCACGCACATCGCCAGCAGCGCGCCGATCAGGCCCAAGTAGTTCTTCAGGCCTGACATGCTGCGCGTGAGAGAAGAAGAACGGGAAGAAGAACTGGAAAGTGTTGTCATGATCTTGTGTATGTTGAGTGCATTGTCGGTGCTCGGCTCAGGCAGCCTGCGCGCTTGCCGGATCTGTTGCTGTATCGCCGTTGCCACCACCGTTTCCATTGACGTAACCGCTGAACGCCGCCGCCAGGATCGTTTCCTGGCTCCATTGGCCGCGTTCGAAAGTGTCGACCAGCTTGCCCGCGCTCATCACCGTGATGCGATCGCAGATCAGCATCAGCTCACGCAGGTCGCTGGAAACGATCAGCAGGCCCTTGCCTTGCCGCGATAGCTCGGCCAGCAGCTTGTAGATATCGAACTTGGCGCCGATGTCGATGCCGCGGGTCGGCTCGTCGAACAGCATGATCGGACAATCGCGATACAGCCAGCGGGCGATCACCACCTTCTGCTGGTTACCACCGGATAGCTCGCCAGCCGCCTGTGTGCCATCGCGCGAACGAATCCGCAGGCGCTTGATGTAATCGTCGGCCACCGCGACTTCGGCCTGCTGGTCGAGCACGCCGAATTTGCTGACCGACGACAGCTTGGCTAACGTGGCGTTGACGCCAATCGATTGCGGCAACAGCAGTCCCTGGCTCTTGCGGTCTTCGGTAATCATGGCGATACCGGAGGCAATCGCATTTTTCGGCGACGAAATATTCGCTGCCTTGGTTTGATCGCCAATGAACACTTCACCCTGATCGGCACGGTCGGCGCCAAAAATCAGACGCAACAATTCCGTGCGCCCCGATCCGATCAATCCAGCGATACCGAGGATTTCGCCGGCGCGCAAATCAAAGGAAGCAGGTGCCACCACGGCGCCGCGTCCGAGATTGCGTACCCGCAGCAATGGCGCGCCGATGTTGCGATGCCCCAGATCCAGCTCGGATTCCGCGGCACGCCCAACCATCAGTTGCACCAGCGCCTCAGTGTTATAGCCGCCGATGGCATCGTCACACACCAGCTGGCCGTCACGCAGCACAGCGATGCGGTCCGCCACACGCTTCAACTCTTCCAGCCGATGCGAAATATAGATGATCGCCACGCCTTCCGACTGCAGCCGCGCAATCTGAGCGAACAGCAGCTCAACCTCGCGGTTGGTCAGCATCGCAGTCGGTTCGTCCAGCACCAGCAAACGACAGCTGCCGATCAGGTTGCGCGCAATTTCCACCATCTGCTGGTGGCCAACGCCAAGTTCGCCGACCGGCGTCCAGGGATCGATATCGGTCAGCCCCACCGCCGCCATCTGGACGCGTGCAGCGGCCGCAAGCTTGGGCTTGTCGATCCAGCCGAAGCGTTGCGGCAACTGATTCAGGAACAGGTTTTCAGCGATGCTCAGGGTCGGGATCAGGTTCAGTTCCTGCATCACCATGCGGATGCCAAGCTGCTCGGCTTCCTTGCGCGACGCCGGTTGATAGGCTTGGCCATCGAGCAGCATGCTGCCGGTGGTTGCCTGCACCAGGCCGCAGACGATTTTCGAGAGCGTGCTCTTGCCGGCGCCGTTTTCACCGGTCAAGGCCAAGATCTGTCCGGCACTGATGCTGATCGAGACATCGCTCAAGACCGGTTCGACATAGGTCTTGCCGACTCCGGTCAAACTCAATAAGGGAACTGCAGGTGCTGCGGCGCGCATGTCGGACTCGTGCGCCGCGTTGAATTCATTGGACATTCAGCCTCCACCAACGTGGATCGTGGTTTTGTATCTGAATTGAGGGACGGGCAGCACTGCGCGCTTTGACGGCGCTTGCGCTTCGTTCCGCAATTATTTTCTGTATAACTTACACGTTACGCCTGATGCGCGGACACGGGGGAAACCGGCCGCATTGCAGCAGCCCGTACGCCCCCCGTTCCGGCAGAGTGTCTTACTTGGTGTCTTTGGTCACCAGTTCAACCTTGGTTTCAACCGTGCCGCCCAGGCTGTTCTGCGGCTTCTTGTCAGCGATTGCCTTCAATACCGTTTCGATGCCGAATACCGCTTGCTGCGAAGCGAACTGGTCAGCAGTCGCCAACACACGGCCATCTTGCAGCATTGGCTTGATGGCGTTGATGTTGTCATAGCCTACCACCAGCACCTTGCCGGTCTTGCCTGCTGCCTTGACCGCTGCCACTGCACCAAGAGCCATGTTGTCGTTACCGGCCAACAATGCCTTGATGTCAGGATGCGCATTCAACATCGCTGCAGCAACCTTGTTGCCAGGATCGATTTCCCATTGACCGGATTGCACTGACACCACATTGGCGCCTGCTGTCTTCATTGCATCCTGGAAGCCCAGCGTGCGTTGCTGCGCATTGATGGTGGTGGAAACGCCTTCGATGATGGCAACCTTGTCGCCGCTCTTGATCTGCTTGGCCAGGTAGTCGCCGACCAGCTTCGCGCCCTTGCGATTATCCGGGCCAACGAACGGCACTACGATGCCCTTTTCCTTGAGCGCGGCTTCATCCAGCTTGTTGTCGATATTGACCACGATGATGCCAGCGTCGATCGCCTTCTTGATGACCGGCACCAGCGCCTTCGAATCGGCGGGCGCGATCACCAGGCCGTTGACCTTGGAAACGATCATCTGTTCGACGATCTTGATCTGGTTCGATGTGTCCTGCTCGTCCTTGATGCCATTGGCGATCAAGTCGTACTGGGCGGCGTGCGCCTTCTGGTGCGCCTTGGCGCCGTTTTCCATGGTCAGGAAGAATTCATTGGCGAGCGACTTCATGACCAGAGCAACCTTCGGTTTCGGTGCAGTCTGGGCCAACGCCGGCAACGAAGGCAATGCGCAGACGAGAACGGTGGCGGCAATCAGCTTGAGGCGGATACGGGTATTCATCAAAAGTCTCCTGAAATTGTTATTAAACGCGTTGTGCAACGACATGTCCGTCGGATCGGCATGCCGGTATTTGGAACGCGCAAACGTTTGCGCGTTTTGATGATAGCATCAGATCCGGCAAAAAAAAAGATTCAAAAATGTCGTTTTTTTTGTTGCTTGGCATAGTGACAAGGGCGATCATGTAGCACGCCAAAGGGAAAATCGGCTACCGCCCGGAGACAGATACATGCGCGACGGGCACATTGCCGTCAATATTTTGACGGCGCTTCCCTGCTACGGCTACAGCTTGGCTTCAAAACATAAAACTGACAACATTAACAACCAGGCAAGAGAATCCCCCTTGATTGCAAGGGAAATGCGCAAATGAAGAAATTACTGGCTTTTCTTGCATGTGCACTATGCCTGGCAGGCTGCCACGGCGGCCTCTCTTCGGCCAGTCATGCAAAAATCATCATCGATAGTGATTACAACACCATAGACGACGATGGCCAACTGGGCGCGATGGCCGCTCAATTACATGCACAAGGTGCAGTCGATGTACTCGGCATCACCGTGGTATCGGGTCGCCAGTGGCTGCAGCAAGGAAGCGCCGATGCGCTGAAATCGATGGAGCGCCTCGGTGTCGGCGCGCAAATTGGCGTCTACAGCGGCGCCAACACGCCGCTCACCCATGACCTGGAGACGGTGCGCAGCGAACTGGCAAAATTCCCGGAACCACATGCACAACTGGGCGCATGGGAAACGCCCGAACCCATGTTCGCCAGCGACTTGAAAGCTCCGCCGGACGGCTTCGCGCAGCACACCACGCTGCGGCGCAAGAGCGCTGTCGACTTCATCGTCGACTCGGTCAAGCAGAACCCGCATCAGGTGACCATCCTGGCCGTCGGCCCGCTCACCAATATCGCGCTGGCCGTGCTCCAGCATCCAGAGATCGTACCGTTGATCAAACAGATTATTTACCTGGGCGGCGCATTCAAGGTCGCCGGCAATGCTACCGCACACGCCGAATTCAACTGGTGGTTCGATCCGGAGGCCGCGCAAATCGTGCTGCATCAGCCGATTCCACAAGTGGTGATCCCGCTGGACGCAGCCAATACGGTGGTCATGGATAAGAAGATTTACGACAGGATTGCCCACGATCCCAACAAGCATACCGCCGTGACCCAATTGTTCGCGCAGCTGGAGGGCTACGGCTTCCACCACAATTCCGGCTTTGAAACCGATCGCAACTTCACGGCGCACGTCATGGACAGCCTGACCATCGCCTATCTGCTCGATCCGCGTTTTGCAACCGAAACCGTCGATGAATGGGTCGATGTCGACATCGCGTTCGGTCCCGACGACGGTCGTTCCATTGCCTACCTGAAAACGCCTCCGACCCACCTCGGACTGAAGAAAATGCGGGTCGTCAAACGTTTCGACAACGCTCGCTTTTTCAATCTCTATGTCGACCTGCTGACGCGGCCGGTGCCGGTCAAGCTGTCCGGCTAGCCATATCAAACCGCGAGAAAGCGCTCCAGCCGTTGTACGCCATCCTCCAGACGCTCCAGTGAGCTGGCAAAGCACCAGCGCACATAACCTTCGCCTTCAGTGCCAAATGCATTGCCCGGTGCCAGGCCCAGCCCGGCGTCGCGCACCAGTTGCTTGCACAGCACCAGACTGTCGCTGACGCCATCGACACGGAAGAACAGATACATCGCACCCTTCGGCCGCGGCGCGGTAATTCCCGGCAATGCATTCAGACGCTGGTACAGGAAGTCCCGCGCGGCGCGATAGCGGGTGACAGTATTACCGATGATTTCATCGCCACGCTCAATCGCCACAATCCCGGCGCGCTGCACGAAACCCGGCGCGCATGAGGTGTTGTATTCGATCAGCTTGCCGATGTCGGTCATCAGTTCCGGCGGCGCCACCAGCCAACCCAGCCGCCAGCCGGTCATCAGCCAGGATTTGGAAAAGCTGTTCGATGAAATCACACGGTCATCGGCGTCGGCGATATCGAGGAAGGAAGGTGCACAGGCCTGCCGCTCCGAGCTTGGCTGCTCGCTGTACACCAACCGCTCATAGACGTCGTCAGCAACGATCCAGATGCCATGCCGGCGGCAATGCGCAAGCACCGCTTCCTGCT
Organism: Collimonas arenae; assembly: GCF_001584165.1. NCBI lineage: Bacteria > Pseudomonadati > Pseudomonadota > Betaproteobacteria > Burkholderiales > Oxalobacteraceae > Collimonas > Collimonas arenae. The sequence goes on from NZ_CP013233.1 coordinate 4,301,420, forward strand.
GTTCGCGCGGCATGACCCAACCAGTCGGGTTATTCGGCGAGTTCAGCAGCACGGCGCGCGTATCCGGCGTGAGTGCATCCAGCAACTGCTGCAGGTCGAGCTCCCAGGTCTCGCCAAATTGCAGCGCCACCCGCACTACTTCGGCTCCGAGAATTTTCGGGATTTCGGCAACGTTCGGCCACAACGGCGTCACAGCCACTACCCGGTCGCCGGGATTGATGATCAACTGCGACAACACCATCAATGCCGACACGCCGGAAGAAGTCACCGCGACGCGGCTCGCATCAATCGGCCGGTGCAGCGTCGATAGGTAGGCGGCAATCGCCGCCCGTAATGGCGGAATGCCATAGTTGTGCGTGTAGAACGTATCGCCATCATCCAGCGCCGCCTTGGCCGCATCGCGGATGAAAGCAGGCGTCACCTGATCCGGCTCACCGAACCAGAACGGCAGCACGTCGTCGCGCCCCATTCCAACATTGGCGACTTCGCGGATCCGCGATGCTTCCAATTGACGAACCACGTTGCGGGCGACTGCGGGATGATCCAAAGGCATGGCGCTTTCCTATTCACGGATTCAATAATCATGACCTGCGCCAGAAGCGCCGGCAACGTTGCTTATCAACAGACTTGACGGAAAGTGTAGCCGAAAGCACGACGCAAGGTGGACCGGCGCCGTCACCGAGCCAATCGCAGGTACGGCCTGTCGACAATAAAAAAGCCGCTCATCGAGCGGCTTTCATTTCCTGCGGCGCAACGCTTATGCGGCTTTGCGCTTGGCAACCACACGCTTGGGTGCAGCCTTCTTCGCCACCGTCTTCTTGGCCGCCGGTTTCTTCGCTACCACCGCGCTTGCCTCGCCAGCTTCGTCCGCGACAGCTGCGGCCTTGGCCTTGCCTTTGGCAGGCGCCTTTGCCTTGCGTTCTTCAAACTCAAAGCTCACCTTGCCATCCTTGCCCTTGACCAGGAACGCCTTGAATGGGCGACGCGTGCGTTGCGAAATGAATCCCGGCAGCAAATCGGTCTTGCCGTCGTTTAGCAGCTTGACCATCTGCTCCGGCAGGATTTCCTGCTGCAGGATGATACGGCCGCTACGGAAATCGCAGGTCTTTGGCTTGGCGACAGCTTTTTCGCAGACATAAGCCAAGCCCATTTCATACACGCCGCTGGCACATTTCGGACATGGTCCGAGCGCAGTCTGTCCAGTGAAATCGACACCCTCGCCATCTTCGCCTTCACCATCGTTCTGGCCGAAATCAAATTCCAGCTTGAAGTTCTTGATCTCTTCATCGCGGCTGATTTTCAGGATCGCGGCAAACGGCCGGCCCATCTTGGAGCGGAAACCTTGCAACGGACCAATGGTGCGCTTGGTAAGCAATTCCTCGACTTCAGGAATTTCAAACTGGCGGCTACCTGGCGTCTTGCTCATCGAGAATTCGCACTTGGTGCAAGCGAAGCGACGATAGTTTTCCTTGACCACGCCGCCGCAATTCGGACACGGCGCCAACAGCGTCGCGTAGTCGCCCGGGATGGTGTCGTTATCGTATTCCTTCGCGCGCTTGACGATGATCTGGGTCAGTTGCGCGATTTCGCGCATGAACTCTTCACGGCTGATGGTACCGCGTTCGATCTGCGACAGCTTGTGTTCCCATTCGCCGGTCAACTCCGGTTCGGTCAACTCATCGACGCCGAGGCCGTGCAGCAGCGTCATCAGCTGGAACGCCTTGGCGGTCGGCATCATTTCCCGGCCTTCGCGCAGCAGGTATTTTTCGTTCAGCAAACCTTCGATGATGGCAGCGCGCGTCGCCGGCGTACCGAGGCCCTTGCCGGCCATCGCTTCGCGCAACTCGCCATCGTCCAGCAACTTGCCGGCGCCTTCCATGGCCGACAGCAAGGTCGCTTCCGTGTAACGCGCGGGCGGTTTGGTGACCAGGCCGTTGGCGGTAATCTTGTCGGTCTTGACCTTCTCATCCTTGGCTACCGCAACCAGCGTGCCGCTGTTTTCCGGGTCTTTCTCATCCGCAGCTTCCTTGCCGTAGATCGCCAGCCAACCCGGATTTGTCATGACCTTGCCTTCAGTCTTGAACTGATGGCCGGACACTTCGGTGTAACGGGTAGTGACCTGGAACTCGGCAGCCGGGAAAAACACCGCCATGAAACGGCGTGTCACCAGGTCGTACAACTTCTGTTCAGGTTCCGACAGATTCTTCGGCGCCTGCGTAGTCGGAATGATCGCAAAGTGATCGCTGATCTTGGTGTTGTCGAAGATGCGTTTGTTCGGCTTGACCCAGCCCTTGTTCAGGATCTGCGCTGCGAACTGCTGGTAATTGTTGTTCTCGGAGACCGTTTCCAGCGTTTGCTTAACGGTGTTCAGGTAATCTTCCGGCAGATGGCGCGAATCGGTACGCGGATAAGTCAGCACTTTGTGCTTTTCGTACAGCGCCTGCGCCAGGCCGAGCGTATTCTTGGCCGAGAAACCGAAGCGCGAGTTGGCTTCGCGCTGCAGGCTGGTCAAGTCGAACAGGGCCGGCGCCATCGAGGTAGTCGGCTTCGACTCTTCACGCACAGAACCCATCTTGCCGCGGCAGGCAGCCACGATCGATTCGGCTGCAGCCTTGCTCCACAGACGCTCAGCGCGCTTTTCCGGATCGTTTTCATCTTTCTTGTGCGCAGCGTCGAGCCAGCGGCCTTCATAGATACCGGCGGCGCAGACAAACTCGGCCCGCACTTCCCAGAAATCGCGCGGCACGAATTTCTTGATCTTCTCTTCGCGCTCGACCACGATGGACAGGGTCGGCGTCTGCACGCGGCCGACGGTGGTCAAATAGAAACCGCCTTCTTTCGAATTGAAGGCGGTCATTGCGCGCGTGCCGTTGATGCCGATCAGCCAGTCCGCTTCGCTGCGACAGCGGGCGGCATCGGCCAGCGGCAGCATGTCCTTGTCTTCGCGCAAATGTGTGAAGCCATCGCGAATCGCGCCTGGCGTCATCGATTGCAACCACAGGCGCTTGACCGGCTGCTTGGCTTTCGTATATTGCGCGATCAGGCGGAAAATCAGCTCGCCTTCGCGCCCGGCGTCACATGCGTTGATCAGGGCGGTAACATCCTTGCGCTTGATCAGCTTGTTGAGCACCTTGAGCCGCGACTCGGTCTTGGCAATCGGATTGAGTGCAAAATGCGGCGGAATCATCGGCAGATGAGTGAAGGTCCATTTGCCGCGCTTGACATCATATTCTTCAGGAACCGCGATTTCCAGCAGATGGCCGACCGCGGAGGACAGGACGTATTCGTCGGATTCAAAGTACTCATCGTGCTTGGTGAAGCCGCCGAGCGTCTTCGCGATATCGTTCGCGACAGAAGGTTTCTCAGCAATGATGAGGGTCTTGCTCATAGTGTTGTCTCGAAAGTGGCGCATTATTTCAGCGCATTATTTTGCTTTTGCTCGCAATGGGTTAATCGTGCTCAAGGCAGCCTATGAGGCATGGGCTTGATTGCCTGGTGGAAATTTTTCCATAATATATCAGCAAACATCCCAGTCAACATCGCAGCAGACCTCAAGGCCAACCTCACAACTGCGGGCAATGATAAGCGGGTTGTTGGGAAAGTCGCAAGCGTGGCCGGCTTCGGCCGTGCAAGCACATAGCTGGGATCAATCGCGTTTAGTGCAACTGGCGCGGCTCCGGATCATCGTCTTCGTCGACAAACAATTCGTCGAACATCAGGCCGTCCGGCTCCTTGCCCTGGCTCCATAGCACCATCAATACGATCACCTTGAGTTTATCGAGCGGGACCGGAGTCTCGCTGACAGTCAACGCACGTTCGATGACGATCTCGCGCTGGACCGGGTTGAGCATCTTGGCCGATTCCAGGAACTGGATGAAGCCGATCGCAGGAATACCCAGCACGTCGATCTCCTGCTGAGCGTAGACGCGAATGCCAAAGGAAAAAGCCGTTTGCTGCGGATACTTATCGGCGAATTCGTGATTGGTTTCCGCCAGGTCCGTCAGCCAGCCGAGCGCCTTGGCGATCTCGTCTTCTTCAAAGCCGATCGCCGACAGCTTCTTGACCAAAGCCTCCGGTTCAGGGCAGGCATCGGGCCGATAATAAGTTTCATACAGATAAACGAGGACTTCAAACATGGTTCTACTGTATCGCTAAGGTAAAAGTAAGACAAGTGACAGAGAGATGGTTACCCGCTGCGGTATACGTATACAAGTATCGCAGGATTTATGCAACGCTGCCCATAGTGGCAAAATTGCATGCTGGCTTCCAATGGCGCAATCCGGCCGCATCAGCCGATCCGCCGATAGATTGCGCCCGGCAAAACTTCAACCAGGCCGGCCAGTTCCAGCTCGAGCAACTGCGCATTCAACGTTGCCACATCGCAACCGCTGCGCGCCGCCAGCAGGTCCAGGCTGACCGGATCATACCCGAGTACGGCGAGCAGCTTCTCTTTACCGCCATCCCCGGCGTCGCCGGCAGCCTCTCCTGCCCCGACTGCGACGCGCTCCGCATGGACTTCGATCTGCGGCACAACCGGACCGCGCAGCGCGCCCAGTTCTTCCAAAATATCCTGTGCCGATTCCACCAGCTTGGCGCCCTGTTTGATCAGTTGATGGCAGCCTTTCGCCAGGGGCGAATGAATCGAACCGGGAATCGCGAACACATCGCGTCCCTGTTCCGCCGCCATCCGTGCAGTAATCAGCGAACCGGATTTCAACGCCGCTTCGACCACCAGCACACCATTTGAAAGACCCGAGATTATGCGATTGCGCCGCGGAAAATTGGCAGCGACGCCGGGCATGCCGAGCGGATACTCACTGACAATGCAACCCGCTTCTGCAATGCGATGCGCCAGTTCACGATTACGCGCCGGATAGACAATGTCGGCGCCGGTGCCGATCACCGCCACCGTGCTGCCGCCATCGGTATTGCCTGCCGCACCGCGCAAACCGCCCTGATGAGCGGCCGCATCGATGCCCAGCGCCAGCCCGGAAACAATCGTCAAGCCGCGCTGGCTGAGTGTCTCGGCAAAGCGATCCGCATTGGCAACCCCTTGTACGGTGGCATTGCGGCTACCGACTACAGCCAGCGACGGCCGGCTCAACAGCTCTGCGCGCCCCTTGACGTACAGCATCAGCGGGGGATCCGAGATATCCAGCAGCGTCTGAGGATAGCCACTGTCGGCCAGCGTGAACAGCTGGTTGCCCGGCTGCTGCAGCCACTCTCGCGTGCGTTCGATCAGCGCCAGCAGTGCATCCGAGGGCGCAGCCAGCAGCGCATAGACAACCCGCTCCGGCACGACTTTGTGCAAGGCGGAAAACGAAGTGGAAAAAATATTGGCTGGCAGACCAAAAGCCGCCAATAGACGACGCGCGGTGTCGGTGCCGACACCGGCGGTCTGCTCAAGACGCAGCCATGAAGCGAGTTCAGCGACGTCAATTGAGGCGTTTCGGTGGTCAGGTCTGGCCCACCACCGACAGGGGAAATATCCGTATTAACAGCAACAACCTCTAAGGTTACTCCGGCGACCTGGCAACATCGCCGATGTCGACCGTATTCTGGACTTCCATGATCAAGCCATACGAAATATGGTTGAAGACGCGGAAAATGAACAGGGTACCGTATTGTTCGTCAGGCAGCTTGACCTTCTTGTTGTGATCGGCCGGATCGGCAATGGTTTTGCCAAAACGATACAGCTGCAGCACGGTACCGACATCGATGTTGTCATTCTTACCCTGGTTGATCGTCGCGATCTGGTTCTGCGCAGCCGTGGCGACGCCGCCGTAGATCGATACGATACGGGCGTTGACGCTATTGGCCGGAGCATGCGGCACGTAGTTCAGGATCGGCTCGACCGGACGAGGAATGATACGGTCGCCGACCTGCATTTCTTCCTTGGTGTCGACCACGCTGAAGGTGTGCGCCTCATCCGGCGTGCTGCCCTTGCGATCCAGCTTCAATGTACCGAGATACAAGGCCTCATTGGCGATGACCTTGCCAGTCACCGGATCCTTGAGCGCGTTGCCCGGACGGAACACCTGGAATGCAGTAGCGTCGCCCAGATCGCCACGTACATAAGCCTTGTCGCCCTTGCCCAAATTGAGGTGGCCATCCTGCACCGCGACGATGTGCGGTGCATGTGCCAGCTCCCCATCCTCGATGATCAGCGGCTGCGACAAGAACGGGCCGATTGCATCAGTCGAAATCGCCGTGATGGCATCGCGTCCGATACCTTGCACCCGCGTTTGCGGCGACAGCTTGACGACACCAGGCTCACCACCGGTCTCATTGCCAAGGCGCAGGCGGCCACTGGCGCGGTCAAAATAAACGATCTGGCCCGGATAAATCCAGTGTGGGTTATGGATCTGTTCCTGGTTCAAGCCCCAGACTTGCGGCCAGCACCACGGATGCTGCAGAAACCGCCCGGAAATTCCCCACAGCGTATCGCCACGCACCACCACATGCTGGTCGGGAGCATTGGCCAAAAACTCACAACGCATGGGCGTCGCCGTCTGCGCGTGAGCCATAGTCGAAATGCCAAATCCGGCGCTTAAAGCAAGAAGGAGTGCAGCTGTGCTAAACTTTTTCATATCGTTTCCGGTAGATACTGCGTTAAATTGGCGCCTATACCCTTGTTGGCTCGTCGCCATGGCTTTGATCGAGGCAAAGCAAAAAACTTGCCATAGTGAATCAAATTTTGCCCATAATCGATTGAACTAGCAAGAGAAAACCCCTTCCTAACCGCCTAATTTGTCACGCAACCTCGTATGTCTTTATTAAATATTCTGCGTTATCCTGACGCTCGCTTACACAAAATTGCCAAGCCAGTGACAGTTTTTGACACTCGCCTCAAAAAATTGATCGCCGACATGGCCGAAACCATGTACGACGCACCCGGCGTCGGCCTGGCCGCTTCGCAAGTCGATGTCCATGAACAACTGGTCGTCATCGACACCTCCGATACCGGCACTGACCTGCGCGTATTCATCAATCCTGAAATCCTCTGGGCCAGCGAAGAAAAGCAGATCTACGACGAAGGTTGCCTGTCGGTACCCGGCGTCTACGACGGCGTCGAACGTCCGGCACGCGTGAAGGTACGCGCTCTTGATGCTGACGGCAAGCCATTTGAAGTCGATGCTGACGGCCTGCTGGCGGTTTGCATCCAACACGAAATGGATCACCTGCAGGGCAAGGTATTCGTCGAATACCTGTCGCCGCTGAAGCGTAACCGAATCAAGGCCAAGATGCTCAAGGAAGAACGCGAGCAGAAACGCGACAAGCAATACGCAACAAGATAAAGCTGTTGTGATTACGAAACAAAGCGCAAGAATCGCCAACTGTGCGACTCTTGCGCTTTCGTACATTAAAAGCTCGCAAGGCCCGCGCTTTGCTGCGGGCTTGCGCAGTCCGTCATTGTCAAAATAGGTTGCTCGAATAAGTCGTTCGAAGCTCTTCCAATCGTCATTCGGATGAGCCCAAGCGCCGCATTGTTCACGTTACCGGTCTTTGAGCCCTGTCCTTCAATTGCTATGATCGCACCATGAAAATTATCTTTGCGGGTACGCCCGAATTTGCCGCCGTGGCATTGCAAGCCCTGCACGATGCCGGTCACGAAATCACGCTGGTGCTGACCCAGCCCGACCGCCCAGCTGGCCGCGGCATGCAACTGCACGCATCGCCGGTCAAGCAATTCGCACTGGCCCATCAGATCCCTGTGGCGCAACCGGTATCGTTGCGGCTCGACGGCAAGTATCCTGATGTCGCCAAGGAAGCGCACGCACTGTTGCAAGCAACGTCGCACGACATCATGGTGGTCGCTGCCTACGGCCTGATCCTGCCAACCAGCGTGCTGACCATTCCACCGCACGGCTGCCTCAACATCCACGGCTCACTGCTGCCGCGCTGGCGCGGTGCAGCGCCTATCCATCGCGCGATCGAAGCCGGCGACGCCGAGACCGGCATCACCATCATGCAGATGGACCAGGGGCTCGACACCGGCGCCATGCTGCTGATTGAAAAAATGCCGATCGCAGCCGGCGACACCACCGGCTCCTTGCACGACAAGATGGCGAAGCTTGGCGGTGACATGATCGTCGAAGCGCTACGCCGCCTCGAACAAGGCAACTTGCCGGCAACGCCGCAGCCGGAGCAAGGCGTCACCTATGCCGCCAAAATCAGTAAGGAAGAAGCCGCCCTCGACTTCACGCTGCCGGCTGAAGTGCTGGGACGCAAAATCCGCGCATTCAATCCGTTCCCAGCCGCTGCCGCGACATTCGCAGGCACCACGCTGAAACTCTGGCAGGCACAGGTTGTCGCAACCAGCGAAGGCAAGCACACCCCCGGCAGCATCATCAGCGCCGACCCGCAAGACGGCGTAATCGTTGCCTGCGGAAGCGGCGCGTTACGCATCACCGAGTTGCAGAAGCCTGGCGGCAAACGGCTGCCGGCGGCGGAGTTTTTGCGGGCTTTTCCGATGCAGGGTGGGAAATTCGATTGAAGAAATGCACTGCCCGTTCAAATTGAAAAATTTGCGGGCAGCGCATTCTGATTGGACTCCATCAAGTCAAATAAATCACGGCGCTGGCATTTCATTCTTTTCCTCACTCCCCAATTTTTTCACTTCCGTAATGGCGAATTCCGCCTCGCTATTTAAGACATTCGCCGATTTCATTTACGTGGCCCATCGATAAACTCCGTCATGTCCTGTCGCATCCCATATTGCATAAATGGGATCGACATCAGACGTCAGGTGTCGGATCAAGTCGGTGGAGGCAAATCGGCGATTTTTCCTTTTGCAAATTTGTCGGCACAACGTCGATGATCTGGCAAACACCCTCACTTTTTTACGTCGAGCTAGTCAGTAATTTCGTTTTCCTGATCTCAGGGAAACACGGGCTATTCACGCGTGAAATTTTCTCTTAATGGGATAGGAAAATGAAAAAAATGAAAATGGCGAAATCTTCGCAACGTGGTTTCACGCTGATCGAGCTGATGATTGTGGTGGCCATTATTGGCATCTTGGCGGCAGTATCACTACCGGCGTATCAAGATTACGCAACTCGTGCAAGAATGAGCGAAGTTTTGGTCATGTCTGAACCTGCCAAGCTTGCAGTTTCTGAAACTGCTTCATCGCTTGGCGGCTTGGCTGCAGTTACTCTTGGCAATAGTGGTTATACATTTCCTGGAGCGACAGCATTTGTTGCCGATGTCACGATTGCTGACACAACGGGAATCGTGACTGTTACCTCCAGCGTTCCGGGTGCAGCTGGGATCATCACGCTGACTCCCACAGAAGTAAATGTCGACGCACCCAATGGCCAATTGACTTGGGTATGCGCATCTCCAGCAGGAGATGACAACATCCCTGCCAGATTCTTACCTGCAAACTGCCGCTAATGTCCTAGCAGCGGCGACCATTTCCCGTCCGGTTCGCTCTTTCAAAACACTCACTCTGTCGGTAATGCAGTTCAGCTGAGGTTTTTCAGAGCGCGGACGGTATGACGCTGAGGCAAGTCTTCATGGTTCGGTCGAATTTTAGGCCGACCGATTCGTCCTTTAGAAGCGATGCCATACGTTCAAGACATCACTGCGGCAAGGAAGGCTTCACTCATGACCGTGGCCCAGTACGGTTTATATTGGATCACGTGGAGAGCCGGGATGATCGTAGGCGAAGTGAATTTGGTCTAACGTTAAACGACTGTCTCACACTCCAAATTTTGATACCCGCTCCAGCTGGCATGCGGCGTCAGCTTTATCGGATGTTCGATGGCAGCAGCTTCCACGCAGACGAAATGCTGATAGGCGTCGAGCTTCAGGTCGGCGATTTTTTCGCAGCCGTTTTCCCATGGGTTCCACACTACCGCGTCGTCGAACCCGGATTGCGTTGCGATGATGCTGTGTTTGCGGCCGCTGATGGTGATCGGTTTGTCGACCGAAAAATACACGCGGTCGACTTCTCTGGTGATATGCAGGGGTTCGTCACCCGCATGTTTGATGCGGCGGCCGTCGACTGAATCTCGGTAGCGATAGCCATTGAGGCCGTATAGCACGGTGTCGGCAATCTGTGCATCCAGATATGTATGCAGAGCGCAGGTGAAATCGAAGGATTGGTCGCTGTTGTTTGTCACCACCAGTTCAGTATTGAGTGTCTGGCCGGAGAACTTGACGCGCAGCTCCAACGCAAAGGCGTGAGGAAAAATCTTCCGGGTTTCCTCGGAATCACCCAGGGCGAGCCGCAGCAATCCACTGCCGTCGATCTGCTCCGACGACTCCAGCAAAGTCCATGGGCTGACGCGGGCAAAGCCGTGCTTGGGTAACGGACCTTCGCTGGCGAATTGCGGAAAAATCACCGGGATACCGCCGCGAATCGCGCTATCGCTGTGCCAGTTGTTCAGTGGGCTCATGAACAAACGTTCGACGCCGTCCGGCGTGCGCCAAGAGCAGACGTGGCCACCGTGCAGGGCGACCTCCACCTGTGCGCCGTCGGCTGCGGTAGCGACGATGAATTCGTTAGTCGGTTGTTGATTTTCCGGATTGGACAAGGTTTTCTCTCCTCAGGCTATCCGTCTATTATGCGCCCACGTTAGGCATTTCCCAATGCCCTGGCGAGCGTCAGCGTTCAGTCGACGTGCAGTCCGCGTATGGTCACGCCGACTTGGGCGCTGGAATGGCCAGACTGATCCCATGCTGTTTGAAACCGAAATGTTCATAGAAGCGATGAGCGTCCATGCGCTTCAGGTTGGACGAGAGCGCAATTTTGTAGCAACCAGCCTCGCCAGCAATCCGCACCGCGTGATCAAGCATCACACTGCCGATGCCTTGGCCGCGGCAGGCCCGGCTGATGACAACGGCATCCAGCACGGCTTGCTGGGTTCCTTCGTGAGTCAGGCTGCAGAACACCAGGATGCTGAAGGTGCCGACCGCAACGCCATCCGCGAAGACCAGATAGGCGCGGAAATACGGATAGGCGGCCATCTTGTTCATGATCTGGCGAGCACCGTCAGCATCCAATGTGACGTCGCGCGTCGGCTCGTCATCCATTTCGGCTAACAGGGTCACCAGGATTTCTGCATCGTCGAGGGTGGCCTGGCGTACAGTAATGCGCGGTAATGAAACGATGGAAGCGGGAGAAATCATGCGTCTTTACTCCGTGTCGGGATGATGCGGAAATAGAGATCATACCGAAAATCCGACACAAGAAAAAAATGGCGCCATCGACTTGCGATACCTCGCAAGTGACGCGCCATCAACGGGAATCGTAGAACTCATTTCATCAATATCCGTGAAATGAGTTCTGGTAAAACTTGATTAAATAAACAGCTTGCGTAAACGCGATGACACCAGATCGATCAGGCTGACTGCAATCACGATCATGATCAGCACCGAGCAGGTCTGTGCATATTCGAAACTGCGGATCACTTCCCACAGGATCACGCCAATGCCGCCGGCGCCGACCATGCCGACCACCGTCGCCGAGCGTACATTGGCTTCGAAACGGTACAGCACATAGGAAATCCAGAGCGGCATCACTTGCGGCAACACGCCGTAGACGATTTCTTCCAGCGCATTGGCGCCGGTGGCGCGTATGCCTTCGACCGGTTGCGGATCGATTGCTTCAACCGCTTCCGAAAACAGTTTCGACAAGGTACCTGTGGTTGCCACGAACAAGGCCAGAACGCCGGCAAACGGCCCCAGTCCGACCGCGACCACGAACAGCATAGCGAACACCATTTCATTGATCGCCCGCGCCGCATCCATCAAGCGGCGTACCGGTTGGTTAACCCAGGGCGGCGCGATGTTGGAAGACGCCAGCAGGCCACACGGCACCGCGCACACCACTGCCAGGGCTGTGCCCCAAACAGCGATCTGGATGGTGACCAGCAGCTCTTGCAGGTAAGTGCGCCACTCGTGGAAATCCGGCGGGAAGAAGCTGGCGGCATAGGTGCCCATGTTGCCGCCGTCGCGCAGCAGTTCCAGCGGCCGCATGTCGGCGCCCTTCCAGGAGGCGATCAGGACGGCCAGCAGCACGCCCCAGAACAACGTACGGCCAATCGATTGCTTCGGCGGCTCAGGGAACGTGGTTTGCATTTTTAAAGGTACGGAACTTGTCATTGCTTAGGATTTGGCCAGGTCGGACATTTTGCGATTGATGTCATCCAGCTTGGCTTTCTTTTCCTCGGCGCTCAGGTTGGCGTCCGATTCAATCTTGCCTTTTTGCTTAAACAGTTCCAGTTGGCGGATCGGGTTCAGCTGGGCATCATTCGATTCTGCGAAACCGCTGTATTGCAGCTTGGCCAGTTGCGCTTTTTCCTGCGCGGCGTTAGGACCGGTCTTGCCGTAGCTCAGGAAGAATTCCTTGATCTTGGCCTTGGTGTCGGCTGGCAGATCCTTGCGCCATACCAGTGGGTCAGCAGCGATCAGCGGCGATTTCCAGACGATGCGAACTTCCTTGGCGACGGCCGGTTGACGCTCTTCGATACGGTCCATCGTGTCAGATGCAAACACGGCGGAATCGATCTGCTTGTTGGCCACAGCCAGGATGTTGGCTTCGTGGTTCGAAGTACGGATCACTTTGAACGCAGTCTTCGGATCGACATTGTTCTTGGCGAAGATGTAGTAGTTCGGCAGCAGGTAACCGGAAGTCGAGTTCGGGTCGCCGATACCGAAAGTCAGGCTTTTCGAATTTTTCAGGATATCGTCGATGCTCTTGTATGGGCTGTCTTTGGACACGCCGACCAGGCTGTAATAGCCCGATGTGCCATCTGGATTGACCACGTGTGCAAACACTTCGCCGCTGGCGCGGTCAACCGCTTCCATCGCCGATTTGTTGCCGAACCAGCCCATCTGCACCTTACCGAAACGCATACCTTCGATGATGCCGGCGTAGTCGGAAGCGAAGAAGCCATTGACCTTGATGCCGATGCGCTTGCTCATTTCATCCAGCACCGGCTGCCAGTCCTGCTTCAGGTTTTGCGACGATTCGGTCGAGATGATGCCGAAGTTCAGCACTTTAGCGTCGTCAGCGTGAGCAACCGAAGCTGTCACTGCCAGCATTGCCATGGCCACGCCGGAAAATAATTTTGCAAACATGATTTGAAACTCCTGATTGTTATGAGAGCTGCGATGAGAGCTGCGAGTGATGTTAGGTAATTGGATTGTTGCCGGGTGTGATTCCATTCAGGCGGCAACCGCGAGTGCCGGTATGCTGTCGAACGGCGTCGGTACTGCTACCGCTGGGCGGGTCAAGGTATTGGAGCCGCCCAGGATGTCTTCTGCTTCACTGCCGTATAGTTCACGCAGCATTGGCTCGGTCAGTGCGCTGGAAGGGCCGTCGTACACAACGCGGCCTTTGTGCAAGGCCACCGTGCGCGGGCAAAAACGCAACGCCACGTCGACCTGGTGCAGCGACACGATCACGGTGCTGCGGTCGCGCTGGTTAACATCAGCCAGCGTTTGCATCACGCGGCGCGCCGATTCCGGATCGAGCGAGGCGATCGGTTCGTCGGCCAACACGATGCGCGCTTTCTGGACGATGGTGCGGGCGATTGCAGCACGTTGCTGCTGACCTCCGGACAATGCCGAGGCGCGTTTGTAGGCGTGGTCGGAAATACCCACGCGCGCCAACGCTTCCAGACCCAGGGCCTTTTCTTCAGCAGTAAACAATTTGAAGCAGCTGCGCCAGAGCGGGATGCGCGACAGGCCGCCGGTCAGAACATTGGTCAGGACCGGCAGACGGCCAACCAGGTTGAACTGCTGGAAAACGAAACCGACGTTGGCGCGCACCGCGCGGATGTTACGGTCGACGATGCCGTCTTTTTGAACCGACTTGCCATCAATGACAATTTCGCCGCCGCTGGCATCTGCAGACATCAATCCGGAAATATGTCGCAACAGCGTCGATTTTCCCGAACCGGATGCGCCGATCAACGCCACCATTTCACCTTGGTCAAACGATAGGGAAACATTATCGAGCGCGCGGAAGCCGCCTCGGAATGTCTTGGATAGACCTTTGATTTCAACCATGATATGTACCGCCACTGGGCTTTTGGAATGGCCGAAGTATTGCGGTCAAATATGTCAGGCGTATGAAAGTTTTATGACCATTCGGTTACAAGTCGAAAAATGTAAACAATCTACAACTCGAATTTTGGCCGCTTACGTCGTCTAAAAAGTATTCTTTTGCATGGAAAATGTGCTTGTACGGGGCTACGCCGTGCCTGCTCCGTAATTTGATGAAATGCCAGGGTCGGTTGCCGTGGCGCTGGCAACATGCCTCTGTCGCGCCGGGCGAAATGATGAAAGTTCCAAGGAGTGGAGCTGGTTGCAACGTACAGCATTGATGACGACAAGGAACCCCAGCTGTCCAGCTTGTGGGCTTATCGCGAGATACGCAGCATCAGGAAACGATACTGCCTAGCGCTGCACCACAATCGGATTGACGTTGCTGCGTTGGCGAATTTGCTGCAGGATGCTGTCGGCATCGGATCGGTTGGCGTAAGGTCCGGCGTACAGACGATACAGGCCGTTGACGGCGACACTGTTGAGCGCGGTGACCAGGCCGGACAATTCCTGCATCAGGCGGCTACGAGCGCCTTCAGCATTGGCTTGCTGCGCATAGGCGCCGAATTGCAGGTAAAACCCGCTGGCCAGGGTATTGTCGCCATCGCTCTGCACCATACTCGGCGCTGCAGTCGGCGCTACCGCGGAAGATGCGGGATCAAGCAGCAGCGGCTGCGCCGTGAGCACTGGCATGTCTACCGCTTCAGTCGTCACGATTGCCGGCGCACTGTTGTCCCGGACCGGCTCAAGCTGGACCTGCCGCTGCGATGACGCTGTGGCAGGCATGCCGTTCTGGCGCTGCTTGTTCATGGCGATGATATCGGCCGGCAGCAGGCGCTCCACTTCCAGTTCACCGCTGCCGCTACCGAGGTAACCGAGTTTCAGCGCCGCCGTATAGGAGAGGTCGATGATACGGCTGGAATGGAACGGGCCGCGGTCATTGACCCGTACGATCACCTGGGCCCCGGTTTTCAGGTTGGTGACACGGGCGTAGGATGGAATCGGCAAGGTCGGATGCGCAGCCGTCATCTTGTACATGTCGTACAGTTCACCGGACGAAGTTTTCTGCTTGTGGAATTTCTTGCCATACCAGCTGCCGATGCCGCGTTGCTTGAACGGTTGATCATCGGTCATGGGCGTGTAGGTTTTGCCAAACACGACATAAGGCTTGTTGCCGGTGCGCGAGTAGGGTTCGACGGTCGGTATCGCATCGGGCACATCGAGCAAACCTTCCGGTATGGCATCACCCGGCCCGTCATCCTTGTAATAGCCGCCGCGCCCCGAGCCGGCCGCTGGCAATGCCGGAATTCCTCGGCTGGCGTTGCCGCTGGAAGCTGTCTTGGTGGGCGGAACGGATGCCGACGGCGCTTTTGGCGAGCTGCCGCAGCCAACCAGAATCAGCGACAGCAATAGCGTGCTTGCATACCCAGCAATGCTGTAGCGACGTCGGTTATGGCTGAATGGCATGCACTCTCCCTGGCAATTCGATGGTTGGCGGAAATGAAATACTGAATCGATGGACCGCATGTTTGCCATGCAAGTTCAATCGCTGCATGTATGGCAATCAGGTCTGTATCAGCTTGCGATGACGCTGAATGCTCATCAGTATGCCAGCACCCAGGCCAAGCGTCACCAACGCCGTGCCGCCATAGCTCATCAATGGCAACGGTACGCCGACCACCGGCAAGATGCCGCTGACCATACCCATGTTGACGAAGGCATAAGTAAAGAAGATCAGCGTGATGGCGCCGGCCAGTAGGCGCGTGAACATGGTCGGCGCATTCACCGCGATCATCATGCCGCGGCCGATCAGCAAGATGTACAGGAACAGCAGTACGCCATTGCCGATCAGGCCAAACTCTTCGGAAAACACCGCGAAAATGAAATCGGTGGTGCGTTCCGGGATGAACTCCAGATGGGCTTGCGTGCCTTTCAGCCAACCTTTGCCAAAAATCCCGCCGGAGCCAACTGCGATGGTCGACTGGATAATATGGAAGCCTTTGCCGAGCGGATCTGAGGTCGGATCGATCAGCATCATCACGCGCTGTCGTTGGTAATCGTGCAATACCGACCACAATATTGGCAAGCTGGCGCCGACTGCGACCGCCAGGCCGATCAGGATGCGCCACGACAGGCCGGCCAGGAAGATCACATAGAATCCGGCAGCCAGCACAAGCGTCCCGGTACCCAGGTCCGGCTGGCGGATGATCAGGCCGACCGGCAGCACGAGCAGCAACGCCGCTACCAGGTAATCGCGCCAGTTGATCATGCCTTCGCGCTTCTGGAAATACCAGGCCAGCATCAGCGGCATTGCAATTTTCATGATTTCGGATGGCTGGATGACCATGCCGATGTTGATCCAGCGGCGCGAGCCTTTTTTCACGATGCCAAACACCGCCACTGCAATCAGCAGCGATACGCCAAGCGCATACACCGGTATCGCGAACCGCATCAGGGTCTGCGGCGGAATGTTCGCCGCCACCCACATGATCACGAACGCCACCAGGATGTTGCGCAACTGATCTTCGACACGTCCCGGAAAATCGATCCCGGCCGAGTACAGGGTGACAATGCCGACCGACAGGATCAGAAACATGATCAGCGACAAGGCGCCATCAAATACCGCGATATGCGATTTGATGCTTTGCCATATGGTATGTTTGTCGGTCAGATTCATGATTCTTCTAGTCACTCGCGATTGCCCGGCGTTGCCTCGCCGGGTTTATAGCTGTCTTCAGATTTGTCGCCGGACCTGACGTCAGCGTCGGGCGTGGGCGCGGTCGCATCCGGCGGTACTGCGGCGTCGTCTGTTGATTCAGCTGCGGTCGCGGCGCCCTGCGTCTTGCCGGCAACGCCAGGACGTTTCCCCAGCAAATAATAATCCATCGCCTTGCGCACGATCGGCGCCGCCGCCGTCGCGCCCCAGCCGCCGTTTTCGACAATCACGGCAATCGCAATGCGCGGCTTGTCGGCCGGAGCAAAACCGACGTACCAGGCGTTGTCGGCCAGCCGTGTGCCATTATGCCGCTTGTCGTATTTCTCACCTTGCTTGATGCCCAGCACCTGCGCCGTCCCGGTTTTGCCGCCTGAATCGTAGCCTGCGCCGGCAAAGATGGAGCGGCCGGTGCCTTCGCGCGTCACGCCCACCATTGCCTTCTTGATGAAGTCGACATTTTCCTGTTTCAGCGGAATCCGGTAGCTTTCCTTCGGCACGGTTTGCGTCTGCGCGCGCGTGGTGCCATCTTCGATGATCTTCACCAGATGCGGTTTCATCACCACGCCGTCGTTGACCAGCGTTGCCACCGCATGCGCCATCTGCAGCGGCGTAAAGGCGTTGAAACCCTGGCCGATGCCGAGTGAAATGGTGTCGCCGCCAAGCCACTTCTGCGCAGCTGCCCGCTTGTAATATTTGCGCTTCCAGTCGGTCGACGGCAAGATGCCGCGTTGTTCGTGTTCCAGATCGATACCGGTCAGCTGACCGAAGCCGAACGGCTTCATGAAGTCATGGATGGTGTCCGGGCCGAGGTCATTGGCCAGCATGTAGTAATAGGTATCGCAGGACTCGACGATCGACTTATACATGTCGACCCGGCCGTGGCCGCCTACCTTGTCGTCGCGGAACTGGTGGCCGCCCAACATGAAATAACCGATATCGTTGATGGCGAACGAAGTGGTGCGTTTGCCCAGTTCCAGCGCGGCGAGCGCCATGAACGGCTTATAGGTCGAACCGGGCGCGTAGGTGCCGCTCATCGGCCGATTGATCAGCGGATGATCGGGAGAGTTATTCAACTCGTCCCAGCTTTGCTGGTCGATGCCTTCGACAAACAGGTTTGGATCAAATGACGGCTGCGATACATAAGCCAGTACGTCACCGGTAGATGGCTCAATGGCAACCAGCGCGCCGCGTCGGCCGCCAAATGCTTCCTCCGCTACTTTCTGCAGTTCGATATCGATCGACAGGATCAGGTTGTCGCCCGGTGTCGCCGACACATGCGACATGCTGCGCACCGCGCGACCGCTGGCGGCGATTTCGATTTCCTCATAGCCGGTGGTGCCGTGCAGTTGGCGCTCGTAGCTTTTCTCCAGGCCATCCTTGCCGATGTAACTGGTGCCCTTGTAGTTGGCGGCATCATCACTGTCATCGATGCGGTCAGCATCTTTCTGGTTGATACGGCCGATATAACCGATCACATGCGCCGCCACTTCGCCCAGCGGATACTGACGGAACAGGCGCGCCTGCACATCGACGCCGGGGAAACGATAACGCTGTGCGGTGAAACGCGCTACTTCCTCGTCGGTCAGGCGAGACCGGATCGGCAAGCTGGCGAAGCTCTTCGAATCGTCCTGCAGCTTCTTGAAACGGCGCCTGTCTTTCGGCGTGATGGTGACCACCTGCGCCAAGTCGTCGATCACGCTTTCGAGGTCGCCCTTGATTTTGGAGCGGGTGATTTCCAACGTGTAGGCAGAATAATTGCGCGCCAGGATGACGCCGTTGCGGTCCATGATCAGGCCGCGATTCGGCACCACCGGCACCAGAGAAATCCGGTTGTCCTCCGCTTGCGCTGCATAGGCATCGTGACGCACCACCTGCAACCAGATAAATCGCGCGCACAACAGGCCAAAGCAGATCAGTACGAACACGATGGCGGCGGTGATCCGCAATCGGAAGTTTCGTAGTTCGCGTTCGGTGTTCTTGAATTCGGTCATAGCAAATATTGCACCGGCGGACACTCCACCTGCGGTTGCGGCATCGGCAAGCCATCCAGCCTGCCGTTGCGGGTATTCATGAAATGAGCGCTAAATGGGACGGTTGTCATCACGATTTACGGCACGTCGTTGTGGCGCCAGCAGCAGCCAGACCACGATCGGCCACAGCGCAACACAAACGAAGCTCTCGGCAAAATACAGCCAACCCGGAAACTTGCCGCTGACCGACATGCGGATCACGAGTTGTATCAATTGTGTCATCAACATCAGTGGCAAGACGTGCAAGGCTTGCACGCCGACCGAAAACCAGAGGACACGGCGATGGATCATGATCGCGAAATACGATAACAGGGTATACGCCAACGCATTCTGACCCAGCAGCGTCGCTTCATGCACGTCCATCAGCAGGCCCATGCAAAAGGCGATGCCGATACCGATCTTGCGCGGCTGATGAATACTCCAGAACACCAACACCAGCGCGACGAAATCGGGGACGCCGGGCCATTGGCCCCACGGCAGCAGGTTAAGCAGGAAAGCCAGCACCAGCGTGGTTGCAATGAACAACGGGTTGGCAGGCAACAGGATGTAATGTGGACGCATCATCGGGCACCTGCTTCCTGTGGACTCTTGCGCGCCGCTTCAGAACCGTCCTTGGCGGCTTCCTTCGCCGCCTCTTTCTTGTCGCGAGTGCTCTCGGTCAGGCGGCGCTTGCTGAGTATGTCTGCCTTGTTGTTGGCGACAGCCGGTTCATCGTCGGGGCGGGCGACCGGATTTGGATCAACCAGCAGAATCAGCAACTGAGTATGGCGATCGATACCGGCTACCGGCTCGCAAACGATATGGGCAAAAGCATCGGTCGACTTGCTCTCTACCTGGATCACCTTGGCCACTGCCAGGCCCGCGGGATAGACGCCGTCGATGCCAGAAGTCACCAGCAGGTCACCCTTCTGGATATCGGCATTGGAGGACATAAAACGCAAATCAAGATAGCCGGACTGGCCGCGCCCATAGGCAACGCTGCGCAACCCATTGCGCAGCACTTGCACCGGGATCGCCTGGTCCTTGTCGGTCAACAGCGTCACCTCAGACGTAAATGGGAAGACACGCGTGACCTGGCCGACGATGCCAGCATCGTCGATCACCGGCTGCCCGGTCGCAACGCCTTGTTGCGAGCCGCGGTCCATGATCACCTTGCGCGCAAACTGATCGCGCGCGTCGTACAGGATTTCACTCATCACCGACTTCACCTGCAAACGTTCCTGTGCTCCCAGCAATTTACGCAATTGCGCATTTTCGGCGGCAAGTTGTTGCGCCTGCTGCAGTTGCTGCGCACGCGCGCCTTGCTGGCTGCGCAATGCCTGATTTTCCTTCTCCACCGTCGACAGCGTCGAAAAGTAATCGACAACTTTATTCGCCGCGTCGCGCGGCATCAAGGCCACCATCTGCAACGGATAAAGCGCGGTGCCGACGGCTTGCCGCAATATCAGCAAGGCATGGATCCGGGAATCGGCAATCAGCAGCGCCAACGCCAGCAGCGTGCATATCACCGCCTTGGCGCGGGCTGAAGCACCTTGCTTGAAGAGGGGTGGTGGACTGTATTCCATCAATGACAGACAGATTGTGATTGGTCAGCCGCGGGTGGCATCGGCAGGCGCCGCATGGATTGCTGCACTTGCCTACGCCCCCGCTCAATTGCCGGTATCGCTGTGACGCAGATGCCGCAGATACGAAAGCGGGTCGCATGCACTAGTGCACCGACCCGGTTGCCGTCACCCGACCTCAAGACCAGCAAGGAGAGGTGGGGCAAGCGTCGCATCAGTCTGGATTATTCGTAGGAAAAAATCGAACCCAGCTTATCCATCCGCTCCAGCGCCATGCCGGAACCGCGCACCACGCAGGTCAACGGGTCTTCGGCGACGATCACCGGCAAGCCGGTTTCTTCCATCAGCAGGCGGTCCAGATCACGCAACAGAGCGCCGCCACCGGTCAGCATCATGCCCTTCTCGGCGATATCGGCGCCGAGTTCCGGTGGAGTCTGTTCCAGCGCGTTCTTGACGGCCGACACGATGTTGTTGAGTGGATCGGTCAGCGCTTCCAGGATTTCATTGCTGGAGATGGTGAACGAACGCGGGATACCTTCCGACAGGTTACGTCCCTTGACTTCCATTTCACGCACTTCGGAGCCAGGGAAGGCCGAGCCGATTTCCTTCTTGATCGCTTCCGCGGTCTGTTCGCCGATCAGCATGCCGTAGTTGCGGCGGATGTAGTTGACGATAGCTTCGTCGAACTTGTCGCCGCCGACACGGACCGAACCCTTGTAGACCATGCCGCCCAGCGAGATGATGCCGACTTCGGTAGTGCCGCCGCCGATGTCGACCACCATTGAGCCGGTTGCATCCGACACCGGCAGGCCGGCGCCGATTGCGGCAGCCATCGGCTCTTCGATCAGGAACACCTGGGAAGCGCCGGCGCCCAGAGCGGACTCACGAATTGCGCGGCGCTCAACCTGGGTCGAACCGCAAGGAACGCAGATGATGATGCGTGGAGAAGGCTTGAACAGTTTAGTGTCGTGCACCATGCGGATGAACTGCTTGAGCATCTGCTCGGTGACGGTGAAGTCGGCAATCACGCCGTCTTTCATCGGGCGGATCGCTTCGATATTGCCAGGGACTTTACCCAGCATCTGTTTTGCTTCCTTGCCGACGGCTTGAATCGTCTTCTTGCCGTTAGGGCCGCCTTGCTGGCGAATCGCCACGACCGATGGCTCATCCAGGACAATACCTTGATCGCGTACATAAATCAGCGTATTCGCGGTACCCAGGTCAATCGCCAGGTCGTTCGAAAAATAACTGCGTAAAAATCCAAACATGAATTGTTCCAATGCGCAACAATAATGCGCTTAAACGTTTATTTTAGGGGGGTGTCTAGTATCCGGCGCATGGCAAAGATCGATTACCTGCCGCATGGACGCAACATTCTACCTTATAATTTGACTCAAATTAGGGCGTATAGCGCTCAAAATGCTTGCTTTTTACAAATCCCGGGCAGTTCCCTTGGCAAGCACATACTTTCCTTTTTAACCACATTTACGCAAACGCGCTCCGGCGCGCCATCGAAAACCATGTCATTAGCCCTTTCCGACGTTAAGCGCATTGCCAATTTGGCACGTCTCGAACTCACTGAAGACCAAGCCGCCTCCACCCTGGACAAGCTGAACGGCATCTTCGGCCTGGTCGAGCAAATGCGTGCAGTCGACACCACCGGCATCGAGCCGCTAAGCCATCCGATTGCGGCCATCCGCCAGGATCTTTCACTGCGCTTGCGTGAAGATGAGGTGACGGAGCCGAATCGGCGCGAAGAATATCAGGCAGTTGCCCCGGCTACCGAAGACGGCCTGTATCTGGTGCCCAAGGTCATCGAATAAGCCAGCCGCATTCTGCTTGCGCCGAGTCGCAAGCGGCTTGTCGCCCCCGCCCTGAGCGGCTGTCACGCAAAGTCAATATTTGAAAATACTCATGCATACCAAAACACTCAAGCAACTGTCGGTGCTGCTGCACGAAAAGAAAATTTCTGCCGAGGAGCTGGCAAAACTGTATCTGGCGCGGATTCAGCAAAGCGACCTGAACGCTTTCTTGCATGTCGACCAGGACCTAACGCTGCAGCAGGCGCGCGCCGCCGATCAGCGGCTGGCGCAAAATGACAGCACCGTCCTGACCGGAGTACCGATCGCCCACAAGGATATTTTCGTGACGCGCGGCTGGCGCTCCACCGCCGGTTCGAAGATGCTGGAAAACTACGTCAGCCCGTTCGATGCTACCGTGGTGGAACACTTCAACAACGCCGGCATGGTGACCCTGGGCAAATTGAATTGCGACGAATTTGCGATGGGTTCATCGAACGAAAATTCGCATTTCGGCCCGGTCAAGAATCCGTGGGACAAGCATGCGATTCCGGGCGGCTCTTCCGGCGGTTCGGCTGCCGCGGTGGCCGCACGCCTGGCGCCAGCCGCCACTGCGACCGACACCGGCGGCTCGATTCGCCAACCTGCCGCCATGTGCGGCGTGACCGGCATCAAGCCAACCTACGGCAGCGCTTCGCGCTTCGGCATGATCGCCTTTGCTTCGTCGCTTGATCAGGCCGGTCCGATTGCGCAAACCGCTGAAGACTGCGCATTGCTGCTGAACGCAATGACCGGTTTCGATCCGCGCGATTCGACCAGCCTGGAACGTCCAAAGGAAGATTTCAGCCGCGATCTGAACAACGATCTGAAGGGCTTGCGCATCGGCATTCCGCGCGAATATTTCAGCGCCGGCCTGGCGCCGGATGTCGAGCAGGCGGTGCGTGTCGCCTTGCACGAATATGAAAAGCTGGGCGCCAAACTGGTTGAGATTTCGCTGCCAAAAACCGAGTTGTCGATCCCGGTTTATTACGTGATCGCGCCAGCCGAAGCGTCATCCAACCTGAGCCGCTTCGACGGCGTCCGTTACGGCCATCGCGCCGCGGATTACAAAGACCTGGCCGACATGTACAAAAAATCGCGCGCGGAAGGATTCGGCGAAGAAGTGAAGCGCCGTATCCTGGTCGGCGCCTACGTCTTGTCGCACGGCTATTACGACGCGTATTACCTGCAGGCGCAAAAGATCCGCCGCCTGATCGCCGAGGATTTCCAGAATGCGCTGAGCGGCCCGAACCGCCAGTGCGACGTCATCATGGGTCCGGTATCGCCGACCGTGGCGTGGGACCTGGGCGCCAAGGCCAACGATCCGGTCGCTAACTACCTGGCCGACATCTACACGCTATCGACCAGCCTGGCCGGCTTGCCTGGCATGTCGATCCCGTGCGGTTTCGGCCAGAGTGAAAAGAATGCGCGGCGTCCGGTCGGACTGCAGATCATCGGCAACTATTATGACGAAGCCAAGCTGCTGAACGTCGCGCACCAGTACCAGCGCGTGACCGACTGGCACCTGCGCGCGCCTGACTGAAAATGAAACGCGCCCTGCCATCGACCATGCGCAACAGCGTTCGCCACCGCGGCTGCCTGCTGCTGTTTATCCTGGGAACGACGCTGCTGGCGCCGTTCAGCCAGGCGCAACAGCTGCAGACCAAATTCGGCTGCAACATGACGCGCGATGAAGATGGCGAAAAAGTGATTTACGGCGACACCGGCGAATTCAAGCTGGACGGCGAGCGCATCGTGGCACTGCACTGGGAATCGGCGCTGTACCGGCCGACCCACGGCTTCGAATGCAGCATCGACACCGGCGACGATCCGCAAGCCGAAGTCGCGCAGGACGGCAGCAAGGAAAACTGGCGCATTACCTTGAAAGATCCTGTCGCCGCACGTCATCAGCGCGGCTACGATTTCTATAATCACGGCATGAACTGCAGTATCCGCCTGCAACGGGACGGCGACAAATTGCACGTGATACCGAGTTGCCCCGCGCTGTGCGGATCGAGAGGAAATTTTACGGAGTTGTCGGTGGACTTGAAAACCGGCGAATGCAGTTACGAACAAAAATAATTGCGGACAAAGCCGCTTGGGCAAAGTGAAAAGGCGCCGTCGTGCACCAAATTACTCGCCAGGCGACTCGGTCCTCAACTAATCAGATGGGGAAATAATTATGCAGTGGGAAGTCGTGATCGGTCTGGAAACGCATACGCAACTCTCGACCAAATCAAAAATTTTCAGTGGCGCGTCGACTCAGTTCGGCGCGGCTCCCAACACCCAGGCTAGCCCGGTTGACCTGGCGCTGCCGGGTGTGCTTCCGGTGCTGAATCGCGGCGCCGTGGAACGCGCGATCCAGTTCGGCCTGGCGGTGAATGCGAAGATTGCACCGCAATCGATTTTCGCGCGCAAAAACTACTTCTACCCTGACCTGCCGAAGGGCTACCAGATCAGTCAGTTCGAAATTCCGGTAGTGCAAGGCGGCAAGGTCTCTTTCGTCCTGGAAAAAGATGGCAAGAGCGAACTGCGCACTGTGCAGCTGACGCGCGCCCACCTGGAAGAAGATGCCGGCAAGTCGCTGCATGAAGACTATCAGGGCATGACTGGTATCGACCTCAACCGCGCCGGCACGCCGCTGTTGGAAATCGTCACCGAACCGGACATGCGCAGCGCAGCCGAAGCGGTTGCCTACGCCAAGGCATTGCATTCGCTGGTGATGTGGCTGGGTATTTGCGACGGCAACATGCAGGAAGGCTCTTTCCGGTGCGACGCCAACGTGTCAGTGCGCCCGGTCGGACAGGCGGCCTACGGCACTCGTAGCGAAATCAAGAACCTGAACTCGTTCCGCTTCCTGGAAGAAGCGATCAACTACGAGGTGCGACGCCAGATCGAACTGATCGAAGATGGCGGCACCGTGGTGCAGGAAACGCGCCTGTACGATCCGGACAAGAAAGAAACGCGCTCAATGCGCAGCAAGGAAGATTCGCAGGATTATCGCTACTTCCCGGATCCGGACCTGCCGCCACTGGCCATCAGCGCCGAATGGATTGAGCGCGTGCGCGCCACCATGCCTGAATTGCCGGGCGCGATGCGCGAGCGTTTCGTCAATGATTTCGGCCTGTCGGAATACGATGCTGCGGTGCTGACCCAATCGAAAGCGATGGCCAGCTACTTTGAAGCGGTGACCGCCAAGGCCGGCAAGGAACAGGCCAAACCTGCGGCCAACTGGCTGATGGGCGATGTGTCGTCAACCTTGAACCGGGAAAATGTCGACATCGCGGATGCACCGGTCAGTGCAGCGCAACTGGCGCTGTTGCTGCAACGGATCGCCGACGGAACCGTTTCCAACAAGATCGCCAAGGATGTGTTTGCAACGATGTGGGAAACCAAGTCGCCTCAGGAAAACCTGGCTGACGAGATCATCGAAAGCAAGGGATTGAAGCAGATTTCCGATAGCGGTGCGCTGGAAAAAATCATCGACGAAGTGCTGGCGGCGAATGCCAAGTCGGTCGAGGAATTCCGTGCCGGCAAAGAGAAAGCCTTCAACGCTCTCATCGGCCAGGCCATGAAAGCCAGCAAGGGCAAGGCCAATCCGGCCCAACTGACCGAGCTGTTGAAGCAAAAGCTAGCGGCTTAAAAAGCGGATTACGGCATGGGCGCTGAGCGCCTGTGCCGGTCCGTTGTATTGGTTACGTGACACGCGTGGGCACGAAAATCGTTGCCCACCCTACTTCTTTCTCGGGACATCGCTGCTAACGTGCAACCTGCGCGTCCGGCATGTTGCTGACCAATTCCCGATAATGCTTTAGCGTTTCATCATACTTGCCATTGATGCGCGCCAGCTCGGCCTGGTGATCCGTCATGTTCTTCTGGTTGGCGGCGATGGCGCGGTTGGCTTCGTCCATCTTGTTGCGCAATTCGGCTGGCAGGGTTTTGCGTTTTTTGTAGAATTCGGCCTCGGTGTTGGCGGCCTTCAGCTGGTTGCGCGCATCGTCGATCAAGGTCTGGTCACGCTTGATCAGGTCTTGCGACAACGACAGGTAGTAACGGCGCGAATCCTCGATATCGGTTTCGCTGCGATAGCGCGCCAGCAAAGCCCGGTCCTGTTGGCGCCGCTGCTCCTCCGCTGCGGCCTCCGCTCGGCGTTTTTCGTCCAGCACTTGCTGCTGACGCTTTTGCTCAGCGGTCAGCGGCGCCGGAATTTCGCGCTTGACCACGCCCATCTTGCTTAATTCGACAACTTTGCGATCGGCGCACTCCGGCATCGGATGATCGCCAGTAATCGTGCGCCCCGCCGCATCCTTGCAGGTGTAAATCTGGCTGTGCGCCAGCAGCGGCAACAAGCCCGCAACCGTCCACAGTGCAGCGCGTCCAATAGTTATAGCAATCCGATTCATTCCCATCATCCACGACATATGTCGACACACTTTTTCTATTCGCATAGCGCATAGAAAACACCACAGCCACGGCTTGTGTGTCGCATCAAGCCGCGGATCAGGCTACGCCGTAGCGCTCCCGGTAAGCCGCCACTGCCGCCTTGTAACGCGTCAGTTCCGCATTGGCGCCAGCGCCGGAAATGTATTCCAGCAAATCGTTCAGGTTGCCGATCGAAATCACCGGCATGCCATACGCCTTCGTCACTTCCTCGACGGCGGAATTGGCCGACAGTGCATCGTCCTTGCCTGACCGTTCCATCCGGTCCAGCGCAATCACCACCGCGCAGGGCGTGGCGCCGGCCGCACGGATCATTTCCACCGATTCGCGCACCGAAGTGCCGGCGGAAATGACATCGTCGATAATCAGCACACGGCCCTTCAATTCGGCGCCGACAATGTTGCCACCTTCGCCATGGTCTTTGGCTTCCTTGCGGTTGTACGCAAACGGCACGTTGCGTCCTTCCGCAGCCAGCGCGACCGCCGTTGCCGATGCCAGCGTGATGCCCTTGTAGGCTGGCCCGAACAACATGTCAAATTGCAAACCAGAATCGATCAAGGTACGCGCATAGAATTGCGCCAGCTGGCCCAGTGCAGCACCCTCGTTAAACATGCCCGCATTGAAGAAATACGGAGAGGTGCGTCCTGCCTTGGTCACAAACTCGCCGAATCGCAGCACCCCGGCCTTGACCGCAAACTCAATAAATTGTTGACGTAAATTGTTCAAAATGCATTCCAGACGGTTTAAGTTGACAAATTTTGTCGCTATTTGCCTCGCAAAAGCGACACCAAACCGCCATTTTAAATGGAGTTCATCCGATACACAGCAGTAAGTGCAAACACCGTGCCTGCCTTCCGGCAATGTTTTAAACCGCTGCCCGTTGCGCCTTCAGCGCCACTCGGGCGGAATCGGTTATCCTTGAGGCCTCCCTGCCCCCAACTTTTTTCATATCGACCAAACATGCCAAGAATCATTTCCGCCAATCTCAACGGTATTCGCTCCGCCGCCAGAAAAGGCTTCTTCGAGTGGATGGAAAAGCAATCCGCCGATTTCGTCTGCGTCCAGGAATTGAAGGCGCAGGAAGCCGACATGACGCCTGAATTCCTGGCTCCGAACGGATATCACGGTCATTTTCACTATGCAGAGAAGAAGGGCTATTCCGGCGTCGGCCTGTACAGCAAACGCAAGCCGAATGCGGTGCGGATCGGCTTCGGCAATGCCGAGTTCGATGCCGAGGGACGCTACGTCGAGTGTGATTTCGGCGACCTGACCGTGATTTCGCTGTATTGCCCTTCCGGCTCGTCGAGCGAAGAACGGCAGATCGCCAAATTCCGCTTCATGGAAGCCTTCCTGCCGCATCTGCAGGAACTCAAGGCAAGCGGACGCGAAGTGGTGATCTGCGGCGACTGGAATATCGCGCATCAGGAAATCGACCTGAAAAACTGGAAGGGCAACAAGAAGAATTCAGGCTTCCTGCCGGAGGAGCGCGCCTGGCTGACGCAGCTGTTCGACGAAGTCGGCCTGGTCGACGCCTTCCGCAAGGTCGATAAGCGCGACGAACAATACACCTGGTGGAGCAACCGTGGCCAGGCTTGGGCCAAGAACGTCGGGTGGCGCATCGACTATCACATCACCACGCCTGGCATCGCAGCCCAGGCACATACGGTTGGCATCTACAAGGATGAGCGCTTCTCCGACCACGCGCCGCTGACTATCGACTATTCGTAAAGCGCCGCCGACGGCAGCCGCGACCTCAAAGCGGCTCGCCGTCGACAAACACGATCAACTCGCCTTCGCCGAATTTGGTCCACACCTCATTGGTTGTCAGTGGCTCGGTGACGATCACCGCGACCCGATCCTGCGGCGTGGTGACTTGCGAGAAATCAACGCTGACATCCTCGTCCGACAAATGCGCTTCGGCGAATGGGAACTTGCGCACGATGTAATACAGGTTAGTCGAGCAATGGGTAAATAGCGCCGAACCGTCAGACAGCATCATGTTGAAGGTGCCATAGGCGGCAATTTCGCGCGTCAGCTCGGTCAGTGCCGCAGTCAGATCGGCCTGTGTCGGCGACGTGTCGCCAAAACGCTGGCGCAATTGCTGCAACATGTAGCAGAACGCCAATTCGCTGTCGGTGTTGCCGACCGGACGATACGGTCCATTCATGCTCGGCGCAAATTCCTTGAGGTCGCCGTTATGGGCGAACACCCAGTAGCGCCCCCACAATTCACGGACAAACGGATGGCAATTTTGCAAGGCAACCTGGCCCTGCGTCGCCTTGCGGATATGCGCGATGACGTTTTTCGACTTGATCGGGCAGCGCCGGATCAGCTCGGCCACTGGCGATGCGATCGCCGCCTGGTAATCGACGAAATGGCGCACCCCGCTGCCCTCGAAGAAGGCGATGCCCCAGCCGTCGCTGTGGTGGCCGGTCTGGCCGCCGCGTGTGGCAAAGCCGGTAAAGCTGAACACAATGTCGGTCGGCACATTGCAGTTCATTCCAAGTAACTGACACATATTCCTGAGCCAAATAAGATAAGCGAAATACAACCCGGTAACGGTATCACGCACCAGCCGTAATAAAAAGTGAAATATGGTGACGCATTTCCCCTCTTCTTTCCGGTCGCCGCTTGCAGCTGGCGCCCGGCATATCAGCATCGCGCAATAGCTTGTATAGCCCTCTCCAAATGGCAACCCGACGCTTTGCCAGCAATATGTGCGGACAACTGCGTGCCGGCATCAGATCCGGCGCCTTATAAAAAGGAAGAGACAATGCCGCACATCCCCCATGGCCCCAAAATCAAGCAATCCCGACCGCTAAACACAGGCTCGACATGGCAGCGCCTGCTGCTGGCGCTAGGGCTGGCTCTCGGATGCATCGCCGGTGCGATGGCCGCTGCCGCCGACCTGCCCAAGATCATTTATGTCAGGCCGGTGCCCAATAATGACGATGTCTTGCTTGCACAAGGCACCAGCGGCGTCAACAACGCCGCCAAGCTGTACCGGATGGAAGCGGTCACGCTTGAAAGCCAGGCAACCCGCGCCGGACGCCAGCAACAGCTCGACAACGCCATCAAACAAGGCGCCAGGATCGTAGTGGTGATGGGCATCGAGTTCAAGGACATCCTGGATGGCGTCGCGCGCCAGGCGCCGCAAACCCGCTTTTTGATTCTTGAACATTGCATCGACAACGCGGCAACCAATGTCACCTGCATCACGTTCCGTGAAAACGAAGCCAGCTACCTGGCCGGCATGCAGGCGGCGTTAGCGTCGAGCGGCGGCAAGATCGGCATGATCGGCGCCAGCAACACGGCTCTGCGCAAAAAAAACAGCGCAGCCTTCGCCAATGGCGCGCGCGCCGCCAAGGCGGGGATTGCCGTCCACGAAACGCTATGGCTGGAAGGGCCGCAACCGTTCAACGATCCGCCTCGTGCAGAAACCTTGACCAAAACCATGCTCGGGGATGGCGTCGATGTGATCTGGGCTGCGGCGGCCGGCAGCAATTCCGGCGTCTTCAAGGCACTGACACCGCAAACGCGCGCCAAGGCAATTGGCAGCGGCAGCAACCAATGCGTGCAGGCACCGGGACGGGTACTGGATAACGTTGAGGTGCACGCCGACACCGCGATCACCCTGGCCGTCGGCCTGCTGGTCAACGGCTCTACCGCACCGCGCTTTGACTTTGGACTGAAGGAAGGCGCAGTGACACTGACCGCACTCGGCCTGGATGCAGCTTACTCAGAATGCGACATCCTGCACCTGCGCCCGGTATTGCTCAAAGTGCGCGAAGCCAACAACGCCATCATCAGCGGCAAGCTAAAAATCGAATAAGCCGGCGCAAAGCAATGACAGCCCATCCAGTTGGATGGGCCTATGCCTGTCCGACGGTTCAGGTCTTCGACGATTTTTCGGTGGAATGGTATCGTATGCCGCGCGGGCAACAACGATGCTTAGTGCAGATGAAAATGACCTGTGCCGAACATGCCGATCAGGCCGATGGCGATCAGGTAGAAGGCGACGATATAGTTCAGGAGTTTTGGCATGACCAGGATCAGGACGCCGGCGATCAGGGAAACCAGTGGAATGACCGAAAGGTGAATATTCATAGGCAATCTTTTTATGATGAGGAATGGCAAATACGCAACGCAACTTGAAAGCAAGGCCGACTGTCGCAGCCGGCCTCGGGATTTTACAAGACGTTGTCATCATACGGCCATTTGGAATGGCGAATTGAGAAAGCGCAATCATGTCGGCTGACGACAAAAAACTCGCAGTGCGAATCACACCGAAGGACTGGACGTTCGACACATCCGCCACGATGCCGTTACTGGAAGCGGCACGCCTGGCGCGGATCGATCTGCCGAGCTCCTGTCGCAATGGCACCTGCCGTACCTGCATGTGCCGCTTACTCACAGGCACGATCAGTTACCAAATTGAATGGCCCGGCCTGAGCAGCGATGAAAAGAGAGATGGCTATATCCTGCCGTGCGTCGCTTTTGCAGAATCGGACCTGGTCATTGAAGAACCCAGAGCGCGGCGCTGTGCAGCCCCCGGCAAGAATTCTTCCTAATCCCCCAGCGGCAGCGGACTGGACGGCTTGATCTCTTCCAGGCAAACCATCGAGCGCACCCCCGCCACCCCCGGCACTTGCATCAGGCGATCGGTCAGAAATGCCGACAGCGATTTCAGGTCGCTCGCGGCCACTTTCAGCAGGTAGTCGAAATCCCCTGAAATCGTGTAGCACTCCAGGATTTCTGGAAACAGGCGGATCGCCTTTTCCAGCTTGCGCACCTGCTTGAACTGTTCACGCGCAATGTTCAGGTTGACGAAAGCCACCACGCCCAGCCCGATCGCCGCCGGCTCCACTTGCGCCGCATAGCCGCGGATGATGCCTTCCTTCTCCAGCCGCTGCACCCGTCGATAGCATTGCGGCGGCGACAGATTGACCTGCTCGGACAGTTCAACGTTAGAGGCGCGGCCGTTGGCCTGCAAGGTTCGCAGCAAAATACGGTCGTAACGATCCAGTTTTTCCATGCCAATCTCCTTTTATGCACGATTCTTGCGTATTAAACGCATTCCATGAGCAATTATGCACAAATATTTCCAGCGCTTGTGATTATCATGTAGCCAGATGCAATACACCTATACAACAGCATTTTGCAGCTACCTCTAAGCGTCTCAGCCAGAGTCCACCAGCGGACAAAAAGTCAGCGGCCCGTCCGCCTCTGACCAGGCTAGGTTTTTAGAAGTGGCCTCACCAGGAGCAGACCATGAAGAACCATGCAATAACTCTCGAAGACCGATACTGTGCGCACAACTATGAACCGCTGCCTGTGTACTCAGCAGCGGCAAAGGCATCTGGCTGTGGGATCAGGACGGCAAGCGTTACATGGACATGATGTCGGCCTATTCCGCCGTCAGTTTCGGCCATAGCCATCCAACCCTGGTCGGCGCGCTGACCAAACAGGCGGCGCAGTTGGCGATCGTCTCGCGCGCCTTCTACAGCGACCAACTTGGGCCGTTCCTGCAATTGCTGTGCGAAATGACCGGCATGCCGAAAGCGCTGCCGATGAACAGTGGCGCCGAAGCCGTCGAAACCGCGATCAAAGCCGCCCGCAAATGGGGCCACAAGGTGAAAGGCATTGCCGAAAACAGCGCTGAGATCATCGTTTGCCAAGGCAATTTTTCTGGCCGTACCACGACCATTATCGGTTTCTCGTCGGAAGCCCAATACCGCGACGGCTTCGGCCCTTTTTCCGGTGGTTTCGCCAGCGTGCCGTTTGGCGATGCTACCGCCATGGAAGCTGCGATTACACCGCGCACCGCGGCCTTCCTGCTGGAACCGATCCAGGGCGAAGCCGGCATCATCGTGCCGCCGGAGGGCTATTTGGCGAAATGCCGGGAAATCTGCGACCGTCACAACGTGCTGCTGATCTGCGACGAAGTCCAGACCGGCCTCGGCCGCACCGGCCGCCTGCTGGCCAGCGACCATGACGGCGTCAAGCCGGATGGCCTGATCCTCGGCAAGGCACTGGGCGGCGGCTTGCTGCCGGTGTCTGCCTTCCTGGCCCGCGAAGACCTGATGGCGGTGTTTACACCCGGCGACCACGGCAGCACCTTCGGCGGCAATCCGTTGTCGGCCGCGGTCGGTCATGCCGCGCTGCGCTTGCTGCGTGATGAAAAACTGGCCGACAACGCCGAGCGCATGGGCGAACGCCTGCTGGCAGGATTGCGTGCGATTAAGCATCCCGCCATACGGCAAATCCGCGGTAAAGGCCTGCTGATCGGCATGGATCTGGATCCTGCGTTTATCTCTGCACGCGAATTCTGCGAACGCCTGATGGAGCAAGGCATCCTGTCGAAAGACACCCATGACACCGTGGTGCGTTTTGCACCGCCGCTGATCATTACCGCCAACGACATCGACGCCGCACTGGAAGCGATTCGCCACACATTTACAACCATCGATACACCTGCAACTCACCTGACCGAAAGGAGCTACGCATGACCAACCACCTGCTGGACCATACCGCGGAAGACACATTCTTGATGTGCGCTCCGGACCATTTTGAAGTGTCTTATGTCATTAATCCGTGGATGGCTGGCAATATTGCGCATGGCAACCGTAGCGTCGCCATGCAGCAATGGCAAGCGCTGGTGGAAGCCATCGGCCAGGTGGCCAAGGTCAAGCTGATGCCGGCCATGCCGGGCGTACCAGATCTGGTGTTCACGGCCAACGCCGGCGTTGTGCTGGGCAACAAGGTAGTGTTGTCGCGTTTCCGCCACGTTGAACGACAAGCTGAAGAAGTCTATTTCGACGCCGCCTTCACCGCGCATGGCTTTGAAGTGCTGACCCTGCCGCCGGAACTGCCGTTCGAAGGCGCCGGCGATGCGTTGATGGATCGCAGCGAAAACCTGTTGTGGTTCGGTCATGGCCACCGTTCGGATATCGCCTGCGCTACCCGCCTGTCGGAATTGCTGGAGATTGAAGTACAGCCGCTGAAACTGGTCGACGCCCGCTTCTACCATCTGGATACCTGCTTCTGCCCGCTGGCCGGCGGCTACGTGATGTATTTCCCGGAAGCATTCGATGCTGCGTCGCAAGCCGCAATCACCGCCCGCGTGCCGGCCGACAAGCGCATCGTGGTCAGCAGCGAAGATGCCTTGCATTTTGCTTGCAATACCGTCAACTCCGGCCGTCATATCTTCCTGAACCAGGCGTCCCCGGCGCTGGTCGAGCAACTGCAAAGCCGTGGCTTCATCGTTCACCAGACTGCCCTGACCGAGTTCCTGAAGGCTGGCGGCGCGGCAAAATGTCTGACCCTGAAACTCAATGAACCACAACAAACGGTTGCGCGGGCAGTGGATCAGGAAGCTGCGTAATCAGCCTTTGAGGATACGCAAGCCCTTGATTTAACGTATAATTTCTGGCATTGCCATTGCAAAAAACCCGGCGCTATCGGCGACCGGGTTTTTTGCGTCCCTGACCAGAGTACCCCCATGACACTTGCCGTGACGCCTTCAGCAACGACTTCGACCGCTTCGATCAATCCCACCGAAACCCGCCTGCGCGAGCTGCTGGCGCAACGCATCCTGATCCTGGATGGTGCGATGGGCACCATGATCCAGCAATACAAGCTGACGGAAGAAGATTACCGTGGCGGTCCCAGCGGCCGTTTCATCGATTTCACCGGGCCGGGCCGTGAGCTGTTCGTCAAGGGCAACAATGAATTGCTGTCGCTGACTCAGCCGCACATCATCAGCGAAGTGCACGAGCAATACCTGGCGGCCGGCGCCGACCTGATCGAGACCAACACCTTCGGCGCCACCACAGTTGCGCAAGATGACTATCACATGGCCCATCTTGCTTACGAAATGAACGTGGTGTCGGCCAAGCTGGCGCGCGCCGCCTGCGATAAATATTCGACGCCGGACAAACCGCGCTTCGTCGCCGGCGCCCTCGGCCCGACACCGAAAACCGCGTCGATCTCGCCTGACGTCAACGATCCGGCGGCACGCAATGTCACTTTTGACCAGCTGGTCGCCGCCTACCTGGAACAAACCCGCGGCCTGGTCGAAGGCGGCGCCGACGTGCTGTTGGTCGAAACCATCTTCGACACATTGAATTGCAAGGCGGCGCTGTTCGCCATCGATACCTTCTTCGAAGAATCTGGCCTGCGCTTGCCGATCATGATTTCCGGCACCGTCACCGATGCATCCGGCCGTATCCTGTCAGGCCAGACCGTGCCGGCGTTCTGGAACTCGATCCGCCACGCCAAGCCGCTCACCGTCGGCCTAAACTGCGCGTTAGGTGCGGCGCTGATGCGTCCTTATGCGGAAGAATTGTCGAAGATTGCCGACACCTTCGTCTGTATCTATCCGAATGCGGGCCTGCCCAATCCGATGAGCGACACCGGCTTCGATGAAACACCGGACGTGACTTCCTCACTGTTGAAGGATTTCGCCGAAAGCGGCTTCGTCAATATCGCCGGCGGCTGCTGCGGCACCACGCCGCCGCACATCAAGGCGATTGCCGACACCGTGGCCAAGATTCCGCCGCGCACCGTGCCGGAAACCACACATGAAATGCGGTTGTCAGGACTGGAACCATTCACCATCGACGACAACTCGCTGTTCGTCAACGTCGGCGAGCGCACCAACGTCACCGGTTCCAAGGCGTTCGCACGGCTTATCCTCAACGAGCAGTACGACGAAGCATTGGCGGTGGCGCGCCAGCAGGTGGAGAACGGCGCCCAGGTGATCGACATCAACATGGATGAAGCGATGCTGGATTCGATCGCCGCCATGCAGCGCTTCCTCAACCTGATCGCATCCGAACCGGATATCGCGCGCGTACCGATCATGATCGACTCCTCGAAATGGACTGTGATCGAAGCTGGCCTCAAATGCGTGCAAGGCAAGGCGGTGGTTAATTCGATTTCGATGAAGGAAGGCGAACCGGAATTCCTGCGCCAGGCCAAGCTGTGCCGGCGCTACGGCGCGGCGGTGATCGTCATGGCCTTCGATGAAAAAGGCCAGGCCGATACCTTCGAACGCAAGATCGAAATCTGCGAGCGTGCCTATAAACTGCTGGTGGACCAGATCGGCTTCCCGCCGGAAGACATCATTTTCGATCCGAACATTTTCGCAATCGCCACTGGCATCGAAGAGCACAACAACTACGCGGTTGATTTCATCAACGCCACGCGCTGGATCCGCGAGAACCTGCCGCATGCCAAGATCAGCGGCGGCGTCTCCAACGTCAGCTTCAGTTTCCGCGGCAACGATCCGGCGCGCGAAGCGATCCACACGGTGTTCCTGTATCACGCGATCAAGGCCGGCATGACCATGGGCATCGTCAACGCCGGCATGATGGGCGTCTACGACAACCTGCCGGCCGAGTTGCGCGAGCGGGTCGAAGACGTGGTGCTGAACCGCCGTGAAGACGCCACAGAGCGCATGATCGAAATTGCCTCGACCCTGAAAGCCGGCGACAAGAAAGAAGAAGCCACGCTGGAATGGCGCAGCGGCACTGTGCAGCAGCGGCTGGCGCATGCGCTGGTGCAAGGCATCACGCAATGGATCGTCGAAGACACCGAAGAAGCACGCCAGGAATTGCTGAACAACGGCGGCCGCCCGATCCATGTGATCGAAGGACCGCTGATGGATGGCATGAACATCGTCGGCGACCTGTTCGGCCAGGGCAAGATGTTCCTGCCGCAGGTGGTGAAATCGGCGCGCGTGATGAAGCAGGCGGTCGCTCACCTGATTCCCTACATCGAAGAAGAAAAGCGCCTGCACGAAGAACTGACCGGCATCGCCGCCAAGCCCAAGGGCAAGATCGTGATCGCCACGGTCAAGGGCGACGTCCACGACATCGGCAAGAACATCGTCTCGGTGGTCTTGCAGTGTAATAACTTCGAAGTGGTCAACATGGGCGTGATGGTGCCGTGCTCGGAAATCCTGGCGATGGCCAAGGCCGAGAATGCCGACATCATCGGCCTCAGCGGCCTGATCACGCCCTCGCTGGAAGAAATGGCTTACGTCGCCAAGGAAATGCAGCGCGACCCGTACTTCCGCAGCGTCAAGATGCCGTTGCTGATCGGCGGCGCCACCACCAGCCGCGCCCATACCGCAGTCAAGATCGCGCCGAATTACGAAGGCCCGGTGGTGTATGTGCCGGACGCTTCACGTTCGGTCTCGGTGGCGCAATCGCTGCTGACGCCGGAACAACGCGACCAATACATCGAAGAGATCGCGGTCGATTACGAACGCATCCGCGAACAACACGCCAACAAGAAAGCCGTGCCGTTGCTGTCGCTGGCTGCTGCGCGCGAGAATCGTACCAAGCTCGAATTTGCGCCAGTCAAACCCAAGTTCATCGGTCGCCGCGTTTTCAAGAATGTCGATCTCGGCACGCTGGCGCGCTACATCGACTGGGGTCCGTTCTTTCAGACCTGGGACCTGGCTGGTCCGTATCCGGCGATCCTGACCGATGAAGTGGTCGGCGAAGCCGCCAGCAAAGTATTCGAAGAAGGCCAGGCGCTATTGAAGAAGCTAATCGATGGCCGCTGGCTGACCGCTAACGGCGTCATCGCGCTGATGCCGGCCAACACGGTCAACGATGACGACATCGAAATCTATACCGACGACACCCGCAGCAAAGTCGCGTTCACCTATTACGGCTTGCGCCAGCAAACCGTCAAGCCGGTGATCGATGGCCTCGCCCGGCCGAACCAGTGCCTGTCCGATTTCATCGCACCGAAATCGTCCGGCATTGCCGACTATATCGGCCTGTTCGCCGTGACCAGCGGCATTGGCATTGAAAAGTACGAGAAGCGTTTTGAAGATGCACATGACGATTACTCATCAATCATGCTGAAATCACTGGCCGATCGCCTGGCGGAAGCGTTTGCCGAATACATGCATGAGCGGGTGCGCAAGGATTTGTGGGGCTATGTGCCTGATGAAGAATTGTCCAACGAAGCCCTGATCAAGGAAAAATACAGTGGCATCCGCCCTGCTCCCGGCTATCCGGCCTGCCCGGAACACACTGTCAAGGCCGACATGTTCCAGCTGCTCCAATGCGACGAGATCGGCATGCAGGTGACGGAGTCCTTCGCCATGTTCCCGGGCGCCGCCGTCTCCGGCTTCTACTTCGCCCATCCGGAATCGAAGTACTTCGTGGTCGGCAAGATCGGTGACGACCAGGTCAGCGACATGGCGGCAAGGCGCGATGTGCCGAAGGAAGATGTTGAGCGCTGGCTGGCGCCCAATCTGTAACCGATATCGTAGGGTGGGCAGGTTTTTCTGCCCACGCGGTACGCCTGTATCATGCGATCAACGGATCGCGAAGTTCCGCGTGGGCACGCGTGCCCACCCTACGTTGTCAATCGTTGTCAATCGCCACCCAGATGGATGAACTTGAACAGGAAGATCGCAGCGATCACCCACACCATCGCCGGCACCTGCTTGGCGCGCCCGGTGAACAGCTTCAGCGCCGCATACGAAATGAAACCAAAGGCGATGCCGTTGGCGATCGAATAGGTGAAAGGGATCATCAGTATGGTGATCACGGCAGGCACGCTTTCAGTGCTGTCTTCCCAATTCAGATGCACCACTTCGCGCAGCATCAGGCCAGCGACATAAAACAAGGCAGGCGCCGTTGCGTAGGCCGGTACCGCGCCGGCCAGCGGTGAAATGAACAGGCAAGCCAGGAACAGGATGCCGACCGCCATCGACGTCAGTCCGGTGCGTCCGCCGGCCTGTACGCCCGCCGCACTTTCGACATAGGCGGTGGTGCTGGAGGTGCCCAGCATGGTGCCGGCCACAATCGCCGTACTGTCGGCCAGCAAGGCTTTGTTGAGGCGCGCCATCTTGCCGTTGACCAGCAGGCCGGCACGGTTCGCCACGCCCATCATGGTGCCGGTGGCGTCGAACATCTCAACCAGGAAGAACACCAACACGATGTTCAGGATACCCATCGACAAGGCGCCCATGATGTCGAGCTTGAACAAGGTCGGCTCTATCGATGGCGGCATCGCCACCACGCCGTTGAAGGTATTGCCGCCAACCACAAAGCTGAGCACGGTCACGGTCAGGATACCGATCAGGATCGCGCCCTTGACCTTGAGGTGATCCAGCACCACGATCAGCAGGAAACCGAGGATCGACAGGATTACCGGAATTTTATGCAGGTCGCCGATTTGCACGAAGGTCGCAGGATTCGCCACCACCAGGCCCGAGCTCTTCAGTGCGATGAAGCCAAGGAACAGACCAATGCCAGCGGTGATTGCAATCCGTATCGTCGGCGGAATGCCGTTGACGATCATGCCGCGAATGCCGACCAGGCTGACGATGATGAACAGGCAGCCGGAAATGAACACGGCGCCTAGCGCCACTTCCCACGACACACCCATGCCCTTGACCACCGCGTAGGCGAAATAGGCATTGAGCCCCATGCCGGGCGCCAGGGCAATCGGATAGTTGGCATACAAGGCCATGATCAGCGTACCGATGGCGGCGGCGACGCAAGTCGCAACAAATACCGCGCCCTTCGGCATGCCGGCATCGCCGAGGATCGCTGGATTGACGAAAATGATGTAAGCCATCGTCAAGAAAGTGGTCAATCCGGCAATCAATTCAGTGCGGACATCTGTGCCGTTTTCTTTCAGCTTGAAGAATTTTTCCAGAAATTGCATGGTCATGTCCCCTTTTTTATTGTGTAGAGACTGTCACGGCAAACTCGAATGCCGTTGATTTGCCATGACAAAGCGACATCGGCAACTCTGGTTTTTGCTCTATCCCGGTGAGGGAATTGGCGCCATTTTGGGGAAAACCGCGTCGCCGCGATGGGTTACTGAATGGGGTCAAGATAATGCTCCGAGATAAATATTGATTATTCCAGCGAGATGATAACCGGTCCCGGCGCAGCATAGCGGGGATTCACGCCGACAAATGATGCTCCTGAAACCTAATTAATTATCCGAGCAACCACATTTTCCGCGTTTGGCCTTTGAATGAATTGCCAAAAAAATACCAAACCAAACAGCACCATTCATGTGCATCGATATGCGTTGATTGGAATTACTTATTCTTTCTCTATTCCATATTGCAGATAATTGACATTAGCCCTTTCGCTATATAGACGACCGGCGCAAATGCTAATCTGCGATCATAATTAATAGGCCGTTGCAAAGCTCTTCTAGTTATCAGTACCGCACCCCGGCAAACCAGGCAATACGGTCAACAAGGCAGAAGTTTTGCAATAGTCGCCCATCCAGAATGGAGATCGTCTTGTCTACGTCCGCATCCAAATCCACGGCCGAAAATGTCATCCGTTTCTA
Organism: Collimonas arenae; assembly: GCF_001584165.1. Classification (NCBI taxonomy): domain Bacteria; kingdom Pseudomonadati; phylum Pseudomonadota; class Betaproteobacteria; order Burkholderiales; family Oxalobacteraceae; genus Collimonas; species Collimonas arenae. Next base: position 4,341,411 of record NZ_CP013233.1, read on the forward strand.
CTACCGTGGCGAAGTCCACACAGTGGATCAGGCCGCGCCTACCCGCACCATCCTGCAACACCTGCGTGAAGACCTTCACTGCACCGGCAGCAAGGAAGGCTGTGCGGAAGGCGATTGCGGCGCCTGCACGGTTGTCATCGGTGAACAGACTGCTGACGGCGTCACGCTGAAATCGGTCAACTCCTGCATTCAATTCCTGCCGACACTGGATGGCAAAGCCTTGTATACAGTCGAGGACCTGAAGCAAAACGATGGCGCCCTGCATCCAGTGCAACAGGCGATGGTCGAATGCCACGGTTCGCAATGCGGTTTCTGCACACCGGGCTTCGTGATGTCGCTGTGGGATCTGTACCTGAAGAACGACGGCAGCCAGGCGCCATCCTGCAAATCGGCAGGCGCATGCCAGCCGCTGCAACGCAAGGACATTGACATCGCGCTGTCCGGCAATCTGTGCCGCTGCACCGGCTACCGGCCGATCATCGACGCTGCGCACCGGATGGGCGAATTGCCCGCGGTCGGCTTCGATCGCCAGGCATTGGAACAGGCGCTGCAACCGCTGCAACGTGACGAGATGTTCACCTACCGCCACGAAGGCCAGACTTTTTACGCGCCGCGCACGCTGGCGCAACTGGTGGAAGTACGGGCCGCCTACCCTGCTGCACGCATCCTGGCCGGTTCGACCGATGTCGGCCTGTGGGTAACCAAGCAAATGCGCGACCTGGGCGACATCATCTATCTCGGCCAGGTGGCCGAATTGAACGCCCTGGCGGTGCGCAACCAGCAACTCGAAATCGGCGCCGGCGTTACGTTGAATGACGCCTATGCCGAGATCTGCAAGCACTACCCTGAGTTATCCGAGATGTGGCAACGCTTTGCCTCGCTGCCGATCCGCAATGCCGGCACGCTGGGCGGCAATGTCGCCAATGGTTCGCCAATCGGCGATTCGCCACCATGGCTGATCGCGCTCGGCGCGCAAGTGGTGTTGCGCGGCCCTGCCGGACAACGCGTGATGCCGTTGGAGGCGCTCTACCTCGATTACATGAAGAAAGACATGCAGGCCGACGAGTTCGTCGAGGCGGTACGGATTCCATTGCCGCACGCCGGGCAACGCTTCCGCACCTACAAACTGGCCAAGCGCTTCGACCAGGATATTTCCGCAGTCTGCGCCGCGTTTTCAGTCACGCTCGATGGCGACAAGATCAGCGATATCCGCATCGCCTTCGGCGGCATGGCGGCAACTCCGAAACGCGCCGCCCTGACTGAAGCTGCATTGCGCGGCCAGGTCTGGAGCGAAACAGTATTGGAAAAGGCCGTTGCCCTGATGATGGACGATTACAAGCCGCTGAGCGACATGCGCGCTTCCAGTGAATACCGGATGAAGACTTCGCAAAACCTGTTGCGCCGCTTCTGGCTGGAAACCCGCGTCGATGCGCCATTGCGGACCGATCAGGTGAATCCTTTCGTGTGTGCTTGAGACAGCGCCGTCGCCTACGAAAAAGACAACCGAGCCATAACTGAGACATTGCGAGTGAAACGGCATGAATAAGCAAACCGAAGATTTTATGAAAACCAATGCACCGGCGCAAAACGGTAGCGCGGCCTGGGCGGAAGTCGGGCAATCGCATCCACACGAATCGGCGATCCTGCATGTACTGGGCGAAGCCACCTACACCGACGACATCCCGGAAGCGCAAGGCACGCTGCACGCCGCGCTCGGCATGTCGCAAAAGGCCCATGCCCGTATCCGCTCGATCAACCTGGATGCAGTACGCAGTGCGCGCGGTGTGGTCTCGGTTCTGACCGCTGCCGATATTCCGGGCACCAACGATTGCGGCCCGATCATCCACGACGATCCGATCCTGTCCGAAGGCTTGGTCGAATATGTCGGACAGCCGATCTTCGCGGTCATCGCCGACACGCACGACAATGCCCGGCGCGCAGTGCGCAAGGTGGTCATCGATTACGAAGAATTGCCGGCCATCCTGACGCCGCAAGCTGCGCACGCAGCGAAATCGTATGTGCTGCCGCCGATGCGCCTGACGCGTGGCGATGCACAGAAGGCTTTTGAAACAGCACCGAACCGCGTCAGCGGCCAGCTATATGTCGGCGGCCAGGAACAGTTTTACCTGGAAGGCCAGATTTCCTACGCTATTCCGAAAGAACAGAACGGCATGCTGGTGCAATGCTCGACCCAGCACCCGACTGAAATGCAACACGTTGTCGCCCATGCGCTCGGCGTGCATTCACATAATATCGTGGTCGAATGCCGTCGCATGGGTGGCGGCTTCGGCGGCAAGGAATCGCAATCGGCCTTGTGGGCTGCGGTCGCCGCAATTGCCGCCGCCAAGCTGAAACGCCCGGTCAAACTGCGCGCCGACCGCGATGACGACATGATGGTCACCGGCAAGCGCCACTGCTTCCACTATGACTATGAAGTCGGTTATGACGACGCCGGACGCATCGTCGCCGCTCGCGTCGAGATGGTCAGCCGCGCCGGCTTCTCGGCCGACTTGTCGGCGCCGGTGGCAACCCGCGCGGTCTGCCACTTCGACAATACCTATTACCTGTCCGATGTCGACATCAAGGCGATGTGCGGCAAGACCAATACCCAATCGAATACCGCGTTCCGCGGCTTCGGCGGCCCGCAGGGCGCGATTGCGATTGAATACATCGTCGATGAAATCGCCCGCAACCTGGGGCGTGATGCGCTCGATATCCGCAAGCTGAACTTCTACGGCCGCAACGACGAGGAAGGCCGTAACGTCACCCAGTACGGCCAGAAAATCGTCGACAATGTGATCCACGAGCTGGTCGCCGAACTGGAAAGCAGCAGCGAGTACCGGCAACGCCGCGCCGCTATCGAGGCGTTCAACGCCGCCAGCCCAGTGTTAAAAAAGGGCTTGGCACTGACACCGGTCAAATTCGGTATCGCCTTCAACGTGACGCACTTCAATCAGGCTGGTGCGCTGGTCCATGTGTATACCGACGGTTCGGTGCTGGTCAACCACGGCGGCACCGAAATGGGCCAGGGCATCAACACCAAGGTCGCGCAGGTGGTGGCGCACGAACTCGGCATTCCGCTGGCATTGGTGCGCGTCAGCGCTACCGACACCAGCAAGGTCGCCAATACGTCGGCCACCGCTGCATCGACCGGCGCTGACCTCAACGGCAAGGCGGCGCAAGACGCAGCACACACGATTCGCCAGCGTCTGGCGGAGTTTTTTGCCAAACTGCACGGCGGCGACGCCAAAACGGTCACCTTCGCCGCTGGCGCGGTGCATCTCGGCGAACACAGCATGGCATTTGGCGACCTGGCGCAAAAGGCGTATCTGGCGCGGGTCCAATTGTGGTCCGACGGCTTCTACGCCACGCCGGGTCTGCATTGGGATCCGAAGACCATGACCGGCCATCCTTTCTCCTACTACGCGTACGGCGCCTCGGTGTCGGAAGTCGTAGTCGACACCCTCACCGGCGAATGGAAATTGCTGCGCGCCGATGCGCTCTACGATGCCGGCCAGTCACTGAATCCGGCGCTCGATATCGGCCAGGTCGAAGGAGCCTTCATTCAAGGCATGGGCTGGCTGACCACGGAAGAGCTGTGGTGGAACAAGGACGGCAAGCTGATGACGCACGCGCCGTCCACCTACAAGATTCCCGGCATTTCCGATTGCCCGCAGGATTTCCGCGTCAAGCTGTTCAAGAACCGCAACGTCGAAGACAGCATCCATCGCTCCAAGGCGGTCGGCGAACCACCGCTGCTGCTGCCGTTCTCGGTGTTTTTTGCGATCCGCGACGCCGTCGCCAGTGTTGGCGGCAACCGCTTCAATCCACCGCTGAATGCGCCAGCGACCAGCGAAGCGATTCTGAAATCGGTCGACGCGGTACGCGCCCTGGCTGCCGCCAGATCGAACGCGGCCTGATCCGTTACCCTCGGGAGCCTCATTATGAGCAACTGGCTGGATGCACTCACCACGCTGATCACGCAAGCTTCGCAACCCGCGACAGCGATCCTGATCACCGTCGCGCAAGTCGAAGGCTCGGGGCCACGCGAGCCAGGTGCAAAAATGGTGGTTACCAGCGTCGGCCAGTTCGACACCATTGGCGGCGGCCACCTGGAATTGCAGGCGATCAGGATCGCCCGCGAGATGCTGGCCGAAGGGCTGTCATTGAGCCGCGAACGCCGCTTGCAGCGCTTTTCCCTCGGCCCGTCGTTAGGCCAATGCTGTGGCGGCGTCGTGCACCTCGCATTTGAACGCGTGACCAACGCATCGGCCGACTACTACAGCTTCCTGCAACGCCGTTTGCGCAACACCGAAGACAGCTGGCGTTTGGTGGCGATGGATGACGATGCACCGCCGACGCTGTGCGACTCAGATGGCGAACGTCTACACGGACCGGGACGCTTGCCGACCCTGCCGGCGTTATCGGCACCGGCAATCGCACCGCAAGGCCAATGCCTGATTCTGCGCGACGACAATGGCGGCCGCTGGTTGCTCGATGCCTGCCTGGCCGCACGACCGCAATTGTTCCTGTTCGGCGTCGGCCATGTCGGCGCGGCGATTGTCAAGGCGCTTGGCGATTTGCCTTGCCGCGTCGTCTGGATCGACGAACGGGAGGAAATGTTCCCGGATGAACTTCCAGCCAATGTCAGCGTGGAAGCAACCGATACGCCGGAGGCCTTGGTGGATGGCGCCCCGGATGGTTCCAGTTTCCTGGTCATGACGCACAATCACGCGCTCGACCAGCGTTTGTCGGCACAAATCCTGCAGCGCGATGGTGTGGCCTGGTTCGGGCTGATCGGCTCCAAGACCAAACGCATGCAGTTCGAGCATCGCCTGCGCGAGCGCGGCATTTCCGCTGAACGCTTGGCCGATATGGTTTGTCCAATTGGCATACCAGGCATCGTCGGCAAAGAGCCGGCCGTCATCGCCGCCTCAGTTACGGCGCAATTGCTGCAAGTCTGGGAACAGATTGCCAAGCAGCAAAAAATGACATCTGCGGCACCGCAACTACGCTTGCAAGAGCAGGTTGCCGGCTCCATCTAATCGAAGATCGTTACTCACCCAATTACTCATATCTGCGCTTGTCCGCGCTTTCATTCAAGGATAGTTCTCATGGCAGTTCCCAATTTCAGCAACCTCGACCAGTCCACGCTGCAGGCATATCGCGCCAGTATCCTGCATTTCGGCGCAGACCCGGCACACCATGCCAACGCCTATGAATGGCATGAAGACGGTTTGCTGCTGATCGCCGACGGCAAGGTGGTGGCAGCGGGAGACTACCTTCAACTGTCGGCGCAGTTAAAGGCGTCGCTGCAAACGGAGCTGAATATCCAGGATTATCGTGGAAAAATCATCATGCCCGGCTTCATCGATAGCCATGTCCATTATCCACAGACCGACATGATCGCGTCGCCGGCGCCAGGCCTGCTGCCTTGGCTGGAAAAATACACCTTCCCGACCGAACGCAAGTTCGGCGATCCGGCGCATGCCAGCGATGTCGCGCACTTCTTTGTCGATGAACTGCTGCGTTGCGGCACCACCACTGCGATGGTGTTCTGTACCGTCAATCCTGTGTCGGTCGATGCGTTCTTCACGGAAAGCGAATCCCGCAACCTGCGCATGATCGCGGGCAAAGTGATGATGGACCGAAATTGCCCTGATTTTCTACAAGACACGGCAGAAGGCGGCATTCGCGAAAGCGAAGATCTGCTGAAAAAATGGCACAACCGCGGCCGCCAGTTGTACGCGATCACGCCGCGCTTTGCGCCGACCTCGTGCAACGCGCAGTTGCAGCTTGCGGGAGAACTGGCCGCCTCCTATCCGGATGTCTACCTGCAAACCCACGCCGCCGAAAACACCGACGAAGTTGCTTGGGTCAAATCGCTGTTCCCGGACGCGCGCAGCTATATGGATGTCTACGACAAGTACGGCATGCTGCGGCCACGCTCGATGTACGCGCATTGCGTCTGGCTCGATGACAATGATCGCCGGCGCATGGCGGAAACCCAATCGGCGATTTCGATCTGTCCAACCTCGAATCTGTTCCTGGGCAGCGGCCTATTCGACTTCGAAGCTGCCGACGCCGCACAAGTGCCGTTGTCGCTGGCCACCGACGTCGGCGGCGGCACCAGTTTCTCGATGCTGCAGACCATGAACGAAGCCTACAAGGTGGCGCGCATGGGCAACACCTACCTGCCGGCGTTACGCATGTTTTACCTGGCGACGCTGGGTGGCGCGCGCAGCCTGCAACTGGAAGGGACCATCGGTAATTTCGTAGCCGGCGCCGAGGCCGATTTTATCGTTCTCGATCCGCAATCGACGCCATTATTGGCACGCCGCACAGAGCGAACCGAAAGTCTGGAAGAATTGTTGTTTGCGCTGGCGCTACTGGGTGACGACCGCGCTATCGCCGCGACTTATGCGGCCGGCAAGCTGGTGCATCGCCGGGATGGAGCTAGCCTATAAGCATCGGTCTGGCCGTCACTCCTGCCTACCATCACCGTGGCACGATGCGCCCACCCTACCGCTACGGCCGCAATATATTGCCGCTGTAGTCATCTGGGGTCAGAGTAAGTTTCTGCAAAAAACGCGCAGAAAATTCACTCTGACCCCAGTTAGCTTCACGTGTTAAGCGCGACGAAAATCAGATTACGGTTTTTTTGCGTCTATGAAATTTTCAGTAAGATTCCCACCCTACGGGCGCAGTACATATCGGTTTTCGCTGACACATTCATAGCGCTGCAATACGTTGCCGCTATCGTCGACACTCTCAAGGTACACGTCGAACTGCCAGAGGCGCGCCATGTGGCGCAGCATTTCATCGGTACCATCCGCGAGCGGCCTGCCGTCGCTGCGGAAATGACGCAAGGTCAGGCTGCGGTCGCCGCGTGTGTTGACTGACCATACCTGGATATTCGGTTCCCGATGGTTGATATCGTATTGGCGCGACAATGCCTGCCTGACATACTGGTAGCCGGCGTTATTGTGGATCGCCGATACTTCCAGCTCGCTGCGGGTTTCATCATCGAGCACCGCAAACAAGCGCATGTCGCGTATCAGTTTGGGTGACAGATATTGCGCGACAAAGCTTTCATCCTTGAAATTGCGCATCGCATAATGCAAGGTATCGAGCCACAGCGTCCCGGCCAGTTCGGGAAACCATTCACGATCCTCGTCAGTCGGATTTTCGCAAATGCGCCGGATATCGCTCATCATTGAAAACCCGAGCGCGTATGGATTAATGCCGCTGTAGTACGACTTGGTCACCGGCGGCTGATACACCACATTACTATGCGAATGGAGAAACTCCATCATGAAACCATCCGTCAGACGGCCTTCATCGTATAGGGTATTCAGGATCGTGTAATGCCAGAATGTGGCCCAGCCCTCGTTCATGACCTGAGTCTGGCGCTGCGGATAGAAATATTGAGCGATCTTGCGCACGATACGGATGACCTCACGCTCCCAGGATTCCAGCAGCGGCGAATTTTTCTCGGCAAAATACAGCAGATTCTCCTGCGTCTCAGGCGGAAAGCGCCCTTCGACCTGCTCTGCCGCCTCAGCCTTCTTCTCCGGCAAAGTGCGCCACAACTCATTGACTTGCGACTGCATGTACTCTGCACGTTCGCGACGCTGCGCCTGTTCTTTCTCCAGCGACAATTTTTGCGGACGCTTGTAACGATCGACGCCGTAATGCATCAACGCATGGCAGGAGTCGAGCAGTTCTTCAACTTTGGAGAAACCGTAGCGCTCCTCGCACTCGGCAATATAACTCTTCGCATACACCAGGTAATCGATGATGGCGTGGGCATCGGTCCAAAGCTGAAACAGGTAGTTTCCCTTGAAAAAGGAATTATGCCCGTACGCTGCATGCGCGATCACCAGCGCCTGCATCGTCATCGTATTTTCTTCC